>JAURGC010000088.1 GCA_030833985.1 Algoriphagus sp. | reverse complement strand
GCTCATTTGCTCGAAAACGAGGAGATCAATCGAGCCATGATTTTTACTCGAAGTAGAAAAAATGCAGAATCTGTCTATTCATTTTTGGAGAGGAGGCATTTTGGGGAAATTCGTGTCATTCATGCCAACAAAGGTCAGAATACACGAATCAATTCCATGGAAGATTTCAAAGCAGGGGAAGTACGAATCCTAGTGGCTACAGACGTAGCATCTCGAGGGCTTGATGTTACTTTGGTCTCACACGTGATTAACTTTGATGTACCCCTCATTTATGAAGATTATGTACACCGCATAGGGCGGACGGGTAGAGCAGAGAATGAAGGCAAGGCCATCACTTTTATTAATCCTGCGGAAGGATATCATTTTGAAAAAATTGAAGAACTAATCCGAATGGAGGTAGAAGTCCTTTCCATACCTGATGGTGTGGAAGTGCCGCCAACACCATTTGAAGAGAAACAGGGTTACGAGCGTGAATTGGACCGACTTAAGCAGCGCGATAATCCAGACTACAAAGGAGCTTTTCATGAGAAAAAAGAACGGCCTAAGCAAAATATTGGCAAAGGGGAGAAAGTAAAGGCAAGAAAAAAGCAAAAAAAACCAAATAGAAATCAGCTGAAGACGAAAAATCAAAAGAATAGAGGACAAGCTGAGAACTAAGTTTCTCAGTTGTTTTTAAAAAAGAGGATAAAGAAAGAGCCCGAAATTTTCGGGCTCTTTCTTTATCGGTCTGTGCGGGTATTGGTTCCGTCTACTGGGGTGCGTTGCTCTCTATTGGCAAGGTCCCAAGCGGTGTGAAAGATCAAATGTGCACGTTTGCTCATCAAAGGGAATTCAATTTTGTCTACCGTGTCGGTTACTTGGTGGTAGTCGTCGTGCACCCCATTAAAGAAGAAGATTACAGGGATGTTGAACTTGGCAAAATTGTAGTGGTCTGAACGGTAATAAAAACGGTTCGGATCGTCTTCCGCATCGTAGCGATAATCCAGAATTAGATTGGTATAAGTTATGTTGTTGTACTCGTTAATCTTTTTTAGGTGAGAGGAAAGCATCTCCGAACCAATCACATATACATAGTCTTTATTTTCTTCCTTTTGGTATTCGTAATCTATACGTCCTACCATGTCAATGTTGATATTGTTGACGGTGTTCGCAATTGGAAATACTGGGTGCTCTGAGTAATACTCTGAACCCAACAATCCTTTTTCTTCCCCGGTCACATTCAAAAATAAGATGCTTCTTCGAGGCTTCACTCCATCCTTTGCTGCTAAGGCAAAGGCCTCAGCAATTTCCATTACGGAAACTGTTCCCGAGCCGTCGTCATCCGCACCATTGAAGACCTCTCCTGTGGAACTTACACCCACGTGGTCGTAGTGGGAAGATATCACCAATACCTCTTCTTTTTTATCTGTTCCCTCCAAAAAGCCCATTACATTGACTGCCTCTACTGGGGTTTTGGTTTTGACAATATGGTAGTTTGCTTTTTGCGAGGCAATGGATTCAGGATTGCTTTTTGCGGCTTCCTTTAATGTTTCTACAGATGCACCAAACAATTGGGCCATTTTGTCTGAACTCACCATAAATACTGGGCGCTGCTTGATCTCCTGATCAAAGCCAATTCGGCCATTGCCAGCCATAGACTTGTAACGATTGGCGATTCGGTCAAAATTAGCTTGTCCTTCCATAGTTACTATCACGATGCCAGCAGCCCCTGCTTCCATTACCTTGGTGACCAAGTCATTGCTCCGTACCCCTACAGCCCACAAACCTACAAGCTTGCCCTTAACATCCACTTTGGCAAGGTTTTCATCGTTTGCTAGGCCCAAAAACACTAGGTCCGTTTTAACAGCTTTGGCTAGATTACCATCTCCAGTAAATACAAAGTCGGTGTTTTCCAACAACTTGGTTTTTCCGATCTGAAGACTGACTTGTGTGAATCGGGAACTTACCAAAGGAACGTTTTGAAAGTAACTACCCCCATTTGGAGCTGTTAGTCCCAATCCTTTGTAGAAATCTGCCAGGTAGTTGGCAGCAATTTTTCCTTCAGGAGAACCAGTGTCACGCCCCTTCATCTCATCAGATGCTAAATAGGTCAGGTGCTTGGTGAGATCATCTACAGTAATGGTGTTGGCATATTTTACTTGAACTGGATTTTGAGCCCAAGCTGCGGTTAGGGTTGCAAGACCCAAAAAAGCAGTCAACAGGTATTTATTTTTCATATTTTTTCAATTAATTCCCTAAACTACTTAATTTTTTTGCCCTCAAAAAAACCGCTTGTCAATTCTGCGTGTTATAAATAAAATTTTAGAGCTGCTCCTCGGCAATTCCTATCGGAAAGTATACCTTTGTGCACATAAAATCGGAAAGAATTTATACCCAACTAATTCATACGTTTTACCCCTTACTTATGCAGATCAATCTTAACACTGCTGTCAAATTTGAGAGCAGACACAATGGCCCGACAGAAGCGGAAATTGCAGCGATGTTGGAGAAAATCGGAGCCTCAAGCTTGACCGAACTGATCAATCAAACCGTTCCTGAATCTATTCAATTGGAGCGTCCTCTTCAGCTTCCTGCTGCCCAGCTAGAGTCTGAATTTTTGAAAAATTTCAAAAAATTAGCTGCTAAAAACAAAGTTTTTAATTCCTTCATTGGTTTAGGGTATTACGACACGTTGGTGCCAGGGGTGATACTACGGAATGTGTTGGAAAACCCAGGGTGGTATACGGCTTATACCCCTTACCAAGCAGAAATTGCGCAAGGTAGATTGGAGGCATTGATTAACTTCCAGACGGTAGTCATTGAACTCACCGGTATGGAATTAGCCAACGCATCTTTACTCGATGAGGGTACTGCTGCAGCGGAAGCCATGACTATGCTTCATGCCGTGAAGCCTCGGGATAAGAAAAATGCAAATACTTACTTCGTAGACGAAAAAGTATTTCCTCAGACCAAAGCGCTTTTGATTACTCGAGCAGAACCTATAGGTATCAATTTGGTGTTTGGGCCTTTGGCTTCTTTGGATTTGACGGATCCAGAATTGTATGGGGCCATGTTCCAGTACCCAAATGTAGATGGAGAAATAGTGGATTACACTGCGCTAGTTGCTGCTGCCAAAGAAAATAAGGTATTGACTGCTTTTGCGTCAGACTTATTGGCCTTGACCTTGTTGACGCCTCCAGGAGAAATGGGTGCTGACGTGGTCGTCGGATCTGCCCAGCGTTTTGGCGTACCCATGGGATATGGTGGACCACATTCTGCATTTTTTGCAACAAAAGAAGAATTTAAGCGTCAGATTCCTGGTCGTATCATTGGGGTATCCATAGATCGGGCTGGAAACAAAGCTTACCGCATGGCGCTACAAACTCGTGAGCAGCACATCAAGCGAGAAAAAGCAACTTCAAACATTTGTACAGCACAGGTATTGCTAGCAGTGATGTCAAGTTTTTATGCTGTGTATCATGGTCCGGAAGGATTAAAAAATATTGCGCTCCGCACCCATGGACTTGCTAAGTTAACGGCACAAGGTTTGGCCAAACTTGGGTTCGCACTAGGAACGAGCGCCTACTTCGACACCTTAAAAGTCCAAGTTGATGCAATCACCCAATCCAAGGTAAAAGAGCTTGCAGAGGCTGCTCAAGTCAATTTCAGATACGAGGAAGGGATAATTTTTATTGCTTTTGATGAAGCAAAAACTACCGCAGATGCCGAACTCGTTCTTTCCTTGTTTTCCAATGCGAAGGGTCAAGCCTCTCCATTTACTTCTGAAATGGCCAACTCCCTACACTTGGAATGGCCTGCAGCACTTGTTCGAACTTCTTCCTACCTCACGCATCCGGTATTCAATACCAACCACAGTGAGCACGAGATGCTCCGCTACATCAAGAAGCTAGAATCCAAGGATCTATCTTTGGTGCATTCCATGATCTCACTGGGCTCTTGCACCATGAAGTTGAATGCGACAGCTGAAATGATTCCGGTAACTTGGCCAGAATTTGGTCAAATTCACCCTTTTGCACCTATAGACCAGACCGAGGGGTATCAGGAGTTGTTTGCCAACCTTAGAACCTGGTTGACTGAAATCACCGGATTTGCGGATACTTCCTTGCAGCCAAACTCTGGTGCGCAAGGCGAATATGCAGGTTTAATGGTCATCCGTGCTTACCACCTTCATCGAGGAGAAGGGCACCGTAACGTGGCTTTGATCCCTACTTCTGCACACGGCACCAATCCTGCCTCTGCAGTAATGGCTGGCATGAGAGTGGTTTTAGTGGGTTGTGACGAGAAGGGAAATATTGATGTTGCCGATCTAAAAGCAAGGGCTGAAGAACATGCGTCCGAACTTTCCTGCTTGATGGTAACCTATCCATCCACACACGGGGTATTTGAAGAAGCAATTCAAGAAATATGTGCGACTATACATTCCTATGGAGGTCAAGTGTATATGGATGGAGCCAACATGAATGCACAGGTGGGAGTAACTTCTCCAGGTCGAATAGGTGCAGATGTATGCCATCTCAACCTGCACAAGACTTTTTGCATTCCTCACGGTGGAGGTGGCCCTGGGATGGGTCCAATTTGTGTAGCAGCTCACCTTGCTCCTTTCTTGCCAGGTAATCCTTTGGTGAAAACAGGTGGAGAACATCCGGTTTCTTCAATTTCATCCGCACCTTATGGAAGTGCAAGTATTCTTCCAATTTCCTATGCTTACATCTCCATGATGGGGGGCGATGGACTTACACGTGCTACTCAGATGGCGATTTTGAATGCCAATTACATCAAGGAGCGCTTGAGTGGATATTATCCATTGCTTTACACAGGTTCTAAAGGCCGTGCGGCCCATGAAATGATCGTCGATTGCCGTTCCTTCAAAGAAGTTGGAGTGGAGGTAGAAGATATAGCTAAGCGCTTGATGGATTATGGATTCCATGCTCCTACCGTATCCTTCCCCGTGGCAGGAACCTTGATGATAGAACCTACCGAATCTGAAACCAAAGCAGAGTTAGACAAGTTTTGTGATGCAATGCTTGCTATTCGTGCTGAGATCCAAGAAATTGAAGATGGTAAGGCTGATCGAGTAGAGAATGTGCTTAAAAATGCACCACATACTGCTTCCATGGTATTGACGGGAAGCTGGGACTTGCCTTACTCCAGAGAGAAAGCAGTCTTCCCTGCAGCTTTCGTAAAAGAAAATAAGTTTTGGCCTTCAGTAAGAAGGATAGATTCTGCTTATGGTGATCGTAATTTGATTTGTAGCTGTATTCCAGTAGAGGAATACGCAAATTGATTCAAGCTCATCTAAACAAAAGGCCCCGTTCGGGGCCTTTTGCTGTTGATGTCTTACACATGTACGTGTCGTTCGGCATGATAGGAGGATCGGACCAATGGACCTGATTCCACATACTTTAATCCCCTTCGTAGTCCTTCTTCTTGGTAATGCGCAAAGGTATCGGGATGGATAAATTCCGCTACCTCGATGTGCATTTTGGTGGGCTGCAGGTATTGGCCAAGGGTTAGGATATCACAGCCATTTGCTGCCAAATCATCCATAGCTTGATAGACTTCTTCTTTAGATTCTCCTAGTCCCAGCATGATCCCTGTTTTGGTACGCTTTCCAGCGGCTTTGGTTAGTTTTATTTGTTCCAAGGAGCGCTCGTATTTTGCTTGTGGGCGTACCATTCGGTAAAGTCTGCCCACAGTTTCCATGTTGTGAGAAATCACCTCTTGGCCTCCCTCTATCATGCGGTAAAGGGCGTCCCAATTGCTCTTTACATCAGGAATAAGCGTTTCGATGGTGGTGGAAGGAGATAATTCCTTGGTCAATACTACGGTCTGGTACCATATTTCAGCACCTCGATCCTTCAATTCATCTCGATTTACCGAAGTGATAACGGCATGCTTTACCCCCATCAATTGAATGGCTTCCGCTACTCGTCTTGGTTCATCGGTATCGTATTCATTGGGTCTACCTGTGGCTACGGCACAGAAGGAACAAGATCGTGTACAAACGTTCCCCAAAATCATGAAGGTTGCTGTTCCTGCCCCCCAACATTCTCCCATATTGGGACAGTTCCCGCTTTCACAGATGGTGTGTAATTTATGTTGATCTACCAATTTTCGAACCTTAGCATATTCATTCCCGACAGGTAGCTTCACCCGAAGCCAATCGGGCTTTTTACGTCTAGTGGCTTCTTCAGAAATTACAGGTAATTCAATCATAGCGGAATATTTGTACAAAGGTATGTTAGGGTCGATAAATTTGGGTATGTATAATTATTTTCTGAATCCAAAAAAAAGCGTAAAGTAGGCTGATTGAAAGAATTGTTGGTTTTCGGCGCGTAGGATAAGTGGGATTTCTTTTTGGTAACCTTCCAACTGGTACCCAACCTCTAGTCCAGTGGCATTGCTTTTAAATACCCCAAATTCAAAGAAAAGGGCTGCTTTAGCCATTCCACCGACGGCAAGTTTGGATTGACCTACTCCTTCCAACAATCGCCCACTACCCAAGATATTGAATTTACTTTGGTGAATGTCGGGGTTGTAAGGCTCTACCACGGTCTCTACACGGTTGAGCGCATATTCAATAAAGTAAGGGGAGATGAGCCCAAATGAAGGACCTAGTGCGGCTAGTACAGAGACTTGAACACCCTGATTTGGTGCTTTTTTAAATAAGACAACCTCTCTTCCGTAGTGTGGTCGAATGGCATAGAGGTAGTTGGATTTTCCAAATATGTAATTATTCCCTGTTACAGTGGTGTAGCGAACTTCTTTCGGATGTTTAACATTGGCTAGTTCAATTCCAAAAAAGGAAAATTGAGAATCATCGATCCGGGTTCCTATTTTGAGGGCAATGCCACCGATCATTCCCCCATTTGTATTTTTATTTACCCCAAAAAGGTACTCTTTATCGTATTCGTAATTGCCAGTATCCTCTCGCTGCGCAAGTGCAGGTAGTGAAAACAGCAAGAAAAATAAAGGGAATAGAAAATTCAGCTTATTCATTCGTGTTGGTCGAAAATAATGCTCTATTTTTGATTAGATATCTATACAACTGAATTTCAAAAGTAAGAGTTTATGCCCACTATAAAAAGTTCATACTTAGGGAACTTGAGGACCCAAGCAATCCATATTCTTTCTGGAAAGGCGTTGATTACAGATGCTCCACTGGATAACAACGGGAAGGGAGAGGCTTTTTCTCCAACTGACTTGGTTTGTGCTGCTTTAGGCAGTTGTATGGTGACGATTATGGGGATTGTCGCTGAGCGAGATGGAATCTCCCTAGAAGGGCTTTCCTGGGAAGTCACCAAGATTATGGAAAGCAGTCCTAGAAAAATCAAAGAAATTCAAGTTGACTTTCATTGGTCTGGTGCCCCATTCAGTGCTTCATTTAGTCAAAAATTAAAAAATGCTGCTCGAACTTGCCCGGTAGCATTGAGTTTGGATCCAGGGCTTATTCAAACCATTAATTTCGATTTTTAAGTTGACCGGAGCCCCCTACCTTCATTATAAAGAGATAAACCCAAAGAACCATGTCCTTTCTATTTGATAGTTTTAGCGGATGGAAAAAATATAGCGAGGAGCAGTCGCTCTCTCTTGTGGATGTAGTGCTTGATTACGAGGTAACTCAAAAGGGAGCTACAAAGGAGCAGATTTGGCAAGGTATCCAGCAGGCCTACCAAGTGATGAAGGATGCGGTAAAGACAGGCTTGGAACAGGAAATGAGTTCCCGATCGGGAATGATTGCCAATGGAGCCAAGAAAGTGTATACCAATTCATTGACAGTGCTTTCCCCAGAATTTCAGCGATTAATCTCCAGAGCTTTGGCAGCGAAGGAAGTCAACTCCTGTATGGGGCGCATAGTGGCTGCACCTACGGCTGGTGCTTCTGGTATTCTTCCGGGGACTTTGGTCACGCTCCAGGAGATTCACGGTCTTACCGATGCGCAAATTTGTGAAGGCTTGTTGATGGGTGCTGGGATAGCCTTAATCATTGAGCAAAAGGCTAGTTTGGCAGGTGCAGTAGGTGGCTGCCAAGCTGAGACGGGTTCAGCAGCAGCGATGGCAGCAGGAGCGATTGTCAATTGCTTGGGTGGGACTACTGATCAACTTTTTAATGCGGTAGCCATTACGATTCAGTGCATGTTAGGCCTAATATGCGATCCTGTAGCTGGCTTGGTTGAAGTACCTTGCGTCGTACGAAATGCGAGTGCTGCTGCAATTGCATTTAGTTCTGCTCAAATCGCCTTATCCAATGTCAGTGCGGTAATCCCTGTAGATGAATGCATAGAAGCAATGGGAGAAATAGGGGCCTCTATGGAAAGCCGCTACAAAGAGACGGCCATGGGTGGATTGGCTGCGACCTTGACAGGTCAAAAAATCGCCAAGCGGGTATTGATTCAAGATATTGAGATTCTTCCGGACCAAGAACTACCTGAATAATGCAGCTATTACAGGTATAGAGACTAGCCATTGAATAGAAAAACTAAAAAAGATGGCCCAAGCCAAGCTGCTCATTAGCATGTAGCTAATAATTTTTCGCTTTGCTGAACCAAAAGATACTAAAATTAAGGTTCCTCCTATGGGGGTCAGGAGTATGGGAGTTAAGAAAGCAATCCCTAGTTCTCCATAGGAGTTCCATACTTTTATAATTTCTCGGTTTTTTGGAGTAAACAATTTTTTCCGTTTCCCAAAGGTAAGGTGAATCCATTTTTTAATTTGAATCCCGAGAAAGGTGAAAAGTGTGACGCTACTCATCATTCCCATAACACTTACTCCAATAATTTGCCATGGGCTGTATCCAGCTGCTGCTCCTAATAGTGGGCCTGCAACAAACTTGAGCATAGTAAGTAGGTAAATCCCGACAAAGGTCAGGAATGCTTCATGCATGGTTAAATCGATAGTTAGAATGGTGATTTACATTAGTGCAAACACGTGCAATGCAGGCATAATGTACTTTAAAAATCAACTTTGGGTTTTATTCTTGCAAAAAAAAAGGTTGGAATTATTTCCAACCTTTTCTAAAATATTTTAAGAAAGATTACTTGACTTCGAAGCTAGCTCTTCTTGCCAATTGTCTTGCATCTGCAGAAGATTTGTCAACGGAAGTATCTTCACCATATCCTTTGTAGGAAACTCTAGAAGCGTCTACTCCAGATGCGATAATCAAATCATAAACTGCTTTTGCTCTACTTTCAGATAGTTTGATATTGTAGTCTTCAGCACCCAATTCATCTGCATATCCTTTTACTTCTACAGATACCCCTGGGTTTCTTTTTAAGAAGTTAGAGATGTATTGTGCGGCGCTGACAGAATAAGCCAATGGTTTTGAGCTATCAAAAGCATAGTATACGTTAACGTAACCGTCATTGATGGCTTTTCTTAAGTAATCTACTTCGTCTCTAGTCACTTCTGTAGGACATCCATTGGAAGCTGCAGCTCCTGGCTGGAATGGACACTTGTCTAAGTGATCAGGAGTACCATCACCGTCAGAGTCAAGTGTAGCTCCAGTTGGACTAACTCTTGCTCCAGCTGGAGTGTTAGGTTCTTTATCCAAGTAATCAGGAACACCATCCCCATCAGAATCTTTCAGCATATCTTTGATGCCGTTAATCTGGGAAGCGAGTTCTTCTTTGGTCGCATATTTGTTTTCAGCAATATACCAATCTGCGTGCTGCTCTGCCTTGCCTAAGTAGATGTTCAACCCGATTGTTCCAGTCCACCAGGTGGAGTTAGGGCCGTAGAATCCATTGTTAGTAGCAGCATTTGCCATTGTTGAAGGCAAAATAGCAGTTGAACCGTCGAAAGTAATCGTCTGACGTCCATTTAAGATGGTAGAAATATCACCAACTAAAGCAACTTTTTCAGAAAGTTTGATTTGTGGAGTTAATCCAAAAATCATGGTATAAACTCTATCGTTGAAATAGTTGTATTCGTACATTTCTGGATTCACCACGCCAATACCTCCACCCATGTGAAACAACATTCCAAGTTTATTGGAGAAAGATTCAAAATTCATGATACGACCTACATTGGCTACACCTTGAAGATTTAATCTAAAGTATTTTGTATCAAAGGCTTTGGTGCCGTCTAACTCTTGAAAAGATCCGAATCCATAGTCAAGCTTAGCTCCAAATTTCTCATTGAACATGTATCGTGCACCAAGATCTGCGTGACCCAAATTTAGGGTTGGCGAAATAAAACCAGCGGCAAAAGGTGCCATTGGCTTATTGAAACCAGTAGTAACCTCGAGGGACCACTTGTTAATTTCTTGGGAGTTAGCTGCAAAAGCTAAGCATCCAGCTAGAAGGGT
>JAURGC010000023.1 GCA_030833985.1 Algoriphagus sp. | reverse complement strand
CTATTTAAAATAAATGAAAGAATACGAAGAATAGTGGGAAAAGCTTGGAACTATAGAAATAAAGTGTGCCAATAGGCTCAACCCCTATTCTTTTTCTTCTTCCCCAAAGAGAGTTTGAATTGAAACGGCATCTATTCCTTTTTCTTCCTGCAGAAACCTTCCAAAAATAGTCGTGCTTCCATGCGTTAAATACACTTTTTCGGCTTCAATAGCATGAATGGCCGAGATCAAACCCTTCCAATCTGCATGGTCTGAAAGTACAAATCCCCGATCAAGCGAACTTCGTCTTCGAATACCGCGAACATTCATCCAGCCAGAGCAATTCGCAGTACGGTAAGGAGCGAATTTCGTAAGCCAAGGGCCATTCATAACTGCTGGGGGCGCAATAATCATTGCTCCTTTGTAAGCAGACTTGGGCAAATCTTGATTTACACGGATGTAATTGGGCAAGGCTAATCCATCTGCTACCAAGGCCTCGTTGGTATTGGCAATCACTCCGTGCATGTAAATACCTCCAATTTCAGGCTGTAGATGGCTCAAAACACGTTGTGCTTTACCTAGGGAATAAGCAAAAATAATGGAATTAAGTCCTTGCTCCGCATTGCTCCTCCACCAATCGTTGATTTGGTTGAATACTACTTCCTGCGGTTCCCAGTCATAAATCGGCATCCCAAAGGTACACTCAGAAACAAATTCATGGCATTTGACTGGTTCAAAGGGAGTGGAAAGTCCATCATCCTCCACCTTGTAATCTCCGCTTACTACAGCCACCTTTCCTTGGTATTCCAGACGTATCTGAGCTGAACCGGGAATATGCCCAGCTGGATGCAATGAAATTTGTACTCCCTGAATTTGAATGGGTTCATTATACCCTAGGGTCTGCAAGTTGATGTCCTTGCCTAGGCGCAACTTCATCACTTCTCGCGACTGGTGGTGCGCCAAGTACTGCTTCATCCCTCTGCGCGCATGGTCTGAATGGGCATGAGTAATCACTGCATTTTTTACCGGCCGCCAGGGGTCAATAAAAATATCGGCGGGAGGACAATAAAGTCCAAAATCGGTGAGTTCAAGAATAGTCAAGAGTTGGTAAATAAATCCATACTTCCGATCACAATCAACTTAAATTTTGGAAGGATAATGACTTGGTTTTGCGTAAGAAAGCCTTCCCAAAGATTGCCCTTGGTGGTACTCGTCCAATCCTGTGACTGCAACAGTTCCCAGAGCATCGTAGTCAAGCGTACCGTCTTCCCTGAGACCATTTTCGGCCACATAGACCTGCTCGATTCGTGCAAGGACCAGTACAGTTTGGTTAATCTGGAGGGTTTGTACTTCTTCGAGTAGGCAGGCTAATTGAACAGGGCTACCTTCAACAAATGGAGCGGGAAAATTTGCCTTTCTTTCCTCCTTCAATCCTGTAGCGTCAAACTCGCTTTCTCCCCAATTTGCGGTCGTCCAATGGGCCTGGACATGCCATTCCGGAAGAACTTGGTTGAGCGTAAAACTTCGAGTAGCTAGAATATTTTCCAAGGTGTCCCGCTTGACAGTGTGTGGACGAAATAAAACCCCAATCAATGGGGGTGCCGCTCCCAGATGAATAATCTGCGAAAAAAGGGCAAGATTAGTGATTCCTGCTTCATTTTGGGTGCCAATCAATAGCAGAGGCTTGTACCCGGGAAGGCAATTGATTAGATTTCTTCGGTAAGAAGCATCCAGTTGGGCTAATTGCTCCGAATCAAACTGCCGCATTAGGTCAACACTGCTTCCTCAATGGTATCACAATAGGCGATATCCAGCTGATCTATGATATGGTCTGGGTACTGGATTAAAATTTGGGCTTTGGCGATTTGAACCATTTTTTCAAACCATTTTTCCTCAGGCAATATTTTACGATGCGTTTTCAATCCATACCCTAGCATTTCTTTTTTCCAATGAACAAAATACCACTCCATCGTGGGTTGATGAAATGCACGCAAGGCACGCTTATCAAAAATAAACTTGGTATAATCTCCCTTTTTTATCAAGTTCCCAATTTCACCAAATGCCTCCTGAAAATCTTCGATAGGAACATAATCAGCAAGTAATTCACAGATTAAAATCTTTCTATCGGCATTACTCCAAACTTTAGCATAACGCTGCTCGTAAGCTAGGTCAAAGTCCATAATACCAGAAAAAGTTGTGGTCTCGTTCATGTCTAGTAGGATAGAATTAGTAAATAGATTTTTTCTGCGAAGAAGTGGCTTGAGAAACTTCTTCCTTGACCTCGGTCAACCGGATTTCCAAATTGGAAGCATATTCCAAAGTGGTCCGCATCATATCCTGTTGGGATTGAATTTGTTCTTTGAGGCGAAGTAGTTCTTGATTGACCTCCGCCAATTGTTGTTCGTAATACAGCTTCAGCCTTTCCTTCTCCAGTTGGGCCTTTACCAGTTCTTCTTTAAAAAGTAGAAATGATTCAGGAGGTGTCTTCATATGCACAAAACTTCTTCTCGGGACCGTACCCTAATAAAATACAACTAAATATATAAAATTGTTTAAAATTATTTTAAATGTGACATTCCTCCATCTATATGCAGGATTTGTCCTGTCATCCATGCTGCTTCACTGGACAACAAAAATAGGGTAGCAGCCGCAATGTCCTCGGGATGGCCTACTCGGCCCAAGGGATGTCTTTTATCAGACGCCTCTTTTTTCTCAGGGGTAGAGAGCAAAGCTCCAGCAAGAGGCGTCTCTGTAAGCGAAGGCGCAATTGCATTGACTCGGATTTTACTAGGTGCCCATTCTGCTGCCAAGGAACGGGTCAGCCCCTCAATGGCACCTTTGGCTGAGGAAATTCCGGAATGAAATCCCATGCCAGTTTGTACTGCCACCGTACTATAAAGCACCACTGCTGGAGAAGTTGATTTTTTTAAGCCTTTCAAACAAGCTTGAAGAAGCCGAACGGCGCCATAAAAATTCACCTCCATTTCCTGTTTGAAGTCTTCGATGGAAATTCGATGGAAAGGCTTAAGATTGATGGTTCCAGGGCAATACACCAGCCCATCAATGACTTCGGGTAAGCCTGGAATTTCTTCAAAATCAGTCGAAAAATCCAATCTAGTGGTTCCATCTCCACTTTTTGAATACATAAAAAGTGTGGCTCCTTGTGCCGTTAACTTTTCGGCAACTGCCTTGCCTATACCGGAGTTACCTCCTACAAGTACGATGTTCTTTCCCCTCATGGTTTCGGTGTTTTTTGTTAAATCTATTTGGAACAAAAATGTTTTGCAAAGCCATAAAAAAACCCTGTTGGTAACAGGGTTTTTAGTTGGCTTAGCTTTACTTAATTTACTTGGAATGCATACAAAAAGTATGTTCTTTATTTCTTAAGACTTAAGTACTTCAAAAACTCATTTCGACTTTGTTCGTCCGATTCAAATTTTCCAGAGTAAAAAGAGGTCACCGTTGAACTATTGGTATCGTTAATGCCTCTAGAACTCACGCACATGTGGTAAGCATCCATGATTACCGCTACATCTTCGGTACCCAAAACTTCTTTAAGCTCGTTGCCAATTTGCATCGTCAACCGCTCTTGAACCTGGGGTCTCTTGGAAAAATATTGCACGATCCGATTGATTTTTGAAAGACCGATTACATTTCCATTGGAAATATATGCTACATGGGCTTTACCAGAGATGGGTACAAAATGATGCTCACAATGAGAAAAGAAGGTGATATCTTTCTCGACCAACATTTCTTTGTACTTGTACTTGTTTTCAAAAAGCTTGGGTTCAGGCTTATTTTTAGGATTGAGCCCTGCAAACACTTCCTTTACATACATTTTAGCTACGCGGTGGGGAGTGCCTTTCAAACTATCATCACTGAGGTCAAGCCCCAAGATGTGCATAATCTCTTTGAAATGCTTTTCGATTAGCTCCACTTTAAGCTCATCGTCCATCTTAAACGCATCATCTCTCAAAGGCGTTTCAAAAGATGTTCCTACGTGCTCATCCCCAAGATCCTCCAAAGAGGCACTCAAGCCATTAATTCCCATTGTATTCAACATAGTTTCTTTCTGTTTCATAGAGTCGTACGATTAGTTCGTATTTCCGATCAATTTGCTCCCTCAAGATATTCCAGATGACTACTGCAAGATTTTCAGTAGATGGATTGAGGGTTTTGAATTCAACGGTATCTAAGTTTAAGTTTTTGTGGTCAAATTTATTTAGGACATGTGTTTTAATCAGGTCGCTTAGCACCTTAGTATCAAATACATATCCTGTATCAGGGTCAATTTCTCCTATCAATTGAACAGTCAAGTTGTAGTTGTGACCGTGGTAATTGGGATTGTTGCACTTACCAAAAACGGCTTCGTTCTTTTCATCAGACCAAGTCGGATTGAAGAGTCTGTGGGCAGCGTTAAAATGCTCTTTTCTAAAAATAGATACTTTCATTGGTATAGAAACAGAAGAATTTTATTTTTTGTTTAATTTATAAACAATAAAAATTAAACAAAAAATCAAATCCTTACAGGTCAACTACTTAAATTAACAGTTTGTCTTAGTTAAGGTTCCTTCTAAAATTACTCTACCTTAAAATCTTGGTATTTTCTTCCTAGCTCCCAGGAAGCTTTCAGCATCTCCAGGAAGGCACCCATGCGGTGCAAAGGTATCAAATTTGGTCCGTCGCTGAGCGCTTTGCTAGGCTCGGGGTGTGTTTCAATAAAGAAACCATCAATGCCTGTTGCCGCAGCAGCTCTAGCCAAAATCGGTGCAAACTCTCGCTGCCCGCCACTGCTTCCACCCATTCCTCCGGGCTGCTGCACCGAGTGGGTGATGTCAAATACCACAGGAGCAAACTGACGCATGATGGGCAGACCTCTCATGTCTACGACAAGGTTGTGGTAGCCCAGAGAAAATCCACGTTCAGTCAAACAAACATTTTCATTTCCAGCACTACGAACCTTATTAACCGCATAGGCCATGTCTTCAGGAGCCATAAACTGTCCTCTCTTGATTTTTACAGCTTTTCCTGTGGCTGCTGCAGCAAGAAGGAGGTCCGTTTGTCGGCAAAGAAAAGCTGGAATCTGCAATACATCAACTACTTCAGCCACCTCAGCAGCCTGATAACTTTCATGGATATCCGTAACCAAGGGTACATTTAACGCTTTCCCAACTCGCTGCAACACTTCCAAAGAGGCATCCATACCGATACTTCGAAAGGAGGAAGATGAGGTTCGGTTTGCCTTATCAAAAGAAGCTTTGAATACATAGGAAAACCCATGTTGGTCAGCCCAAGCTTTTACCTTACTCCCGATTTCCATACAGATATCAAAGCTTTCTACGGCACAAGGTCCAGAAAATAGTACAGGTTTATCGGACCCCAAGACTATTCCTTCTCGGATGTTCATGGGTTTGGTCGTTCTATTCATCCTTCTTTTTTAACTAAGTTGTCCACCAAGGGTACAAGTTGCCCCTTGGCATGTAGCAGTAGGTCTCCTACCTCACGAAAAACGCCTTTACCTCCATCAAATGGGGATACATAGGCTACAGCTGCACGCACATAGGGAAGCGCATCTGCAGGAGCTATCGCTAGCCCTACTCGGGTCAAAACCGGGAGGTCAATCAAGTCATCTCCGATATAAGCTACCTCCTCTAAGTCCAACTCCATGGTTTCCATAAGTTCAGTCAATTTTTTCAACTTGTCCTTAACCCCATGGTAATGAAAGTCAAAACGAAGCTCTTCACAACGGTTTTCCACCACTTGGGAAGCTCTTCCCGTGATAGCACCAACCAAAAACCCAGCCCTTTTAAGGTGCTGGACAATCAAGCCATCCTTCACGTTGTACTTTTTAAATTCCATTCCCTCGTTGTCATAGAGAATCCCACCATCGGTAAGAACTCCATCGACATCAGTGATCAGGACTTTTATTCCTTTTGCTTTCTCCAATACAGCTGCAGACACATGCTGCAAGTACTGTTCAATTATTTTTTCTGTTTCCATTGGATTGAGTAGAGATCCAGCCTTCGCTGCTCTAGGTTACGCACAGATCCTGCTTTGCGCTGTTTGGTCAATAAATCAAGATCCACATCAGCTACAATAGTTGTTTCTGCATTTTCTGCAGCCATGGCTACTGTGGCATCGTGGGGGAAAGAAAAATCCGAAGGAGAGAAAATTGCCGCTTGAGAATATTGAATATCCATGTTTTCTACCTTAGGCAGGTTACCCACAGACCCGGTGATGGCCACATAACATTCGTTTTCAATGGCTCTAGCTTTTGCACAAATGTTGACACGCAAAAAGGCATTTTTGGTATCTGTCCAGAAAGGAACAAATAAAATATCCATCTCCTGCTCCGCCAAAATTCGTCCCAGTTCAGGGAATTCCACGTCGTAACAAATCAGAATTCCAATTCTTCCAGCATCGGTTTCAAAGACGTTGATGCCATTACCTCCTTGCAAACCCCAATAGGCTGCCTCGTCTGGAGTGATGTGTAATTTGTATTGCTTGTCCTGGGTTCCATCACGACGACAGAGGTAGCTTACATTCCGTAGTTTTTTTCCATCGTACTCAGGCATGGAGCCAGCAATAATATTTACGTTGTAAGAAACGGCAAGATCAGACATCCTATTCACAATTTCTGTGGTGTAATCTGCCAAGTTTCGGATT
Organism: Algoriphagus sp.; assembly: GCA_030833985.1. GTDB lineage: Bacteria > Bacteroidota > Bacteroidia > Cytophagales > Cyclobacteriaceae > Algoriphagus. Next base: position 20,029 of record JAURGC010000023.1, on the reverse strand, counting down.
GCTTCTGAGGCATCCATGTCGTTGAACTCAGCCAACATGGGGGCATTGAAAAATTCGGGGAGCAAACAAAAATCCGATTTGTATCCTGAAACCGTGTCCACATAAAATTCCACTTGTTGCATTAAATCATCCACGTTGGAGAAGCGGCGCATTTTCCACTGAACCAAGCCCAGCCTGACAATGGATTTTTTATTACCGATGAGTTTTTCTTCCTTCTCGTAGTAGATATTGATCCATTCCAACAAGGTAGCATAGGCTCGTGAGTCAGTGTCCTCAGGAAGGTATTTGGTAATTACTTTTCGGACGTGAAATTCATTAGCAAGCTGAAAGGAAAGAACAGGATCAAAAATCTCTCGGTTTTTTACCAAGTCTATGTACTTCCTTGGGGTCATTTCATCGGCATACTTAGAGTAACCTGGAATACGCCCTCCTGCGATGATGGAACGGAGATTTAGGTTTTCACAAAGTTCTTTTCGAGCATCGTAGAGTCGACGACCCAAGCGCATGCCTCGGTATTCAAAATGCACAAAAATATCGGTCGCATACAAAGTGTCTCCATTGGGATCATGGGTGTCAAATTTTCCGTAACCGGTGATCTCGTGATAGGTATGATTATCTCCAAACTTGTAATAGTCTACGATAATACTCAACGCAGCCGCAATGACTTTCCCGTTGTCTTCAATACAAATCTGCCCTTCTGGAAACATACGGAGTTGATTTTTCAACTCTGCCTTAGTCCAAGCCCCCCCTTGGTTTTTGTAAATAGAGACCATGATCTCTCGGATATCCTCGTAATCTGAGAGTTTTATATTTCGTAGCCGAAGTCGGTGTTCTAATTCTTCTCTTTGCTTACTCATGTGGCAAAATTACATGAAATCTGCCAGTTCTGTACATACTCACCAAGGTAGTCTTCTAAACACAGGCAAGTGAAGTAAGGATTGAAAGTTTTTAATTGAAATCTCCAATCAACCTAAGCAGAATTCCTAGCAGCATTTATCACACCAAACATACTCCTAGTCACCAACTTTGCATAGGCATCCTTTAAGGCAGGATCAGCTTCTGTGTCGTGTAATTTAGTTAGTGCATAGTGTTGGATGGTCAGTAAAGGAAGCACAATTCTTTCTCTAAGGACAATCGATTGTTTCCCTAATGGATCTTTTTCCATCAAGCTCTTTTCTTGGGTCAGTTCCAAGTAGAGGCGTTTGGTAAGATCAAATTCTTCTTGAATCAGCTGCCTAAATCCACTGAATTCAGGATCTTTTGCGATGTAACGCGTAATGGAAAAATTAGACTTCACCATACTCATACTGCTGTTGTCTACCAAAGTTCGAAAGAAGGCATTGGATTGATACAAAGAGACTACTTCCTCCCAAAGTCCTCGCTCCTTTAGCTTAGACAAAGCAGTTCCAAAACCAAAAAATCCGGGCACATTTTGCTTTAGTTGGCTCCAGCTTCCAACAAAGGGAATAGCACGGAGGTCTGAAAATCTAAGCTCACTTACACCTCCTCTTTTGGTTGGCCTACTTCCAATATTACTTTTCCCATAATAGTTGAGCGGACTAAATTTCTGCAAGTAAGGCAAAAACTGGGGATGATTTTTTAACTTTTGATAGGTCTCGTAACTGATATGACTCAATTCATCCAGAATTTCCCTATTCCTATCACTAAGTGGTGTGCGTGTACTTGCGAAAATTTCATTGCTAATCCCTGCGGTAAGGAGTTGCTCTACATTAAATGCCGCTGACTGTACAGTGCCAAAATTAGAGGTAATTGTTTGGCCCTGAATAGTCAATTGAATTTCTTCCTTTTCAATTGTATCACCCAAGGACTCGTAAAATTGATGAGTTTTTCCCCCTCCTCGGGATGGAGGGCCCCCACGTCCATCAAAAAACAAAACCTCTACCCCATTCTTTCTCGAAAGGGATGTAAGTCGTTCTTTTGCTTTGTAAATACTCCAATTTGCTTGCAGATACCCTCCATCTTTAGTGCCATCGCTAAAACCAAGCATGATGGTTTGCTTCAATTGGCGCTGCTCCAAATGATGGCGATATGCCGAACTACTATAAAGAACTTGCATGATTTCTTCAGCATTTTCCAAATCGGTAATCGTTTCAAACAAGGGGATTATATCTATTGAGGAAAGTGACCGCTCCCAACCACATAGCCTGAACAAGGTCATTAACTCCACGACATGCAAGGTCGATTGCGCATTGCTAATGATGTAGCGATGACAAGCTGCCAACCCATTGAGATCTTGTACTTTCTTTATCGCGTAAAAGGTCTCAATTGTGTCTCTTGTAAGCGGCTCTGAAAAATCAGAAGGGTCTAAATTCCCCTCAAGCGTCTCCAAAAGCTCAATTTGTTCGCTAACACTAAGTTTTGAATAGTTGGAAGGAAAAAGTCCTGTCCCTGTTTTTTTAACAAGGGTGTGATGGATATCTTCCAGTACTTGGTGGTGGATTCTACTGTCTTGACGAATATCCAAGAAGGCAAAATGAGTTCCAAATAATCTCACTTTATGGATAAAACTATCGAGGGCCGGCAAGTAAAGAGAATAATTGGACGCCTGTACTAGCTCCCTTATTTGTTCAAGTTGCTCAAGTATTTCGGCCGATGCTATCGGTACGGCCTGATCAGGTCGAAATACATTTTCAAATAATTTTGCTTCCAACTCATTTACCAAAACATCCACTTTTGAGAAAGTCAACTTTCGTTTTAGTTTCCTAACATCGCGGTAGTAACAGGTGATAATACTTGTTCGGAGCGATTTGGCCACAAAAAGGGTTGTTTCAGCATTGACAAACGGATTGCCATCTCGATCTCCCCCTGGCCAAAATCCCAACTCAATAAAATTATTGGCTCCTTCGTACGATCCATCAAAAACTTCAGTGACCAACTTGGAGTAAATCGCACCAATAGATTGATAGAATACATGCTCCAAGTACCACATTAAATTGACCGCTTCTAGGGCTGGAGTCGGCTGTTTTTTATTAAAGAACGGAGTCAGGCCCAATTGCTGAATAAATTGGCTGATCGTATTGAACTCATTTTTCCCAATGGCATCCCCCAAATCATGAATTATACCTAAAACATTCGCTGGATAAAATTGAGTAGGATGCGCAGTGAGGACGAGTCGAAGTTTGAAGCGCTCCATCTTGGATTGAAGCTGGGTATCACTATTCAAAACCCGAGCATCTCTGAGCAGGGATTTAAAAGTACCATTTCCTGAAAAATCATGAACCCTGTCAAAAGCGGCATCTTCAATAGCGTCAAACAATACAACTTGTCGTTCGATGTATTGCACGTATTTAAAAAGGTGATCCAGCTTTTCTTGCTCCTTTTCCACTGACGTGTGCTGCGTGAAAAAATAATCAATAATCTCATTGGGAGACCAATCCTTAGCGTATCCTTTTTCACAGGCCTGCAATAGGATGGGAAGTAATGCTCCTACATTCGCCACACCAGAATAAGGAAGAGCCGCAAACAAACTATTGTAGATAGTGTATTTATCTACTACTTCACGCTTAAATTGAGTAACACCCTGGTTTTTTATTTCGTCCATAGATTTAGTACACTGCTGATCGGCAAACAGCTATTTAGTGGTGATTTATAACTTTTAAAAATAAAAATTGCAGCGAAAACGAAACTGCTTTTAAAGTTAAGCCAATAATAAATTTATTAATAAAAAAGGTATAAACCTATATTTTTAGCAAAAATTTATATTTTTTATTATGAAAAAAATAATTATCCGCAATTAAACCAGGGCGTAAACTAGGTTGGGATTACTCCCGTTCTTCGTCGACAGAATTCTACCAAAAGACCATAGCTTCCTTAAATAAACTTCTAACTTTTTCCCAGGTGAAAAAGTGGATTATCGACCCTTAAAAATGTATTTGGCATAAAAAACCCTAGCCTTCTCTGGTAAGGAAGACTAGGGTTTTTTATTCGTTCAATTTATTTTTATTCCACTGAACTAAAGACCATTTGTCTAAACTTCCAGCCAGTCTGGTCTCCATTGCCAGCACCAGAAGTTTGCTTAAAAATCAATCCAATGATCTTATGATTGGGATCAGCAAAATATTGGGTGTTGAAGTACCCTCCCCAGTCAAAAGTACCTTTGGATCCCATCCCTCCCAAGGCTTCCCCCCGATCGTTTACTACACCAAAAGCCAAGCCATAATACCGATCCCAATTCCAAAGATCACCCACCTGATTATGCATAGCCATGGCAATAGTAACCGGACTCAACAGGCGGAATCCATTGTAAATTCCTCCATTGAGGTACATTTGCAAAAATTTGGCATAATCCTCAGTTGTGCTGGATAAGCCAGCACCTCCAGAAAAGAACGATTTTGCACCCGTTTTAGGGTAATCAGGATCATAAAAGGTGGTTGGATAAGTAATCCAATTCCCTCCCTGGTAGGTATGCACATCCACTAACCGAGTCCCTTGTGCTTCATTGAGATAAAAACGTGTGTCATTCATCCCAAGTGGATCAAAAATTCGCTCTTTCAAGAACACATCAAATGGCTTCCCAGAGACAATCTCCACCAAATACCCCAACACATCTAACCCTTCGCTGTAGGTGTACTTGGTGCCTGGCTCGTGGTGCAACGGCAATTTGGCTAACCGCCTCACACTTTCACCAATGGTGACATTCTCCGTAGTAAACAAATCCACCACACCTGCTTTGTGATAGATCATTTTTATACGCTCATCCCCATCAATCACCCCATAGCCAAGACCTGAAGTATGGGTGAGCAGGTGCCGTATCGTGATGACCTTAGTACTTGGCTTGCTTGTGTAACTGCTGTCTGCATAGCGAAAAGAAACCAAAACCTGAGGATTGGCAAATTCTGGAATGTACTTGGAAATGGGATCGTCCAAGCGAATTTTACCCTCCTCATACAAGAGTAAAATGGCCGTCGAAGTGATTGCTTTCGTTTGAGAAGCAATCCGGAAGATGGAGTTTTTTTCCATTTTTTTTCCCTCGCCTACATCAGCAAACCCTTTGGCTGAATGGTAAACAACCTTTCCATCTTTGACAATCATTGCTACCAAACCTGGAACCTGCCCCGACTGAATAGCTTCCTCCAGCATTTCATCCACCTTGGCGATTCGGTCTTTTGAAATTCCAGAAATAGGGCTATTTCCTGCTGAACTAATTGTTTGTGCAAAAACTGAAACTCCTAAACCAAGGTAAAGCAGGGAATAACTAAGTATTTTTTTCATAGTGATTTTGGGTTTGAAAAGTAAAAAGTAAGCAAATTCAGAAACAAAAAAAAACCGGAGAAATCCGGTTTTTTTTTGTTTCAATTTGCATGTAAATGACTTACTCTGGTTTGATTTCAAAATAGTATTCCGTACCATCCGGGAACATTCCCAAAATCACTATTTCTTCTCCTTTGGAATCTTCCAAGAAGTCAATCATTTCTTGCGCGCTACCTACCCGCTTTCGGCCCTTGTCTGAAATCACCGAAGTGATAATAAATCCATTCCGAGCACCAGCTGCTCTCCAAGATTCATTGGCATTGGACTTAATCACCGCACCTCCAGAAATTTTCAGTTGTTCCTTAGTTTGCTCCCTGACATCCTCCAATTGAAGCCCCTCAAAAGACAAAATTTTAGGTACTTCCTTCTTGACAATTTTGGTATCACCAGAGAAATTTTTGAGGGTAGCAGTTACCTTTTGGGCTTTTCCTTCTCTAAGGTAACTCACTTCCACTTGATCCCCTGGTCGCTTTCTAGCAACCAATTCCTGCAGGTTAGCCACACTATTTACCGACTTACCATCAATTCCTACGATGATATCTCCCTCTTTAATTCCAGCTTCTTTTCCAGCAGAATTATCATTTACTCCACCCACATAGACCCCTTGTTCAACAGGGAATTTCTTCCCTAAAAAATCTGCTAACTCAGGGCTGACATCCTGAATTTGCACACCAAGGAGTCCACGTTGCACTGCTCCGTGATTCAATAAGTCATCCATTACTTTTTTCACTAAGGAACTAGGGACAGCAAATGAATACCCATTAAATGTACCCGTCCTGGAAGCAATAGCCGTATTGATCCCGATTAATTCCCCTGCCAAATTAACCAAAGCACCCCCAGAGTTTCCAGGATTGACTACAGCATCGGTTTGGAGGAAGGATTCAATCTGTAGGTTATTTTCCACCCCACGAAGAATACCAATATTTCTCGCCTTAGCAGAAATGATACCGGCAGTAACAGTAGAGTTAAGGTCAAAAGGATTACCAACAGCAAGGACCCATTCTCCAATTTTGGTTTGATCTGAATCTCCAAACTTGATGTAGGGTAAATTTTCACCTTCAATTTTCAATAAGGCCAAATCAGTAGTAGGATCTGTTCCTACCACAGTGGCTTCATAGCGCTTGTTGTTATCCAAGGAAATATCCACCCGCGTAGCCCCTTCAATCACGTGATTGTTGGTGACAATGTATCCATCTGGTGAAATAATTACCCCAGAACCTGAACTAATCGGCATATCTGCTCCTGGATTTCTTGGCTCTGCTTCCGGCTGAGGAAAACCGAAAAACTCTTGAAACGGATCCCTCTGTGTACGTGAGCGAGGGGAATAAGACACTTGGCTTTTCACATGTACCACTGCAGGAGTTACCAACTCAGCTGAGGCTATGAAGTTGATCCCGTCAGGAACTGTAAAATTGTCTCCCCCTAAAAGGTTGACGAAACTTGTTTTCTGTTTGTCATCAAAGGTACCGGCATTCTGCGGTCTAGCTAAAAAACCTACTCCCGCTACTGCCACGATTCCACCTACCAAAGCGGCCACTAGGACCCCAAGAAAGAATTGTTTTTTACTCATTTTTTTATCGCTTTTTAACCTATAAACATTTTTTATTAACAGCAATTCTAACGCCGATTTCACCAAAAAGTAAGCGCAATTAACAAGAATTAACTGTAATTTTTACCAATAGTTTATTTACAAAATAAATATATTGAAGTTCGAAAACGTGTGTTGTTAGTTTCAAAATTTCTTATTTAGCATACAAATCACTTACAGAAACTAGCTGATAAACACACAAAAAAAATCCTCCAATTTTTCTTTGGAGGATTGATTGACTCAAGCTAAGAACTTGAACCTTAGGCCTTTTTCACGTTGATTGCGTTGGGTCCTTTTTTACCCTCCTTAACTTCGTAAGTAACTTTGTCGTTTTGAGCAACTTTGTCTACTAAGCCTGTAGCGTGCAAAAACACGTCGTTTTGGGTTTCGTCATCGACGATAAATCCGAATCCCTTGGCTTCATTGTAAAATTTTACTGTCCCGGTAAACATAATAAATTGTGATAAATTGGAATTGAAAGAGGGATAAATGTAACTATTCGATTAAAAAAAACAAAATAATCGTTTTTTTATCTGGAAATGAAAAAAATAATTTTGATTAGACACGCCAAATCCTCTTGGGAAAATCCTTGGCTGGATGACTATGAGCGCCCACTAGCTGATAGAGGGCTGCATGATGCCCCCAACATGGCTAATTCACTTAAAAAAAGAGGGATTGACATAGACCTAATCTGCTCCTCCACTGCCAAAAGAGCTAGGCAAACGGCTAGCATTACCGCCGAAGTAATTGGGTATCCTAAAGAAAAAATCTTCTGGGATAAATCTCTTTACCATGCTTCGGCAAATCATTTACTCCAGTTTATTCATTCCCAATCGGACCACATACAAACCATGGCTGTGATAGGTCATAACCCTGGGCTTACTGAACTGATTAATTTGTTAGGTGTCAACCTAGACAACCTACCCACCGCTGGGCAATTTGCATTTTCACTGTCCACACCACATTGGAGAGAAATGAACAAAGGTACCAGCAGTTATTTTTGGATAGATTACCCCAAAAAGCATTAAAGACGACGAACATCCTGTACCACTTCTGGAAACTCCGACGGATGACTCAAGACGTACGCCAATTGAGTAGCCACTGCTTTGGTATCCGCCAATTCTCCTTGCTGAAAATAGCTTTTAAACCGCTCCAACGACGGGAAATCTTCTACTTTCGCCTCTCTAATTTCAGCTTGCATTGCTGTGTCTACCTTTCCTGGGGCAATAGAAAAAACTCGAAATCCAAATGGCCGAAGGTCTTCGTCTGCCACCTTAGCAAACATATCTAATCCTGCCTTACTACTGCAATAGGCAGCCCATCCCGAAACTGGGGAATAAGCAGCACCAGAACTCAAGTTACAGATGATTTTTTGCCCGGGGACTTCCCGAAATGCATCCACAAACGAATTGGTCAATAGCATGGGAGCCAATAAATTGAGATGGATTGCAGCTTGCATCCCTTGTGACTTCAGCTTTCCTACAGGTTTGATTTCTCCAATCCAGCCAGCATTGTTGATCAAGAGGTAACGATCTGCTTTTACCCTTGAAAAAATAGTGCCCACTTTTTTCTCTATATCAGCAAGGTTGGTAAAATCCACCTCCCATTCCTGAAAGTTTGGATGACTCAAATGAAGTTTGTTCCGTGAAAACCCGTAAACCACTACCTTATCTTGAGCTAAATAATGATCCAGGATTGCTCTTCCCAACCCCCTACTATGCCCTGTCAAAAAGACCGCCGTATTCATAGTTTGGTTACGGATTTAAAGAATATACTGCGATAAGTCCCTATTTTTCACCAAAGTACTTAACCGCTCTTGTACCATTTCCTTGGTAATCAGAATCTTGGAATTTGGCCCAATCAAGTCCGGAACCTCAAAAAGGAAATCGTTGAGCAAGTGGCTCATCACGGTGTGGAGTCTACGCGCACCAATATTTTCTACTTCCTGGTTGATCAGAAAGGCCAGACTCGCAATCTCGTCTATGGAATCCTCTGTAAAATCCAGATAAACTTCCTCCGCCTCAAATAGGGCTTGGTATTGCTTGGTTAAGGCATTTTTTGGCTCTTTCAGGATGCGCGTAAAATCTTCTTTGGTAAGCGATTGCAATTCCACTCGGATGGGGAATCTTCCCTGCAATTCAGGAATCAAATCGGAAGGCTTGCTTACATGAAAAGCACCAGCAGCAATAAAAAGCACATGATCGGTATGGATTACCCCATACTTGGTGGTGACGGAGGAGCCCTCTACAATAGGAAGTAAATCACGCTGTACTCCTTCACGGCTGACATCGGGTCCACCTCCCCCTTTTCCAGATTTGGAAGCAATTTTATCAATCTCATCGATGAAGATAATCCCGTTATTTTCTGCAAGTCGGATAGCCTCTTCCTTGACCTCATCAAAATCAATTAATTTGGAAACCTCTTCTTCCAACAGGACTTTTCGAGCCTCCGCAATAGAAAGTTTACGCTTTTTAGTCTTTTTGGGCATCATTCCAGAAATCATATCTTGGAGACCCGCCATGCTTGCATCATCCATCATGCCATTGCCTACCATGCCAATTCCCACAGGTGCTGCAGCTTTGACTTGAATTTCTATTTTACGATCCTCCAATTCGCCTAGGCGAAGTTTCTCACGAAAACGATCCCTGGTGCGTTCATTCAGTTCCTCATCCGTAGAAGTAACCGAACTTCCCTCAGTAGGAAAGGAATTACTACTAGCAAATCCCATTCCTTTTACCGGAGGAATCAAAATATCCAATAAAACTTCCTCCACGGCCTCTGCAGCCTTTACCTTCACTTCCTCTTTTTTGGTTTCACGTACTAGTTGCACACTCTGCTCTACCAAATCCCGTACCATGCTCTCCACGTCGCGCCCCACATAACCTACCTCTGTAAACTTGGATGCTTCTACCTTGGTGAAGGGTGCATTAGCAATTTTAGCTAAACGACGTGCAATCTCGGTTTTCCCAACCCCAGTGCTCCCAATAAGTAAAATATTATTAGGCACAATGTCTTTTTGAATATCAGAAGTCACTAACATGCGCCGAATACGGTTTCTCAAAGCAATGGCTACATTGCGCTTGGCATCTTGCTGACCAATGATGTACTTATCAAGTTCTGTAACGATTTGTCTAGGAGTAAGGGAGAGAGGTATTTGCATAGGTTGAAACTAATCTTAAAATTCGTTGTTCTGGTGGTTTTACAAAACGCCTAGACCTATTTAAGCAGAGGGCTTGATTTCTGTACTGAAACTAAATTGAAGTGGGCGAACCACTTTTGTAGCCGTTAAAGCTAGCTCCAACACCTCATCCACTTGGGTCACGAAGTGGAATTGAATGCCTTTCAGGTAGTGTGCGTCAATTTCTTCAATATCACGCTTATTCTTATGGCAAAGGATTATCTCTTTGATACCTGCACGCTTGGCCGCCAAAATCTTTTCTTTAATCCCACCTACCGGCATCACTTTACCAATCAAACTGATCTCCCCAGTCATAGCTACCCTTGCTTTTACTTTTCTTTGGGTGTACACCGATGCCATGGCAGTCAGCATGGTGATACCTGCTGAAGGACCATCCTTGGGAACAGCCCCTGCTGGCACGTGAATGTGCAAGTCGTACTGCTCAAAGACACGGTGGTCAATCCCCAATTGTTCGGCCTTGGACTTCAAATAAGAAAGAGCCGTCATGGCAGATTCCTTCATTACCTCACCCAACTGACCCGAAAGGGTCAATTTGCCTTTACCCCTGCTCAAACTAGATTCAATAAATAGAATTTCGCCACCAACACTTGTCCAAGCCAAGCCGGTCACCACCCCAGCAATGCTGTTGTCCTGGTAGATTTCCTTGTCAAAAATCGGAGCACCCAAGATCTTACGAACTGCCTCAGGAGTTATTTTTGACTCGTACTCCTCCTCCATAGCTATGGATTTGGCAATATTGCGAACCACCTTTCCGATTACCCTTTCCAAGCTTCTAACGCCGGACTCACGGGTATATTCTTCAATCAGTTTCTGCAGTGCTGCTTTTTCAAAGGTGATCTCCCGTGGTTTTAACCCATGTTCGATACGCTGCTTGGGCACCAAGTGCCGCTTAGCGATTTCCAATTTTTCCTCTTGAGTATAACCCGTCACCTCGATGATTTCCATACGATCCCGCAAAGCAGGCTGAATGGAATCCAAAGAGTTGGCAGTAGCGATAAAAAGCACCTTACTCAAGTCATATTCTACCTCGATGTAGTTGTCTAGGAATGCATAGTTTTGCTCTGGATCTAGCACTTCCAAGAAAGCCGAAGAGGGATCCCCTCGGAAATCGGAGGAAAGTTTGTCAATCTCATCCAATACAAAAACAGGATTAGAGATTTTGACCTTTTTCATGTTTTGAAGCACCTTACCTGGCATTGCGCCTACATAAGTTTTGCGGTGGCCACGGATTTCTGCTTCATCATGCAAGCCTCCTAGGGACATGCGAATATATTTTCTACCTAAAGCCGAGGCAATGGATTTTCCAAGGGAGGTTTTACCTACCCCCGGAGGGCCATACAAACAAAGAATTGGACCTTTGAGGTCATTTTTCAATTTCAATACGGCTAAGTATTCAATGATACGGTCCTTGACTTTTTCCAATCCAAAGTGGTCTGCATCCAAAATTGCACGGGCATGCTTCAGGTCAAAATTATCCTGAGTAAATTCATTCCATGGCAATTCCACCAAGGTTTCTGCATAATTCAGTGCGATGGGATATTCCGCTGAAGAAGGGTTGATCCGTAATATTTTGTCCAACTCCTTCTCAAAATGCCTCTTCACCTCTTCGGGCCAGGCTTTTAATTCTCCTTTGGCACGAAGGTCCTCTACTTCTTTTTCAGGCCCCTCTTCTCCAAGTTCGGTTTGAAGAACCCGCATCTGCTGGCGTAGAAAATAATCCCGCTGCTGCTGATCGATATCAGTATGTACTTTTTTATGGATTTCTGACTTCAACTCCAGCATTTGGATGTCTTTCATCATAAACTCCAGCAACAAGGTAGCACGCTCAATCCCATCATTGATTTCCAAAAGGCGCTGCTTGGCCTCTACCGGCGCATTGATGTTGGAGGATAAAAAATGAGTCAAAAATGCCGTATTATCAATGTTATCCAAAGCAACCTGTGCTTCCCTGGGTATCTCGGGGTTGAGGTGAAGAATTTTAATCGCTGCTTCCTTAAGCGACTCTTCCAATGCCTTAATTTTCTTGGAATTTTTGGGGAAATTTTCTTCTAAATAGTCCACTTTGGCGATGAAATAGGGATCGTCAGTAACCTGTTCACGGATTCCAAAGCGTTTTTTACCCTGAATGATGATGGTGGTATTTCCATCGGGGAGCACAATCATCTTGATGATTTTGGCCAAAGTACCAACTTGATACAAGTCTTCCCAGCTTGGATCGTCTTGATTTGGCTGAATCTGAGCACACACCCCAATATATTTATTTCCTTTTTGTGCTTTTTTCACCAATCGTATCGAGCGCTGGCGTCCGACAGTAATGGGAATGACCACCCCAGGGAATAAAACCGTATTGCGAACGGATAGAATAGGAATCTCTTCGCCATAGGCTTCCTTGGAACTAATCTCGTCTTCTTCATCCGTGATTAGCTGAATCAGGTCACCTTCTGCGGCAAACTCGCCGTTCATTAAATTATGGAATAAAGAATTTTCGAATTGGCTCATATAGACAGATTGACAGCGTACTGTCAGTATATAATTAAAATAAAGGAAGAACTCGGGCTAGACCCAAGTTCTTCCTAACAATTCAATTGAAGTGCCAAATCTAGAGTTGGCCAAATTGACAGCCAAACTAGAAGATTAGTTTAAGAATATCGTTTCCGATAGCAAATACCATCAAACCCAGCAGGATAACCATCCCAGCCTTCTGAGCATTTTCCAAAAACTTATCAGAGGGTGCACGGCCAGATACCATTTCATAAAGTAAAAAAACCACATGTCCTCCATCCAAGGCAGGTATGGGCAATAAATTCATGAAAGCTAAGATCATAGATATCAAACCCGTAATACTCCAAAATTTTATCCAATCCCATTGGGCTCCATATATTTTAGCCATCCCTATTGGCCCACTCACGTTTTTAGTAGACACCTCGCCGGTAAACATTTTACCCAAGGCTTTTGCATTCACAATCACCGCTCCAAAGGCTTTGGAAGTACCACGGGAAAGGGATTCCATAAACCCATATTCTTTCCGTACAGGTTCTACTAGTGGATTAATCGATATGCCAATCCTGGCTTCTTCCGATACAGGAACAACTAACGTATCCAATTGAGCTCCACGTCGACGAACCAAGGATACAGATTGATTTTTTACCTGCTTTAAAGCAGTTTGCATCTCGTCAAAATAGGTGATTGGAATTCCGTTTATTGCAAGTATCTGATCTCCAACTGCAATACCCACTTTTTCAGCACCAGAACCTGGATCAACTTCCCCTATTTCAAATGGAAGGCGTACAGTAATAAATTTACTGAAGGCTTCCTCTGAGTTGAAGCTATTGATAAATCCTTTAGGGATTTTTACTTTAATTTGTTCTCCCTGACGATCAACGCTGTAGTACCCGTTTTCACTCAACAGGGCAGAGCCGCTACTCAACTCACCGATGCTTTGGTAAGGTTGTCCATTGATATCCAGTATCTTATCACCCGTCTTTAAACCAATGGCTTCCCCATATTCGTAAACTGCGATTCCATTTTCAATGACTTGATCTCGAGAATAGTAAGTTTCCCCGTTGGAATACACCAGCGTAACAAAAATAATAATCCCGGTAATCACATTGACGATAATTCCTCCCAACATAACAATCAGACGCTGCCAGGCTGGCTTGGCACGAAACTCCCAAGGCTGGGGTTCGGAGGCCAACTGAGCGGTATCCATGGATTCATCCACCATTCCTGATATCTTCACAAATCCCCCAAGAGGAATGGCACCGATAGAATATTCGGTTTCACCCCATTGAAATCCTGCGATTTTTGGAGGAAATCCGATGGAGAATTTTTCTACACGCATGCCAAATAGCTTGGCGGTAAGTAAGTGGCCCAACTCATGCAATCCCACGAGGATTGACAATCCTAGGAGAAGCTGGCCCACCATAATTAAGGTTTCCATTTAGTTTTTTGACTTAAGTAAATTTTCTGTGAATTCTCTAGCTCTACGATCGGTTTCGATGTAGTCCTCTAACTGAGGACGGGCAACAAACTCAGATCGGGTTAAGGTTTCTTCGATCAAATCGGACATTTCTAAAAAGCCTACGTGCTGGTTGAGAAAGGCAGCCACCGCAATTTCGTTGGCTGCATTCAACACACAAGGCGCATTTCCTCCGGTCGCAAGGGCATCGTAGGCGAGTTGCAGGTTTCGGAATGTCTTCAAATCAGGTTGTTCAAAGGTCAACTGTGGGTAGTTGGCAAAGTTAAAACGCTCTAGGTTACTCTTCAAGCGATCTGGGTAACTCAGTGCAAATTGAATGGGAATACGCATATCGGGCAAGCCGAGTTGCCCTTTGATAGATCCATCTTCAAATTGAACCAATGAATGTACAATACTTTGGGGATGCACTACCACCTCAATCTGGTCTTTCTTAAGTCCAAAAAGCCATTTAGCTTCGATGACCTCCAAGCCCTTATTCATCAAGGAAGCAGAATCAATGGTGATTTTTGCACCCATATCCCAGTTGGGATGCTTGAGCGCCTGCTCTCGGGTAACCGTCTTCAGGTAGGCACGATCTTTTCCCCGAAATGGCCCGCCAGAAGCGGTGAGGATAATTTTTTCGATGGGGTTGTGGAATTCACCCACTAGACATTGGAAAATGGCGGAATGCTCGGAATCTATTGGATAAATATTGACTCCATACTGCTTGGCAAGGGCGGTAATCAACTCCCCTGCCACGACCAATGTCTCCTTATTTGCTAACGCAATCTGCTTACCTGCCCGGATAGCATTTACAGTAGGAATCAAGCCAGAATATCCGACCAGCGCAGTCAACACCACGTCAATGGTCTCCATTTCCACAACTTGAGCGATTGCTTTTTGACCTGAAAAGACTTTGATTGGAGCAGATGCCAGAGCTTCCTTTACTAGGGTATATTTAGCCTCATTCCCGATAACCACGGCGTTGGGCACAAACTCCAAGGCTTGCTGAATCAATAAGTCGGCGTTATTTTGGGCGGTAAGAACTTCTACACTAAACTTTTCAGGATGCTGACGAATGACATCCAAAGTCTGGGTTCCAATACTCCCTGTACTTCCCAGAAGTGCTACACGCTTGATTGATGTCATTTAGGTAATGCTAGAAAAATTAAAACCCAGTTCGAAGAAGAAGGTTGGGGAATGAACTGACAAAATTACCAATTGGACTGAATTTATAGGTACATCTCGTCAGATTTTAGCATTTGGGCTAATTTTTGTCTGGATTTTTTTTGTGAAAATTTCTGAAAACAGTAGTAGTAAACTAAGGATCACTCGTTTGTACCAAAAATAAAATACGGATATGCTTCACTCCAAAATCCAATCTATCGGAATTCCCTTTCTAGCAGGTCTTGCCGGTGCTGCCTTATGGACCACCTTATTTTCAAGTCCAGAAACTTCCATCCTTCCTTCGCAAGAAAGAAATGTACCTGCACAATTTTCTACCATTTCAAGTGCAGGATTGGGGCTATCCACTGAATCTTTTGTGGAAGCCTCCCAAAGTAGTACGGGATCTGTGGTATTTATTAAAAACTTCAGTGGCACGGATTACCGACGCTACAGCATGTTTGATTACTTTTTTGGGACTACACCGAATCAACAGGTGAGTACAGGCTCAGGAGTGATTTTCACCAAAGACGGTTACATCCTCACCAATGCCCACGTCATTGATGGAGCAGAGACCTTGGAGGTGGTCCATCAAAAACAAACCTACAAGGCTAAGTTGGTAGGAACGGACAAAAATACTGACATAGCCGTATTGAAAATCGAAGCGCAAAATTTGCCCGAAATCAAATTAGGATCTAGTCGAGCTCTCCAAATCGGAGAATGGGTCCTTGCTGTAGGCAACCCCTTTAATCTTACCTCTACCGTCACTGCTGGCATCGTCTCAGCGAAGGAGCGTCAAATTAATATCCTGGGAGGTGATTTTCCGTTGGAAAGTTTTATCCAAACCGATGCCCCGATTAATCCAGGCAACTCAGGTGGAGCATTGGTGAATGTGCGCGGTGAATTAGTGGGTATCAACACTGCTATCCTCTCTCGCACGGGTTCTTACACTGGATATGGATTTGCTGTACCCGTAGATGTGGCTGTGAAAGTAGCCAATGACCTAATCCAATATGGGGAAGTACAAAAGGCTATTCCTGGGGTCGAAGTCACCGAAATCACTCCTGAATTAGCAAAAGAAATGTCCTTGAATAGTTTGGACGGAGTAGTTGTTACTCGAGTCCTTAAAACTGGGGCCGCAGAGAAAGCAGGCCTAAAAACCAATGACTTGATCACACAAATTGGAGATTGGAAAATTACAGGAAAAGGAAGTTTTGAAGAAGCTCTATCCTATTACTATCCAGGAGATCAAGTGAATATTAGTTACCAGCGCTCCGGTAAGTCCACCACTACGCTATTGACACTTCAAAACCTAGAAGGGGGCACAGGCATCAGCAAGCGAGAATTTTACAGTTCGGAAGTCCTCGGTGCTCGTCTAGAGTCTATCAATGCTATCGATAAAGATCGACTCAAACTCACTTATGGGGTAAAGATTGTATCACTGACCAATGGGTATTTGAGTAACCTCGGTTTTAGGGAGGGATTTGTGATTACTCACATCAACGAGATGCCAGCAAAAGACCCGAAGACACTAGGCCCTTATTTAGAGAAATTTAGTGGGCGATTGGTTTTGGAGGGAGTGGCGCCTAATGGGCAGCCTTTTACCCAAAGTTATCAGGTGAGGTAGGGATGTTCAAGGCTGAAGGCTCCTTAAACACTGCTTATTGAATTGAATTTCAACCAACTCCTTGGTTAATCACCTCCTTATTCATTAGCTTATAAAGCTATGCTCTTTTTATATTAAATCCGCGTGAAAAAAAATTAACGGAATAGAAATCCAGAAGGTCCTCGGCCAACTGTTAGTTTGTTGACTTCTGCACCTGATTTTTGGTAGATTATTACCTCTCCATTGCCTTGGAATCCCTTGGCATTAGCCAAGTAGACTTCTTGTCGATCGGGGTCGTAGCCGATTCCATAGAAGCCTGTACCTTTTTTCCAATCTGGAATCAGCGTGCCAGAGCCAACAGATACCACAGATATCCCATCTTGGTAGTCCGGCCATCCCGAACTTGTCAACACATAAAAGGTATCGGCATCCCCTTTTGCGATCCGTCCTGTAGCCTGAGCTATAGGAAAGGTGCTTGTTTCCTGTTGGCTCAATCCACTTTTGGAGATGGAAACGAAATAGACTTTTTGGTCATCGTGGCAAAATACCCAGAGGTCTCCGTTCAGTTCGAAAAACTGAACCGGTTGACCTGGCATATCCAAGGTTTTGAAAGTTAGTTCTGAATTGGCATCCAACACCTCCACTTTATTGCCTTCCGAACCCGCTACAAAGACATAGGATCCAAAGGCATAGAGGTCTTCGGGCTTGCTGGAAACGGGAATTTTTTTCTTCACTACACCGCCGTCCAAGCCTTGCACCACAGCCACATAGGAAGATGGCGTATTGTAATTAGCATCGTAAGGCCCATAATCGGAGATAAACAATTTGCCACGTGCAGTAACAACCGATCGGGGCTGGTCTAAATCCTTTTCCACTACTCCAATCGAATTAAAATCTCCAGGTTGAACTACCTCAACCTTGCCTGTATTCGCCACCAAATACAGCCGGTTTTCTTCTAATACCAGGTCCTCCAAGAGCCCCGCAAAAGGCCGTGAATTGGCATTTTCAAATACCGAGGGAGTAAGCGTTCCTAAATTTGGGTCTAGGTGAATTACCTCTCCATCATTGGCCCCAAAAGACCCTTCATTCATGATCAAAATTCCGGTATCGTATACCCCAAGTGGGCGCTCATTAGTAGTTGGGTCGCAGGCTGAAAAAGCCAGTGCCAGGAGGAACAATAGCAGGATGGACTTGCTGAATTGAATCATAGGGAAAGTGTAAGATTTAATTGGTAAGATCGTCCAGGCATGGCCCGTAGGTAAAGTACTTGGTAGGATTGATTGAATACATTAAGAACTTGAACACGAAGCGGAATTTGCAGTGATTTCCACTTAGCACCGGAATACGTAAGTCCCAAGTTGACAAGCGAAAAGCCTTCCAGTATTCGTGAATTTCCCAAAGCGATATTTCGCGGCCCCACATAAAAGCCTGATAAGTCAAAGGCAACATATCCTTTTTTCAACTGCAGTCCAGCATTTCCTTGGTGCTTGGGGCTGTAGGGCAATTGCTGGGTTCCTTCTTGAGTTAAATCACGTGCACTAGAATAAGTGTAAGCTAGATGGGCTTCCCAGTTCCAGTGGCCCGTAGTCCAAGAACTCTCGCCATGGTATTCCAGCCCTTGATTGTGTACCTCTCGGATATTTTCTGGGGTCCATAAGGTTCCTTTTGGTAGCCAAAGGATCCAATCGTCCACCTGCATTCGGTAATAAGTCAAGCGTTGAAACCAAGAGAAAGTCCCTGACTGTTTGATTTGGAAACCCAATTCTCCATTTTGGCTTTTCTCAGGTCGAAGATTCGGATTTCCTCCTGGTTTCCAGTAGCGATCGTTGAGCGTAGGCACCTTCAGTCCTAGTCCAAAAGCTGTTTTGAAGTGAATACTAGTTCGGCTATTTTCAAAAAGCTGCCAGTCCAAACCTAGACCAGGTAGAAAGGGAACGATTTCATTGGGATAAGCCAATTGGCGAAGATTGATTGAAACCGAAATACGCTTTCCCTCTTGCCAACCTAGACTCTGGTAAGCTTCCCAGCGCTGTTCTGTAGTAGTGTAAGCGCTAAGTTTGGCATTCAACCAAGTTCCTCGAGCACCTGCTCGAATTGCCCAATTCCCAGCTGATGGGAGTTCCCAATCGAGCCCTAGTAGGCCTTGGCTCGTTTGATTTTCTTCTGCGTTAAACTGCAATTGATCCGCCACCCAGGCTGCCTTGAATTTCCATACCGCCGACTTCTTTTGGTATCGATAGTCTATCACTGCACGGAAGCTTTCGTCGGCCTGTGTATCCCGAGTACTTCCTCCTATCAGGGGCTGAATTTCGCGTTGCGCTTGATTCCACCAAAAGGAGGCTTTGGTAAGTGCATGGGAATTGACTCGCCACCAAACATCTTGGAGGACACCTCGCTGCTTGAAGACCGCATGATCTTGTAGCTCCCAGGGGGCACCTGCTCGTGAAATATCCCGATAGCGAAAGTTATTGGATTGATTCTGATTATAAACTTTGCTTTGAAAACGGAGCTTAGGCTTCCCATAGCTACCAACAAAAGAAGTTTGGTAGTGGCCGAAGCTTCCTATTGTCTGGCTAAAATCCCCGCCAAAGCCCTCCTGCTTTTGAAGATCAGTGCTGAGATGCACCGATCCGCCTATGGCCTCATTTCCAAAAAGTGCTCCAGCACTTCCTAATTGCACCTCCACCCGATCAATCCCCTGTACTGGGAGAATACTAAGGTCGGATTGCCCCAGTGAAATGCTGTTGATGGGTATCCCATTCCAGAAAATGGCAGTGTGTCCTGGAGAGGTACCACGAAAAGATGGAGAAGCCAACATGCCTGCTCCATAGTGACGAACAAAAATCGGAGTCATCTCTTGCAGTAAATCACCTAGTGAGCGGGCTGAATAGCTGGCTAGGGTAGATTTTTCATAAGTCAAGCGTGTTTTCCCTGCAGCAAAACGATCCAAGACTTCGGCATGAACGGCCACTTCAGCCAGCTCCATTGTATCTTGGGGCGAGGTAAAAGGAAGTACAAATACACACCAGAGGGCAAACGTCATTGGGCTTCGATTAGTAAGTCTAGTCGAATCCGGCTGGGAAGGAAAAAATAGAAATGAAAACCAGCCCTTACCCAACCTGGGGTAACGGCATTGTACGCTTCTACCTGCTTTTCCTCCGAAAGCTCAGAATCAATGATTAAGGCAGGTCTCCTGGCTCGTTTGACTTTTTGCAGGCCTTCTCAGTTTCGATGAAACCAATG
>JAURGC010000192.1 GCA_030833985.1 Algoriphagus sp. | reverse complement strand
TCTTGAAGAACGGCGGGATCTGGACTATGGTATTCAAAATTACTTCCATATCCTAGGCAGGTTACAGGGCTGTCTTGGAAGCGTTTTTTCACTTCTTCTCTTTGGATCTTGGAAAGGGAGACCTCTACCCCATGCTGGTGCTGGGTTCTAAGTTCTACACCAAGAACATTTGTTTTTTCACAGTTGGCTATTAGCGTAGGAAGGTCCCAATTTTTCCCCCATTCATAAGTGACAAGTCCAAATTTAAGTGGGCCCATTTGTGGTAGTCGCATCCCTAGACTAGGTAGAAGAGTTGTCCCCACCGCTGCGTAAGTTGCTTGTTGTAAAAATGTTCTTCGGGAGATTTCCGGTAGTTTCATCGGTTTAATTTATATAGAATTCCCTAGTTAAGTTTCGAATGGTTAGTGGGAAATTACGGAATCGATTGTGGAGCTTGGAATAGCATACATCTGGGAGGGCTCACATTTCGAACTTTTTTTCTTTGGTGTAGTTTTAGTCTGTATGCAAGCAAGTATTTGGGTCATCGGTAGCGTACTTATTTTAGGAGTCCTACTTTTTTTCTCCTTTCGGTTTAAAGGCATTGAGACGCCCAACTACAAGCTCATCAAAATGGTTGGGGAAGTAGAGATCAGGGAGTATCCCCAGCTAATTTTGGCCCAAACCAAATTAGGAAGCAGTCGGTTTGATTCCAATGGGAATAAAGGGTTCGGTGTGGTGGCTAACTATATTTTTGGCGGGAATGAACACAAACAAAAGATAGCCATGACTTCACCCGTGATCATGAACTTGTCAGACAAAGAAGCGTCTATGTCTTTTGTGATGCCCAGCCAATACCAACTAGCGGAGCTTCCTGCACCCAATTCAGCGGCCGTTTCATTAGTGATCCAAGATTCCATGAGGTTAGCCGTCTTGCGTTTTGGCGGATTCAGTTCTGATGAAAAAATTGCAAAACATGCACAAATTTTGACCCAAGTCCTGCAAGAAAATAACATTCGTATCAAGGGCCCCCTACTTTTTATGGGCTACAATGCTCCTTGGGATCTAATCAACCGCCGAAATGAGGTGGCTTTTCAGATTGATTGATTTGTAGGCTAACTCTATTTTTAGATTTTTTTTTTTAGCTGGTAGGAAAGAGTTCTATTACATCCAGTACCCTCCAACTTGTATCGTCCCCAATCTGATTGAGGGTAGATGTCCTATTTTTTATTTCCAAAGTAGTAGTGTTTAACTTTTATAAAAGGAATAGTTACAGGGGAGAGTCATCCGATTCAGCACACATCAAGCATTTGAGAATAGAAAATGTCCAACCGGGTAATGAAATGGGTTACCCTAAAGATTGGGGTTTGTCTGGAAGCTATAAGGAGTTGTTACTGACCATTAAATCAGATGGGCCTGCTTCCGGGGATAAAAATTATTGTTAATATTTAATCATTTGATATACTACTAATTCAAAAGGTTGTTTACATTTAAAAATTAAGTCAATGGTTCAGATATAGGGCTTACTTTCTATAAAGTTTTAAAGTTTAATTAGTTCTCTCCTTAATGATCTGGATTCGCTTTTCGAGTTTTTGCTTTTATTTTTCATTGATTTTTTCTCCCTTTTTAGTTCAAGGGCAGCATTCGGTGCATACTGCTGGTGGGGACGGGAGTTCAAGCACTGGCTCAGTGGCTGTAAGTATCGGTCAAGTGGCTTACGGTTCGCATAGCGTGGGAACAGGTACTAAAACCCAGGGCGTGCAACAGCGCTACGAACTCGTACAAGTAAAATCCGCAACTGAGCCATCTCTAGTCCAGACCAACTGGTCCAAGGCCCCAATTCTTCCTAGCAAAGTTACCATAGTGCTCACTGAGGGGCAATCCTTTCAAGTGGGGGTTACCTGGGATAAGTCCACCTTAAATCTTTTTGCTCGGGGAACTTACACCCTTTTTGGTGCACTAAGCCTTCCTAAATACATTAGGAATTTGAATCTCGTACGTGCGCAGATCAAAGTCCAGGTACTTCCTAAAGCTCCGCCACTAGGGTTAACCCTTAGCAACAACAGCTTTGAGGCCAGCAAGACAAACTTTTTCATCAATGTGGGCGCTTTTTTGGTCAATGACGCGATAGATAATATCCACGTGGTGAGCCTGAATGGGGATGGCTACGATAACAGCTACTTTGAAATTCAGAATAATATCCTTTACTGGAACAGTGAAAAACCTGCTCCAGGTAAGTCCATCTTCAGTATTGTGGCGCGTGTCACTGACCGTGATGGCAATACACTAGACAAATTTTTTGATATTACCCGGACTCGACCTGAATTTGAAGCGCTAGTGATCACGAATACTTTCTCACCCAATGGTGATAGGGCCAATGAAACATGGGGTGTGCCCGACCTGCGCGTATATGCAGGGGTACGCGTATTTGTCTTTGAAAAGGATGGCATTCCACTTTTCTACACGGAGAATCCAGATGATCGTTGGGATGGTACTTACAAAGGCAAAGAAATGCCTATAGGGACTTATTACTGGGTAATCGAAATTCTCGAAACCAGAGAAATGAGACGAGGGATGTTGAATTTGATACGTAAATAAAATAATGTACCAAGTACCAGGTACCATGAAGCTGCCTGCGGCAGGCAGGCCAAGTAGTGAAATTGAACTTAACCGCAATCTCTCTCAAGGACTTCTTGGTACTTTGTACTTGGTATATGGTACTTAATATTATAAAAATGAAAAAGGTAATTCTATCCATCCTATTCCTTCTAACTGTGACGGTGGTATGGGCTCAAGTGCCACAACAAATCAGCTACCAATCTGTCATCCGTGATGGAAATAACGTGGTAGTGGCCTCCTCAGGCGTGGGAATTAAAATCTCCTTGCTGAAGGGTTCTACCACAGGACCTTCTGTCTATGTAGAGACCCACCGCAAAACTACCAATGCAAATGGATTGGTGAGCTTGGAAATAGGAACAGGCACGGTGCTTTCAGGAAGTTTTTCGACCATTGACTGGGCGAATGGGCCTTATCTGATCCAAACTGAGACCGATCCTACTGGAGGAACTAACTACAGCATACCATTTGTCATGGCCTTGAATAGTGTGCCTTATGCCTTATTTGCTGCCAATGGCACACCCGGTCCAAAAGGAGATAAAGGTGACACCGGAGCTGCTGGTGCTCAAGGTATTCAGGGTCAACCGGGTGCGGCAGGAGTTCAAGGACCCATTGGAATAACTGGTCCTGCCGGACCCACGGGAGCAACTGGCTTAACGGGAGCAACAGGTCCGCAAGGGCCAGCTGGAAGTACTGGCGTC
>JAURGC010000071.1 GCA_030833985.1 Algoriphagus sp. | reverse complement strand
TCAAAATTATCGATATCATTTAAATTAGTTTTGTTTTTAATTGATTAACTCTAATTTGCATCGATTTTCGTGGTACTATGATTTTTATTTCCAGTTTGTTTACCCTGCTTTTACGGTTGTTCCTTTCGGTTCAAGGTTCAGGAGAGGTAGTATCATTAGACTGGTCCACACTTATAGCATTAGAAACACCTGTTTCCACTTCCATAGCAGGTGAGCAGCTAAAGCAACCCCATGATTCCATCCAAGGGATTGAGGCACTATTTTCTAGTATTGAAGTTGAAGAGAAAGAAGAAGTTGAACCCGAGAGTAATTCAGAAGATTTATTGCTTCATTCTTACAAATTTATTCAGAAAAACCTTTTATCTGGGTTTCTAACTATTTTTGGAAATAAAGCAATTCGAGGTAGTAGTCTTCCTCTTTACGATTTTTATCATACCTGGAAAATTCACCTGAGTTAATTTTTTAGCCTGTTGGCATCTTCTCCGTTATCGCTTCGGGGAATAATAGCTGTTTTTACGGAATTTTTAACTTAGCAACACTTAGCTATGAATCTTCATGCTCAAGGAGGAGTCATGGGTTTGGAGCAAATTCTTCATGAACTGAAGCATTTTCTCCCTGCCCAAGCTCCACTCAAGGACTTTGTCCACCACAATACTTTACACGCGTATCAGCATCTCCCTTTTTTTCAGGGATTAAAGCAAGCAAGTGACCAATTTGGTTACAAGGGCTTTCTTTCTCTAACTGAATATAGGTCTCTTTATAGAGAGGGAAAGATAAAAGGAGCTATCCTGAAAAAAATACTGGAAGATCAATTTGGTGACCAAGCAAATATTTGGTTGGTTAAGCTTCTGGATGAATCCCAAGAAAGGTATACTTCTCCAAAAATCGGTCAATTTAGATCGCATTGGAGAAGTGATTATCATTTTAACCTAGATAAAACAATCCATCCTTTTCTTTTCCGACTATTATCAGCATACCTAGACCAGGGAATTTCCATTTGGTCTTTTCCTTTGGAAGCTAAAGGTTTTTTGGATTCCATTAGGCAACTTCAATTAGACAGCTACTCTTCTATTTTCACTTCCAAAAGAGTGGTGAAGCTTCTACAGGATCCAAATTTAAATTTGGAGGTTCTTTTGAAAATTCTTGTTGGGGATCCACGAGGGTATGGTTGGTATCTATTTGATCAACAATTTGCGCACCCAGGTTGGTCGGGAATGGTATCAGTTCTTGAAGAACAGCCTGAATCCTTGTTGGACTCCAAAGGGATTACCTTGAAGGATTTTATTATGGTGGAATGCCTGCTAGAAATAAATGCCTTGGATAAGAAATTTGGTGAAAAGTGGGTTCCACTTGGACAAAAATTCTCCTACGATACTCGAAATCTTTTTGAAATTGAATTGATAGAAGAGTTGGATTTGGTTCGGCAATGCTGGCAAGAGGCTTACGAATGGAGTTATTATGATGAGGTATTGGCAGGGATTCGAGCAGTAGCACCTACCGAAGGCAGCATTAGCATTCCTAGTTTTCAGGCACTTTTTTGCATTGATGATCGCGAGTGTAGTACACGCAGGCATTTAGAATACATCGATCCGAATTGTGCTACCTTTGGGACTCCTGGCTTTTTTAGTGTGGAATTTTACTTTCAACCTGAATACGGAAAATTTTATACTAAATCTTGTCCTGCTCCAGTCACACCTAAATTTTTGATTAAAGAAACGGCGAAACATAAGAAATTATCTTCGGACGTTCACTTTCATCAAAATAATCACTCTTTGGTGAGAGGTTGGTTACGTGCCCATACCCTCGGATTTTGGTCCGCCTTACGACTTGTAGGGAATGTCCTAAGTCCAAGTTCTTCAGCGCTGGAAGTATCCAGTTTCAACCACATGGATCCCAAAGGTAGTCTAACTATCCTCTACCGAGGGGAAGAAGAAAATGGACTTCAAGTTGGATTTAAAGTGGAGGAAATGGTGGATCGCATCGAAGGCTTGTTAAGAAGCATTGGCTTGGTGGAAAGATTTTCTCCCTTGGTATACCTAATTGGGCATGGTGCATCCAGTATCAACAATACCCATTATGCAGGGTACGATTGTGGAGCATGTTGTGGACGTCCTGGCTCAGTGAATGCCCGTGTGGCTGCATGTATGGCGAATTACCCAGAAGTACGGGTTCAGCTAAAAGCGAGAGGAATCGATATCCCTGCAGAAACCCAATTTTTGGGAGGATTGCACGATACCACGAAGGATGAACTGTTGTTTTTTGATGAAGAGATTCTACTTGAAGCAAACAAGAAATTACATCTTGAAAATCAAGAAAAGTTTGTTCGTGTCTTAGATATCAATTCGTTAGAGCGTTCGCGTCGCTTTGACACTTTAGATAAAAACAAATCTATCGGTGGGCTACATGATGCTGTTAAAAAAAGGGCGTTTTCTCTTTTTGAACCTCGACCGGAATACAACCATGCTACCAATGCACTTTGTATAGTTTCTCGAAAATCGACCTTGAAAGGCTTGTTTTTTGACCGAAGGGCATTTCTTAACTCCTATGACTACCGAAAGGATGCAGAAGGGAAGTCCTTAACTAGGATTCTATCTGCAGCAATTCCTGTTTGTGGAGGAATTAATCTGGAATACTATTTCTCACGAATGGATCCAGACAAATTAGGTGCTGGAACTAAGTTGCCACATAACGTGATGGGTTTAATAGGGGTTGCGAATGGGGCGGATGGAGATCTTCGAACAGGTCTTCCTTACCAAATGGTAGAGATTCACGACCCTATTCGATTGCTTATGGTGGTGGAACAGGTTCCTGAATTGGTTCATCAAGTAATTAACTCTGTTCCCGCTTTGTTGGAATGGGTTTCCAATACATGGGTGCACCTGGTAGTTCTTGATCCTAATTCTGGTGACTTCCTCCGATGGGTGGATGATAAGTTTGTGGTCTATTCTCCCTTGACAACTGTGGAACACTTGGATCACTTGCAAGATAAGCTGCTAAGCTCTCAACAAAATCTCCCTGTATACTTAATCAATTCACTCTAATGGAACTTTCAAATTGGATTCAGCTGATGATTGGGATTCCACTCCTCGGCTTTTTAATTAGTTTGGCTGTCCCAGAAAATAAAGAAACTTGGCTTTCTAGGGTTGCCTTTTTTACTGCAGGTATCAACCTCTTGAGTACCTTGGTTTTTCTGGTATTTTGGATATTGCAAGGTGGCAAGGATCTTAATCTCAAAGAAATTCTCCTTTTCAAAAACGACCAATTTGAGTTTTTGATAGATTTCTTTTTTGATAGAATAAGTGCGGTTTACCTTGTAGTAGGAGCAATACTTACCTTTTTGGTTACCTTTTATAGCAGGTATTACTTGCACCGTGAGCCTGGTTACAAGCGGTTTTTTAACACCGTCCTTTTCTTTTATTTGGGATTTAACCTGACTATTCTTTCTGGTAACTTCGAAACTCTATTTGTAGGTTGGGAAGTGTTAGGGCTATCTTCCTTTCTGTTGGTAGCTTTTTATAGAAAAAATTTACTTCCTTCCCGCAACGCGATTAAAGTATTTTCAATTTATAGAATTGGGGATGTAGGATTGATTTTGGCGATGTGGGCTAGCCATCACCTTTGGCACGCCAATGTCACCTTTTTGGATCTTACCGATGCCCAACGGGTGGTAGATCAGCAACTGGGACATTCAGGGATCGCTTTATTTATAGGGCTCATGCTTCTTCTGGCAGCAGCTGCCAAATCTGCTCAATTTCCATTTTCATCCTGGCTTCCACGTGCTATGGAAGGGCCAACTCCTTCTTCTGCAATTTTCTATGGATCACTTTCAGTGCATTTGGGAGTATTCCTTTTGTTAAGAAGTTACCCTTTTTGGGAAAATCAGGTACTTGTTCGCATTTTGATTGGTGCTATTGGATTGATTACAGCTATTGTATCCACTACAATTGCCCGGGTGCAAACCTCTGTGAAAACTCAAATAGGCTATGCTTCTTTGACTCAAATCGGAATAATGTTTTTGGAGGTTGCAGCTGGTTTGGAACTATTGGCTTTGGTCCATTTTGCTGGAAATGCCTTTCTTAGAACGTATCAATTGCTTGTTTCCCCTTCGGTGGTCAGCTATTTGATTCGGGAACAATTTTATGGATTTGTTCCTAAGAAAAAACAGGGTGGGAGCACCTGGAAAAATCGATTATACCTATCGGTTTATGTTTGGAGCTTAAAGGAGTGGAATCTAGACCGTTTCATTCAGGGAATAATTTTCAGACCCTTAAAAAAACTAGGACACCGGCTTGATTTTCTGAGGTATCGTACGCTACTTCTTTACTTTATTCCAAGCTATGGGATTGGGGTTTACTTACTTGTTCAGGGTTATGTACTTCCTTATTGGTTACACCAAATTTTACCTTTACTATTTGCATTTCTAGCCTTATTGATGGTTTTGAAATCATTCACAGAGCGTAAGTCAGTTCGCTTGGCCTGGATGATGTTATGGATGAACCATTTTTGGATGGTTTTAGCAATTGCTGAAAATGAAAATTTCGCAGGAGCTGAAATTGGGATCTACCTAAGTGGGGTGATTTTCTTTGGAGCTTTAGGTTGGGCCTTGATTGGTTGGATGACCCAACAACATGGAGATTTTGGTTTGTATGAGTATCAAGGCCTTGTGCGGCAGCACCCAATGGTAGCCTTTCTTTTCCTATTGGCAATTTTGGGCTTAATTGGATTTCCGATATCACCCACATTTATTGGGGAAGATTTACTTTTTAGCCATATCCATGAGGATCAGTTTGTACTCGCATTCCTCGCGGCACTTGCATTTGTAATGGAAGGTGTTGCAGCTGTAAGAATCTATGCTCGACTTTTCTTGGGAGGTATAACCAAATCCAGTTCGCTTTTACATTCTGCCTCTTCACCAGAGACAAACAAGTAAAATAGTTTATAAAAAAATCAATTTAAAATTTTAAATGAGGATGAAAGTCCTTCAAAATAATATGAAAACAACACTAAAATTACAAGTACCCAAAGATGGTTGGGCTGGTTTTAAAGAAAATTTCGTTGCTGATGCTACAGCTGGGTTTGTCGTATTCTTATTGGCTATGCCTCTTAGTTTGGGAATCGCGAAGGCCTCTGATTTCCCACCCATCATGGGATTGGTCACCGCCATCATTGGAGGGGTATTAGTGAGTGTTATTTCTGGTTCCCGATTGACGATCAAAGGTCCAGCTGCTGGATTAATTGTGGTTGTTGCAGGGGCAGTTGCTGCCTTTGGAGGAGGGGAAATAGGCTGGAAACTTGCCCTTGGAGCCATGGTTGTTGCCGGTTTAGTCCAGGTTGTATTTGGTTTGTTCAAGTTTGGAAAATTGGTTGATGTATTTCCACTTTCTGCTATTCACGGCATGCTTGCTGCTATAGGGATTATCATCATTGTAAAGCAGATTCCAGTATTACTAGACGTTAACCCAGAATTATACAAGGGGTTGAGTACTGTTGCTATGATTACTTCCATCCCTAAATTTATTGCCAATTTTGACCCTAAAGCAACTTTAATCGGGTTTTATAGTCTATCCATCATGTTGGGATGGCCTTACCTTAAGGGATTTGTGTTGGGAAAAATACCTGCACCTTTAATGGTTTTAATTGTTGCTATTCCTTCGGAATTAGCCATGGATTTTGCCCATTCTGAGCCTCCCTATGCGTTGCTTCATATCGGTAATTTACTCGATAGCTTATCTTTGAATGCAGATTTTTCTGGGGTATTCCAAACTGGTATTTTCATCAAATACGTCATCATGTTTGCCTTAGTTGGTTCTTTAGAATCTCTTTTGACAGTAAAAGCCATTGATTTGGTAGATCCTTACCGAAGAAAATCAAATACCAATAAAGACCTTGTTGCAGTGGGTATAGGAAATACTTTCAGTGCGTTTTTAGGTGGATTACCAATGATTTCTGAGGTTGCAAGAAGCTCTGCCAATGTAAATCAAGGGGCAAAAACGCGTTGGGCAAATTTCTTTCACGGGGTATTTTTGTTGGTATTTGTATTAGTGGCTACTCCAGTAATCGAGATGATTCCTAATGCAGCCCTAGCAGCTATGTTGATTACAGTAGGAATTAAATTGGCTCACCCAAAGGAATTTATACACACCTTTAAAATTGGTAAGGAACAACTAGCAATTTTCTTGATTACGATTGTCTTTACCCTTGTAGAAGATTTGTTGATAGGAATAGCAGCGGGTGTGGTTTTGAAAATGATCCTTCACCTTGCCAGTGGAACTCCTATTTCCTCATTTTTTAAAGCACCAACGTTGGTGTCTTTTAATGGTAACCAGTACTTGGTAGAAATTGATAAAGCGGCCATATTCTCCAATTACCTAGGAATAAAGCGGAAGCTCGAGGAAATCCCTGCTGGATTTCAAGTTACTATTGATTTAAAGAGCACCAAGCTGGTGGATCACTCCGTGATGGAAAATTTACATCGATTTGAGCAAGAATACATTGAAAATGGGGGCACGGTACAGATTATTGGGCTGGAAAACCATACTCCAGTATCCAATCATGCATTGGCAGCTCGAAAGGCAAAATCCTAGGCAGATTTTAAAAAAAGGTTCAAAAAAGAAAATTGAAGAGAATTAATTTCTAACCCTTGGAATTGTTTCTCTTCAACTTTAAACTTTATTCATAACATTCAAATTCGAAATAATGACTAGTAGAAACTTTATCTTTGCTGTAATTCTATTTTTTTTCTTGTCTCCACTGCAATCATTTGCACAAAACAATCGAATTACAACAACAAATAAAATTGGTTGGTATGCATACTTTGGTACTTTTAAAATTTCAAAAAAAGTAGGAATTCATTCTGAATATCAATTCCGTAGAAACAATTGGATCACCGATTGGCAACAAAGTTTATTACGTGTTGGCGTTAATTACAATCCAATCCCAAATCTTCAATTACGAACTGGTTACGGTTGGATTGAGACGTTTCCTTATGGAGAATATCCCATAAACGGGTTTGGAAAACAATATACTGAACATAGAATTTATCAGATGGCACAACTTTCGCAAAAGGTTGGAATTGTGGATTTTTCTCATCGCTATCTCCTGGAACAACGATTTGTTGGTAAATATTCGGATGCTTTGGCAACTAAAGAATCAGAATTCCCTTTAGTCCATCGATTGCGGTATATGTTTAGACTTCAAATTCCATTGAAAGGGACTGGAATAAATGATAAAACCCCTTATTTGGCAATTTATGATGAGGTATTTGTAGGTTTTGGGAAAAATGTCAACGCTAATGTGTTTGATCAAAACAGAATTGGAATTTTGTTTGGATTTAAATTTAACCCATCCTTCCGATTAGAAGGAGGTTATCTGAACCAAACTGCGCAATATGGAAGGATAATCAATGGGAAAAGTGGTTTTCAATCTAATAATGGATTTATAATTAGCTCAAATTTTAATCTAGATTTCACCAAATAAACCATTTAAATAGTAACTATCTGTGGTAGGACTATTTGTTGTACAATTTGGTACAATGGTTGGGATTTTTTGCCCCCAATTTCCCTAGGTTTATTTGTCTCAAGAGGTAAGCCATGGATTGTTTAAAGCTTGATTCAAAAAAATGATTTTTGAACAAAGGATTAAAAGTAAAATAGATTTAAAGCGACTTGACAACGAATTTATTTCAATTTTACCTTGGTAGGATAAGAGTAAATGGATGAACTAATTCACCTATCCAATCTAACTTGTGCTTCTAAAATTAGTTAAATAAAAAGCTAAGTAAATATTTTAAGTGAATCTTAAGAATCTCTTAATGATTCCTCTAAAGAGCCTATTTTACTTTTGAACTCTATTTCAACTTATATCTTTATGAATGAAAAAATGAATCGCATGGAGTTTCTTAAAAGTCTTGGACTTAAAGGAGCTTCACTTTTTGCTGTGTATTGTGCAGCATCTTCGTTGACTAGTTGTGTCAATGAAAGTATGGATCCTTCTTTAACTTCAGGAGGTACAGGGAATGAGTTGCTATTGGATCTCAGTTCTTCAGCTTATTCCAAACTCAATACAGTGGGGAATTACGTGATTGTAAGTGGAATCGTTATTGCTAAAGTGAGTGCCACCGCTTTTGCTGCCGTGACACAAGTATGTTCCCACGAGGGAAAAAGGCAGGTAGTATTTAATGCGGGTGAATTTTACTGTTCGGCTCATGGTGCACGATTTGATACCGCAGGAAAAGGACTCAATTCTACAGGGTCTCGAGGGCTGAAAACCTACGTGACTACATTAGAGGGTACGATCTTAAAAGTTACAGTTTGATGATGAGTACATTCTTTAATCAACGATTTCTTCCAGCAGGTTTTCTTTTTTTACTATTTTTCTTTGGGAATAGTCCATGGAAGGATGTTTTGGCACAGGAAGACCTACTCAGTCTGCTCGATGAGGAGCAATCCAAAGAACCTACCTATACGATAGCGACCTTCAAAGCTTCACGACTTATCAATGGGCAGACCATAGAGACCATCTCCAAAAACCACCTCAACTTTTGGATTTCTCACCGATTTGGTGCAGTAAATTCTGGTTTCATCGCCAATTTCTTTGGGTTAGACGAAGCCAAAATTCGGCTAGGGCTTGAATATGGCCTGACGGACAGGTGGCTTGTGGGAGCGGGAAGAAGCTCCTTAGAAAAGACGTATGATTTGTATTCCAAATACAAAGTTCTACGCCAATCTAATAAGGTTCCAATTACAGTTACTGCTATGGCTGGTTGGGGTATTAATACCATGCCTACAGGGTATATTATGGAGTCGGGCTCGCCCATGAAGTTTTCCAACAATATCGAGCGCTATTCTTACTGGAGTCAAGTATTGGTGGCGCGCAAGTTTACTGAAAAACTTTCGCTGCAGGTGATGCCAACGTTGATTCACGTGAATAAGGTGGAAGATCCAAGTATTCCCAACCAGTTGGTTTCGCTTGGGGCAGGAGGGAGGTACAAAATTAGCCAGCGAATTACGCTTTCTGCGGAATATTATTATTCATTACGTGAACTGGAGGACGATGAAGACGATGACTATGGAGGTAGTGGAGGATTTTCATATCCCTACCGTAATGCGCTTTCACTCGGAGTAGATATTGAAACGGGTGGGCATGTATTTCAGTTTCATCTTACCAATGCTCGTGGAATGATTGAGAAGCAATTCATTGGACAGAACGTAGGAGCTTGGGAAAAAGGGGACATTTTTTATGGATTCAATATAGCCAGAACCTTTAGTCTGGATAAAGCCGCTAGAAATACACACAAATGAAAAAATTGATTCTATTCTTTTTCACCTTCTTTCTGCTAGGAGCTGGTTTATCTTTTGGTCAAAATTTGTACAGAACTTCAGTTGGTGAGGTGTCTTTTTTTTCCAAAACCCCTGCGCTCGACATAGAGGCAATCAACAAAAAGGCTGGTGCTATTCTTAATGCGGACTCCCGAGACTTGGCGATACAGATGAAAATCACCGATTTCCAGTTTCCCAACAAGCTGATGCAGGAGCACTTTAATGAGAATTACTTAGAAAGTGAGCGTTTTCCTACCGGTAAGTTTGTAGGTAAAATAAAGGAAGCCATAGACTTCAACAAGCCTGACACCTATTCGGTGACGGCAGCTGGTAACCTCACCATTCATGGGGTAACCAAGCCTGTTACTGTTAAGGGCTCCATTATTGCTACAGCTACGGAGATATTGGTATCCTTCGATTTTACAGTACGGACCGAAGACTTTAAGATTAAAGTGCCAACTCTTGTTTTTAATAAAATAGCAGAGGTAATTGAAGTCAGTGGGAAACTAAATTTGGTAAAATAGGTGTTGGGTGCTGATTTTAGCAATCAGTTAATTAACCTGGATTACCGTTTCACTTGCTTTATACCCAATTCTGTAGGTATTGACAAATATTGTTTCTCCAGGAATGGCAGCAAAGGGCTTGGAATAAATCTTCCATGGTTCATCTGTTGATTTCCGATACCCAAACGAAGCGCCTGGAGTGGATGATTTCAAACTTATTTTTCCGCCTTCATAGGTTGATTCTGCTGGGGAGGTTATGGGTGGACTATCCTTTCCTCCCCACCAATTCCGTACCATCTCCATTTCGTCTAATGCTCCCAAATCTCCATAGGTAAGTACCCATTCTTCGTGAGCTTTCCGAAGTTCATTCAATTTCTCCTCATAAAGAGGGTTTCCAACCAGATTTTTAAATTCCCAAGGATCAGCATTGGTATCATAGAGTTCTTCTGCAGGTTTTGTGGAAGCAAACCAGCGAGCTTGATCTTCATTGAGTAACCCTTTTGAATTCAACTCTAGCAGATGAACCATCAGTGGATTCTGAAGTCTGTACTTTATATTTTGGTAGTTTGGCTTTCCGGGCATGTAGTTTCGAATGTATTTGAATTTTCCATCGGAAACAGCTCTTACTCGGTCGTATTCGGAGTCCATGCGATCTCGGGCGGCAAAACTATATTGTCTTGGAGTGTCTGATTTTTGTTGACCTAAAAATGCTTGTCCTTGCATGGATTCAGGAATAGGTACTCCAGCAAGGGAAAGTAAGGTTGGGGCAAAATCCACAAAGCTAATAAGCTCATTGGATTGGCTACCAGCTTCAAGAAATGGAGCTTTTACGAATAAAGGGGTCCTCAGACCCCGATCATAAAGTTCTCGCTTGAAATAGGGCATGCCGTCACCATGATCTGAGAAAAAGAAAATAATTGTATTTTCATAGAGCCCATCTTCCTTTAGTTGTGCAAGTACCTCACCTACTTGCTGATCCATCCGCATGGCATTTGTAATAAATCGTGCCAAAACTCTGCGTGTAAGTGAATCGTCAGGATATACTGGTGGAAGGGACACTTCTTCTGGGCGAACTAATAATTCCTCGTGTTCGCGCATCCAAACTTGAGATTCATGGCTCACCGTGAAGTTAAATATAGAGAAAAAGGGCTGTGTCGAATCGGATCTATTTCTGTAGTGTGCCTTCCTACCACTTTCATCCCACATGGTTACGGGGCTTTCAAATTGGTAATCTTCCTTTGAGTTGTTGCTGGTGTAATAACCTGCGCTACGAAGTAGCTCAGGATAGGTCTTCATTCCTACGGGAAGAACGGTGGAATAGCCTTTGAAATCAGGTGGATAGGCATCAAGAGCAGCAGCAGAAGCAGCTAAGGTACGCATGTGCATTGCGCCGATGGAGGTTTGGTAAGCTCCAGTAATTATCGCAGCCCGGCTTGGAGCGCATACCCCTGCTGTGGCAAATACTTGGTTGTATTGAACAGATTCAGCGGCAAGCGCATTGAGAAAGGGGGTTTTACCTCCTGTACCTCCATAGGTCTCCAGATGTTGGGGGGATAAATCCTCGCATACAATCCATACTATATTTGGAGGAATTGCCTTTTGGATTTGTTGACCAATGGAATTAATTATTGAAGAAAAAGAAAGGCAAAGAATAAGAATTTGCCTTTTAGGAAGAGAAGTATTTTTCATGTTAAGTCGTAAAAAAATGGTCTGAAAGATGTGCATTAATGATTAGCAATAAAAATATGAATAAATGAATTTATACCCTGTTAATTGATGATGAAATCATGCCCATGATGGTCTCCATGGTATGCTGAGGATCCAAAGATTAGGTTAAAGTTCTCTTTTTTCAGTTTCTCTCGTGATATATAAGAAGATTTAGCATTAAGTAGGATTATTCCACTTTCAAGTTTTAAATCACCTAGGTTTATAATAGTATAGGTTATTTCAAAACAAAAATTGGATAAAACCACAAAATCAAACGAAAATCTGATTTTAGTACTATTTATTTTTTGTTAAAAGGTTCAATTTTAAAGGAATCCACATTTCCTTTCATAGTAATTAAAAGCAATTTAAATTTTTCATTCTTACTTATATTGGGGTTCTATTGCAAGAAATCAATAATCAAAACACAAAAGAAGAAAGTATTACGACCTATTTTTTTATTGTAATTGATTCATCATTGATAAAACTATTACGATAGTGGAATTTTGATAAAAAAAACCCTCCAAAGGGAGGGCTAATTTAATAATGAATGATTTTTTTATTTAGCTGATAGTGTATTTATTTCTTGCAGTTTTAGAATTGAGGAAATAGCAGAAGGATAGGCATCCAATGCTTTATTGTAATAAATTTTTGCATTTTCATAATCTTTTTGGGTAAAATAAAACTCTCCCATTGAGTCATGTGGATTATACCCATTTGGATAAGATTCTATGTATTCCTCAAAAGAAGATTTTGCTTTGTCTAGCTCACCTGATTGCATGTAACTATATCCCAAAGCATTTAAAATATGACCATTGTTAGTTTCTCCACTTTCCTTTCTTTTACGAAGTAAATTTTCTAAAGCATCTATTCTCTCTTCGATTGTCGTTCGCGACCAAGCATGTTGAAATTGAATAAAAGGACCGTCAGGTGCGTCTTGAATCATTTCATCCCAGATTTTAGTTTTTTCACCTCTTCCTAGGATATTTCTTTTACCGTTTTCTCTTTTTATATCTAATAAGGAAACAAACCTTTTAGAATTTTCATTTTTATCTTGAACTAATTCTTTTGCCATCTTATAATGATATTCCTGTTGTTGGGAATTTGGTCTTGATAAACTTGCAAGCATCACATGAGGAGCAAACAAAGAAGAATCTAACTGAACTGCTTTCTCAAAACACACATATGCTTTTTCGTATTCAATATTTTGAAAATGTCGAATTCCTTCAATAATAATTTCAGTATGATCAGAATTATCATTAAACCACATAATCCCAGTTCCAGGACTATTTTCTGCAATATTGCTCTGTTGGCAAGAATAGATTAACAATGTAAATAATAGTAAAGATGCTATTTGCTTCATGTTAAATTGATTTATGGTTAACAAAAAAATTAAGATAGAGAAAAAAAATGTAAAAGAAAAACCCTCCGCTTGAGGAGGGTGATATTAATAAGTTATAAACTAATGTGTATTTCTTAAGTTCACCATCACTATTGAAAGATATTATAACTCTAAAAAGTGCCTTATTTCTTTCTTTTATTTTCTCAACAAATTCACAATTCCTCCTTTAATTTCGTTCTTCTCTGCAATTTCTACTACGCAATAGTAGGAGCCTACTGGATTCTTTTTACCATGATTTTCTTCATGCTATCGGATATCTGAAGTTGTCGGTTTGAATCTACAAAAACCTTCATTCTTATTTACCTATAACCGTGGGCCTTCGTAAAAGCGAATTTCAAAAAGGGTCCTTTCTAATGCAATTGGATGGAG
Source organism: Algoriphagus sp. (assembly GCA_030833985.1). GTDB lineage: Bacteria > Bacteroidota > Bacteroidia > Cytophagales > Cyclobacteriaceae > Algoriphagus. The sequence continues at coordinate 198 of JAURGC010000071.1, read as the reverse complement.
CTAAGGTGTGAGTTTTGTGCAAATCGTGTGCAAATGAAAAAAGCACCTACAATTTTTATCTCGTAAGTGCTTGATAAATAAGTGGGCCCACTTGGAATCGAACCAAGCACCTACTGATTATGAGTCAGTTGCTCTAACCGAATGAGCTATAGGCCCAAAATTTGGGGTTTTCCCAAGTCAAAATTCGGATAGATTACC
>JAURGC010000042.1 GCA_030833985.1 Algoriphagus sp. | reverse complement strand
ACTTCCATCGTCATTACACATGATCTTTCTTGTGCCAAGCAAACAGGAGATCGGATGGCAGTGTTGTTAGAGGGGCAATTTAATGCGATTGGCTCCTTTGAGGAAGTTTTTCCTCATGCTACCGATGAACGAATCAAATCATTTTACGATTATAATTTTATCAACTCATGAACCAAGAAAATAAACGATCCATACTAGTAGGCCTGTTTGTCTTGATCGGGATTATTATACTAGTCCTAGGCATCATGACCTTGGGAGGGCAGCAGAAAAAGTTTGTCAAAGCAATCCATGTCACTGCTGTATTTGATGACATTGGTGGACTTCAACCAGGAAATAATATTTGGTTTTCAGGAGTTAAGATTGGGACGGTTCGAAAAATTAACTTCTTCGGAGATTCTCAAGTAGAAGTGGAAATGAATGTGGAAGAGAAAGTGGTTGAGTTTATTCGCAAAAATTCCAAAGCAACGATTAGTTCAGATGGCTTGATTGGTAATAAGATTATTGTCATTTATGGAGGTACAACAGATTATCCTTCGGTAGAAGAAGGAGATCGTTTGGAAGCGGTCATGCCTTTGGATACCGATAAAATGATGGAGACACTACAAGAAAATAACAAGAATTTAGTAGATATCACCAATGATTTGAAGGTACTTACAGGTAAAATTGCAGCTGGAGAGGGCATCGTGGGTGCGGTAATGACAGATTCTACCCTAGGGGTAAATTTCAGAATTATTTTGAGCAATCTGGAGAGAGCGTCTACAAACAGTAATAAAATGCTCGCTGACCTGGCATATTTTAGCAATAAATTGAATCAGGAAGGTACTTTAGCCAATGATTTGGTAACTGATACCTCCATTGTACCGGATTTAAAAGCTACCCTAGAAGGACTTCGACAAACATCGGAAAATGCTCAAGTTTTGTCGAAGGAATTTTCTACGATTACCGATAAGCTTAACTCTTCTGACAATTCCCTTGGTCTGCTCTTGAATGATCCTGATTTTGCAAAATCTTTGAAAAAAACTTTGGAAAATGCAGATTCAGCTTCTTACAACTTAAACAAAGGGATGGAAGCGCTTGAATATACTTGGCCCTTTAATAAGGGGTTTAAAAGAAAAGCAAAAGCAAAAGAAGGCAATTAATTGTCTCTTCCCCGAGGGAGTGGTATGGATTATTTCCTTAGAAATTTTAAAATTTACCGCTTACCTATCCCTCTTAATTCTTTCAGTTGTATTTACCTATTTTAGCACATTTTAATTTGCTTTCAATTCTATGCAAGCCATTAATCCTACTAGCACCACAGCCTGGAGTAAGCTAGTTGACCTATCGCAGAACTATCAGCACCTTACCATCGCGGAACTTTTTGATCAAAAAGATAGATTCGAAAAATACAGCCTACAATTTGAAGAGCTATTGGTTGACTTTTCAAAAAACCGTCTTCCAGATGATGTGTTTGAAGCCCTTCTTCAATTGGCACAGGAAACAGCTTTGCCACAGGCGATCGAAAGCATGTTTGTGGGTCAAGCAATCAACCAAACAGAAAATCGTGCTGTGTTGCACACAGCTTTACGAAACCGTTCCAACTCCCCGATTTTGGTGGATGGGAAGGATGTAATGCCTGAGATCAATCAGGTGCTTTCACAAATGAAGGCCTTTTCGACTCAGATTCACCAAGGAACTTGGCTAGGCTATACCGGAAAGCCCATTACAACACTTGTCAATATTGGGATTGGAGGGTCTGATCTCGGACCAGTAATGGTGACAGAAGCATTGAAAGCCTATCAAAACCCCAACTTGAAGCTGTATTTCGTGTCGAATGTGGATGGAACCCATGTTGCAGAAACTTTAAAACAAGTAGATCCGGAAACCACGCTTTTCTTTATCGCTTCCAAAACCTTTACTACACAAGAAACGATGACTAATGCGCATTCTGCTCGATCTTGGTTTATGGAGCAAGCCCAAGATGAAAATGCGATTGCCAAGCACTTTGTGGCTCTTTCTACCAATTCTAAGTTAGTGAGTGAGTTTGGAATTGATCCTCAAAATATGTTTACATTCTGGGATTGGGTAGGGGGTAGGTACTCGCTATGGTCGGCAATAGGACTTCCAATTGCTTGTGCAATTGGTTTTGATCGGTTTGAAGAACTGCTTTCTGGAGCGCATTCGATGGATCGACATTTTAGGAACAGCCCAATGGATCAAAATATCCCTGTGATTTTAGCCTTGATAGGAATTTGGAATACCAATTTCTTAGGGGCTACTTCCGAAGCAATTCTTCCATACGATCAATACCTACACCGTTTTGCTGCTTATTTCCAACAAGGCAACATGGAAAGTAACGGAAAATATGTAGGTAGAGATGGTAAAAAAGTAAATTATTCTACGGGTCCAATCATCTGGGGTGAGCCAGGTACCAATGGACAACATGCTTTTTACCAATTGATCCACCAAGGTACGCATCTCATCCCTTGTGATTTTATCGCACCAGCCCAATCACATAACCCATTAGGTGACCATCATATTAAGTTACTGTCCAATTTTTTTGCACAAACTGAAGCCTTAATGAATGGAAAAAATCTAATAGCAGTGGAAGAAGAAATGAAGAAGGCGGGCAAATCACAAGAAGAAATTCAACGCATAGCCCCACATCGGGTATTTGAAGGCAATAGACCCACCAACTCTATCCTGGTCAAGAAAATTACACCATATACCTTAGGACAATTGATTGCGCTTTACGAACATAAGATTGCTACTCAAGGAATGATTTGGAATATTTTCAGCTTTGACCAGTGGGGAGTGGAATTAGGGAAGGTTTTGGCATCTAGTATTTTACCGGAACTAACTGGTAATGAGCCTATAAACTCCCACGATAGCTCTACCAATGGATTGATTAATGCATACAAAAGAATGCGCTAACCACCTTTCAAATAAGGGGAGTTTAACAGAAAATCCTTGAAGTAATCCCTCACTTCAAGGATTTTTTGTTTTGAATTTATTGGATTTGACAAGATTAACTTTGGGGTAAAGTCTAAAGAATAATTTTTTTTCAAACAATAGTTTATGTCAGTTAGTTACATCTCCAAACCCTAGCCTATGAAAGAGCTCCTTGAACTAAAAAAGACAAATGGAAATGGGAAAAGCGATAAAAAAATCCTTTTCCAAGATCCGAAGCTATTGGTGAAAGATGCAGTATTTGTGCGTCACGAGGGGAGTTTGGTAAAAGTAAAGTTTGACGATGTACTTTGGTTAAAAGGCGATGGAAACTATACCACTTTAATCACAAAAAGCGCAGTATTTTCAGTTAGAAATATTTTAAAAGATTTTGAAGCAGTACTTCCACCAAATCAATTTTTAAGAATTCACAAGAGTTACATCGTTCAAGTCTCAGAAATCCTTTCTATCAATACCAAAGAAGTGAAGGTCGGCAACGATCTTGTACCAGTAGGACGGACTTTCTATCACCAACTTTTGAGTGGAATAAGAAAATTAGGAAGTTTGGGGGACTAAACCCAAAGCAAACTACTATCTCCGTAGCTCAGGAATCGGTAATTTGAATCTAGTGCCTCCTGATAAATTTTTTTCCAATCTCTTCCGACGAGGGCAGCAATTAATAGAATCAAGGTGGACCCTGGTTGGTGAAAATTAGTGATTACCCCATCAACCATTTGGAACTGATATCCAGGAAATATAAATATAGAAGTAGTTCCAAATAGGGTGTCTAACCCACGATTTTCCATATCTTTTTTAATTGCATGCAGCGCCTCCGTTCGGGATGGAAGCAAGTACCTTTTGGTATAGGGCGTTAATTTTTCTATTTCAAATCGGTTCCCTCGGTTTTCAATCAATTGAACCCCAAACCAATACAAACTCTCTAGCGTTCTCACCGAGGTAGTGCCTACTGCAATCACCTTTCCTGAGTGGGAGAGGAGTTTTTCTAGGGTTTCTTTTTTGATCTCCATTTGCTCACTATGCATGGGATGCTCTTGGACCGATTTTACTTTGATTGGCTGAAAAGTTCCTGCACTCACATGAAGGGTCAAGGCTGCTTCTTTGATTCCTTTTTTTCGTAAGGATGCAAAAACTTCCTCCGTAAAATGTAGTCCTGCAGTGGGCGCAGCTACTGCGCCTTCTTTTTCAGAATAGACCGTTTGGTAACGAGATTTATCCTCTTCTTGTGCCTTTCTATTCAAATAAGGAGGAAGGGGTGTTTCCCCACAGGATTCCACCAAATCTACAAAAGCGATTTCTGAATTATTCCAAGAAAATTCAACCTGCTTCAGTTCCTGGTTTACAAGTCGGGCAGAAAGTACAATTTTTTGTTCTCCAATTGTAATTATACCTTGAAGAGACTCAGCCTCTTTCCATTTTTTGAGATTTCCAATAAGCGTTTCCCAAATCACCGGTTTTTTAGAGGTCATAACTTCTGTCATTACCCGAGAAGGTGCTATGGGGTGTAGTAAAAATATTTCGATGCGTGCACCAGTTTGTCTTTGAAAAATCAGCCTAGCAGGAATCACTTTGGTATTGTTGTAAACCAATAAGCTATCAGCAGCTAAAAGTTCTGGGAGGTTAAAAAAATGGCGATGGTGAATTGCCCCCTTTTTGTATTCTAATAGTTGGGAGCTATCACGTTTTTCTAGGGGAAATTTAGCAATTCGTTCTTCTGGTAAATTATATTCGTAGTCTTTAAGATCAATGCTTTGAATTTCCATTAGTTGGGCGTTTGGTCGGCAAATATAATCAACTCGTTTAACCCTTTTCATCTACTTTTGGTTACACATTCATGAGTTTATCTAGGAATCTTGAATTTTCGTATTTCAAAAGAACTCTTCTTTTTCAATTTGAGGCAGGTACTTCCCGTGGGGTGCTGCGTACTCGAGATGTGTATTGGATCAAAGTGCAAGAAAAAGGGGACTTAAATCAAACAGGATGGGGTGAAGCAGCTCCTTTAGCGGGACTGAGTCCAGATTTTGGACCCGATTTTGAGAATCAATTAGGTGTCGTTTTGCTTCAAGCGAGGAGTAGGTCCTGGGATTTAAAAGAGGATGTCACGCTTCAGCAGGTAAAAGAATTGGTCCCATTTTCCCTGCCGTCTATTCGGTTTGGATTAGAAACTGCCCTTCTGGATTTAGTACATGGGGGTACAAAGCGGATACTAGCCAATGCTTTTTTTGATCAAGGAACACCCATTCCAATCAATGGTCTTATTTGGATGGGCACGAAGGAATTTATGCTTCAGCAGATCACCCAAAAGTTGAGTGCCGGGTTTTCTTGTTTGAAAATGAAAATTGGAGCAATTGACTTTGAGCAGGAACTTGAATTGCTTCACTTCATTCGGCAACAGAAAAATGCGCATGAACTTACTTTGCGGGTAGATGCTAACGGTGCTTTTTCTACGGCAGAAGTACTTTCTAAATTGGAGCAATTGCAGGAGTGTCAACTGCATAGTATCGAGCAACCTATTCGCGTAGGGCAGTGGGAAACGATGCGTGAATTAGCACTTCAAAGCCCCATTCCCATTGCTTTGGATGAGGAATTGATTGGTCAGTCCAACAAGGAGAAAGTATTGCAATTTATAAAACCTCAATTTATCATCCTTAAGCCCAGCTTATTGGGAGGAATTGTAGAAACCCGTGAATGGATTCAACTGGCTGAAAGTATGGGGATTGGTTGGTGGATGACTTCTGCTTTAGAAAGTTCTATTGGACTCAATGCCATTTCACAACTTGCGTCCCACTACCGTCCAAGTTTGCCTCAAGGTTTGGGAACTGGCCAATTGTACCACAATAATTTAGGCTCTCCATTGCAAGTAATTCAAGGTACAATCCAATATGTGAAAGAAAATAGTTGGGAAATACCCACTTAGGCTTCCTTGAAAGAAAGATCTAAGTTGCTTACCATCATCCTTATTTAAGTATTTTTCGGATAAGTTTTCTTTTTAAGACTACAACTAATAGCCAAGAGAAATAGGCAGCAAGCACTCCAACAAATGCCCCAAAAAACACATCTAATGGATAGTGTACTCCCAGGTAAATCCTTGTATAGCTAACTAAGAGAGCATAGAGAAACAACCATGCAATCGCCTTTTGCTGTTTTCCTAACTTGAGTGTCAGAAAAGTCGCCAATCCAAAGGTGTTTGCAGCATGGGAAGAGACAAATCCATACAATCCTCCGCATCGCCCATAAAGATGTAATAACCCCTCCCATCTAGGGTCGTGGCAGGGTCTAAGCCGTTCAAAATAAGGCTTCATTAAGCCAGAGCTCAATTGATCTGCTAGCAAAATGGTACACATTAATCCTCCAATTACCCAAGCACTATTTTTGGGGTCATTTCGGTAAATTAGGTAAAGGAGCAAGAGGTATAAAGGGATCCAAGTGATCGTCTGTGTAAGTTGCAAGACAATTGGATCTAAGGCCTCCGTGTGAAAGGAATTTAACCAAAGAAAGACTTCCTCGTCCCAATTTTTGAGGTGCTTTAACATGAGTTGTAAGTAAGCCAATCGATTTCTTTTCTAAGGTGTGTTTGCGTAAATTCCTCTGGGCTTCCTGGCTGTGGTTCGTGTTGGTAAGCCCATTCAGCCTGGGGAGGCATACTCATGAGGATGCTTTCCGTCCGGCCATTGGTATCTAAGCCAAATTTGGTCCCTGCATCCCAAACCAAATTAAATTCCACATAACGTCCACGACGGAGTGCCTGCCAGGCCTTTTGTTCAGGTCCAAAAGGTAGGAGTGCATTCTTTTTCATAAAAAAGGAATACACTTCAGGGAATAATCTCCCCAAGGAAAGACTAAAGTCCAAGATTTCCTGAAATTGATGGTCCGAGGTAGGACTAAGGCGATCGTAAAATATTCCCCCTATTCCGCGGGTTTCTTGACGATGCTTTAGAAAAAAGTAATCATCTGCCCAATTTTTAAATCTGGGGTAATACGTTCGGTCATACAAATCACAGGTTTCCTTTAGGCGTTGATGGAAATATACGGCATCCTCAGGAACAATGTAATGTGGTGTAAGGTCTATTCCACCTCCAAACCAATGGGTACCGTCTTCCATTTCGAAATACCGGATATTCATGTGGATAATAGGCACCATAGGGCTGAAAGGATGTAAAACTATAGAAACTCCTGTGGCAAAGAACTCACCTGATTCCAAAGCCAATTTTTCAGCAATTTTTTTTGGGGTCGGTCCATGAACAGCGGAGTAGGCTACCCCTCCTTTTTCTATGATTAATCCCTGTTGAAAAATCCGCGTTTGGCCTCCTCCTCCCTCTTCACGCATCCAAGCATCTTCTTTAAAGGTTCCTTTCCCATCTCCTGCTTCAAGTTCTTTGCAAATGTATTCTTGCATTTGCTTGTAAAGCGCCGCAATTTCTTCTTTTGATTTTCTTGGCATAAATGAATTAGACTTAAAATGGGTATCCAATCCCAAAATTAAATACAGTTTGTCCTTTTTCACCAAAGGGTTTATTGAATCGAAGGTTATCTAAGATCCAACGCTCTCCTTCCGACCGAGCTGGATCCACTGCTTTGGTAGCAAGATCAAGACGAATGACTAAAAAATCAAAATCCATTCGGAGGCCTATCCCTGTGCCAATTGCAATTTCTTTGTAGAATCGATCAAATCTAAAGTCTGCACCAGGACGTGCATCGTCTCTTCCAATCATCCAGGAATTGCCAGCATCTAAGAAAAGGGCCATATCGAAGTAGCTGAATAGCTTTTTTCGGTATTCCAACATGCTTTCTAAAATCATTTCAGCAGGTTGTTCATTCGTGTAATCATAACTTCCACCCGAACCAGTAAGTGGGGTATAACTTCCGGGTCCAAGTCTTCTCGCTTGCCAAGCTCGAATACTAGTTCCTCCTCCGGCGAAAAAATACTTTTCATAAGGTAAAATGCCGGCACTGACTCCATAGGGGCGGGCGATACCAAAATTGAGTCGGTAAGCTACGGTTTGCTTTTTGGAAATAGGATAATACCGTCGATAATCAATTTGACCTTTGAGCCATTGGAAATTGGCATAGCTGATCTCTGGAGAATCATTTCTTCGAACATTAGTGAAATTGAGGGTGGTACCACCACTTTCTCCAAAAAGCCGAAGTAGGGATGCTTTTCGCGCGGAAAAGTCTCCATATCGGTTAAAGTTAATTAGGGTTTGTCCAGAAAAGCTACTGATTAAAGAGGGTAAAAAGGACCAAATTAAGTTGTTGCCATCCGTTTGCAGATTTTCAAGAATATTTAAAAACTCATCTTGGATAAATGGGGTGCGAATGTAGCTGATATCTGCCGCATTGACAGTGAATGATTGTCGATTGTTTCGTGTAGACCAAGTATATCCCAATTGCCCATTGATTGCATTTCGATTGTATTCCGGTCTGTTGGTACTTAAGTAGCCAAATTGAACTCGGGTATTCGGATTGTATTTCCCATATTTTTGGAGCGAACCAGGGGCAAATGGTAGCAAGAAACGAGGGAAAATCACGGATACTGAAGTATTAATTTCACTGCTTTGGTATACCCCTTGCCCTGTAGCGGATGCAACCCCTTCCAATCCCGCTCTAAAATTAAGTTCCAATACCTCACCGGCTCGAAATAGGTTTCTATTTCGAATTGCGGTACTAAAAAATGGACCTGGAAGCTGTTCGGTAATGGTCATTCCCAATTGATTGGTCAATTGGTACTTTTGGTTAGGCTGGGTAAATATGGATGCAGTGAGCGAGGTGCCCAAGGTATCAAAGGTAATGTTGACAAATCGAAATAAATCCAAGCTATTAATTAGCCGTTGCGTTTCTAAGGCTTCAGTTCTACTATACAGGTTTCCTTTCTTCATTTGAATTCTTGAAGCGAGGGTTTTTGCTGAATAACGATCTCGATAAAAAGAAAAATCCACTCCCTCGTAGTGTGTTTGAATTTGGCGATCTGCAAATTCATCAGTAGGAGGGTTGATTCGTAACCGGATGGAATCAAGGGTATACACGCGATGACTCTCTGCAAAAGTAGGTTTTTGAATTACCTGCTCTAATCGAATAGTTTTTGAGGAAGTATCTTGGTAGGCAATGTAATTGACATACGACTTTGAAAACATGTAGTAGCCTTTATTTTTCAATAATTCTTCCAACCGATTCCGTTCAGCTGCGATATTGTCTTGATTGTAAATCTGTCCTTTTTTTAAAAAAGCCTTAGCTGAATACGTTGTGAGTAGGTTTTTAATTTCTAGGTTGTCCGTGCGCGTCAAGACAGAATCTAGTACGTAAGCATCCCCTTCATCGATCCTGTAGGTAACAAATGCTTTTTTATTCTTTGTTGCCACGTTGTAAGCTACCTTGGCATCAAAAAAGCCATGATTGTTTAAATAGCCTTTCAGGTTCTTTGAAGACTTTTCTACCAACATACTATCCAGAAGGACAGCAGGATTTCCAGTTCTCATGAACGCGTTTCCGTATTCAAGAATATTGTCAATACTTTCGAGTTTGTTTCTTAGTTTTTCCTCTTTTCGTTTATAGCTCAACGCTTCTACCTGACTTTCCTTTGTTTGTTGAAGATCACGTAACTGTTCGTAGGTCTGGAGTCTTTTGTTAGCGATTTTACTGCTGTCAAAAAATTGTTCACCCATTCGAAACAAGGAAACGCCAAATGAACTCCCAAAAATTCGGGTGTTTGGTTCCTGCTCGAGGAGTTGCTGTAGAGCGTCTTCATCTGCCTTTTTTATGCCAAGAAGGACGTTTTCATAAACGACAAAATCACCTTCCTCCAAATTTCTCGTCAGAGAGCAGCTTAGGCAAAGCCATAGTAGACTGAGAAAAAGTATATATTTGGAGGATTTCAAGATTGAATTGGAAGTGGAATGCTAAGCAAAAATACGGTTAAGTTTATAAAATCCTTACATCAAAAAAAATACCGAACAGAGTCTGGTAAATTCTTTGTGGAAGGGGAGAAAAGTGTGATTGAAGTTCTTCAGTCTGATTTCAAGGTACACTTACTTTTGGTTACTCCAGAGTTTGCGGTCAAGTATGCTTCTTTAATCGATAGGCTTGGGGTAGAGGTGATCCAGGTGACGCCGAATCAACTCGAGCAGTTAGGACAATACCAGAGTAACGATGCCGCCTTGGCCGTAGTTGAAATGAAGCCAAATCATGCTTTTCAACCTAAAAAAGGAGAGCTTATTCTTGCATTAGATGCGGTACGAGATCCGGGTAACTTGGGCACTATCCTTCGGATTGCAGATTGGTACGGGATTAAAAAATTGATTTTTTCAACGCATACTGCAGACTTTTACAATCCCAAGGTGATCCAAGCTTCTATGGGATCCTTTACGAGGGTCCAATTTTTCTATGGGGACTTGGTGGCCTCTTTCCAAACTTGGAAACTGCCCGTTTATGGAGCTTTTTTGGAAGGGACATCGGTCCATCAGTTAATCAGCCCGGAACCGGGGGTACTGCTCTTGGGCAATGAATCTCAAGGAATTTCGAAAGAAGTAGAAAAATTTGTCACGAATAAAGTTACCATTCCCAGTTTTGGTGGAGCAGAATCACTTAATGTAGCCATTGCTTCTGCCATTATGTGTGATAATTTCAACAGGCTTTTGCATTCATGAAAACAAAATTAGGCGTCCTTTTGGCTCGTGTAGGTCTCAATGGATTTTTGTTGGGGATTTTTGGTGCCATTGGGTTGGCTTCGGTTTTTCCGGATTTTGGATCAGTAGGATCGGGCATACCTTGGAAGCCGTTTATTCAGGTGGGAATTGCTTTCCTTTTCTTTTTTTATGGCCTAAAGTTAGATCCGAACCAACTTCGAGTTGGATTAAGCAATTGGAGACTCCACACAGTAGTTCAACTGACCACATTTTTAGTTTTCCCATTGCTCGTAATGGGTACGGTCTCCTTTTTTCCTGGATTAAACCCAAATTTCATCCTAGGCATTCAGTACGTAGGTGCCTTGCCTTCTACGGTTAGTGCATCAGTAGTTTTGGTATCTATTGCGGGTGGGAATGTAGCTTCCGCCATCTTTAACGCCAGTATTTCCAGCTTATTGGGAGTAGTTTTAACCCCTCTTTGGATGCAATTTGCAGGAGAGGAGGTATCGGGGCAACTTGATCTTTGGGGTTCAATTTTGGATTTGTCTTTTAAGGTGGTTCTTCCGGTTCTTATGGGTCTAATTTTGCATGGATACTTGTTTCCAAAGATAAAACCTCACCTGAGTCGGTTGAAATACTTAGATCAAACGGTGATTTTATCTATTGTTTTCACCACTTTTTCTGAGTCTTTTTCTCAAAATATTTTTGCTTCTTTTTCTTGGGAGGTTTTAGGAGGCTTGGCCTTAGTGATGCTGATCTTGCTCCTATTGGTAGCGGCAATTTTATTTTTAGTGGGTAGGATGCTTTCCTTTCCTAAGGAAGACCGATTGGTAGCGCTATTTTGTGGGTCCACCAAATCTTTAGTTCATGGTGTTGCTATGGGAAAAGTATTGTTTCCAAGCACTGCTCTCTTAGGACTTGTGTTACTCCCTGTGATGTTATACCACTTGCAGCAGCTAATTTTGGGAAGTGTTTTGGCCAAATATTTTGAAAAAAAGAAGCCCTGAAATTACTTCAGGGCTTCAAGAATTTTAAAGGTATTTGCCGGCTAGTTCGGTGACCAATGCGATGTATGCGCTACTTGCCTCTTCTTTTGATTTCCCTTTTAAGGTAAGCCAAGCTGAATACTTGGCAGCGGCTTTAAAATCAAATCCACCGGGTCGTTCCTCTTCGTTATCTCCTTCTGTGGCTTGTTTGTAAAGCCCGTAAAGCCGAAGTAATTCCTCATTAGAAGGCCTGGAAGTGAATTTTTGAGTAAGCGCTACAGCTTCATCTAGAGTAGTCGGATGCATCGATTGGATTTAATTAGGAGTCTGATTATAGTCAGTTGGATCACCGGTTCTGCATGGCTACGTAATCTCTTTCCGTAGCACCGTTGTAAACTTGTCGAGGTCTGCCGATTGGCTCTCCCTTTTCAGTCATTTCTTTCCACTGTGCAATCCAACCTGGTAGTCGGCCCAACGCAAACATCACAGTAAACATGTCTGTTGGAATACCAAGAGCACGGTAAATGATACCCGAATAGAAGTCCACATTTGGATAAAGTTTCTTTTCTACGAAGTAGGGATCATTCAAGGCTGCAAACTCAAGCTCCTTGGCAATATTAAGTATTGGATCTTTTACCCCTAGTTTAGCTAAAACATCGTCTGCTGCTTTTTTGATGATTTTGGCTCTTGGATCAAAGTTTTTGTAAACCCGGTGACCAAAGCCCATGAGACGGAAAGAATCGTTTTTGTCCTTGGCTTTATCTATGTATTTCTGGGTATTTCCACCATCAGCTTTGATGGCTTCTAGCATTTCAATGACCGATTGATTTGCTCCTCCATGTAACGGTCCCCATAGGGCATTAATTCCAGCAGAAATGGAAGCATAAATAGGTCCCTGGGAAGAACCCACGATGCGTACAGTAGAAGTAGAGCAGTTTTGCTCATGGTCTGCATGAAGAATCAAAAGCGAATCCAATGCTTTTGCAACTACAGGATCCACCTCGTAGCGTTCTGCTGGAAGAGCAAACATCATTTTTAGGAAATTGGAACAATAGTCCAAGGAATTATCCGGATAGTTAACAGGATGCCCCATCTTATTTTTGTAAGACCAAGCTGCAAAAGTGGGCATCTTAGCCAACAAGCGAATCATACTTAAATTGACTTCATCTGGAGTACTATTTGGATTGAGTGAATCAGGATAAAAAGCTGATAAAGAGCAAATTAAAGAAGATAGTACGCCCATTGGATGCGCGTTGGAGGGGAAGCCATCGAGTATTTTTTTGATGTCCTCATGAACCAAGGTATGGTTGGTAATTTGTTTTCTGAAATCATCAAATTGGTCTTGAGTAGGTAGCTCGCCATAAATTAGCAAATAGGCCACTTCCATAAAGCTTGATTTTTCTGCCAAGTCTTCGATTTTATAACCTCGGTACCGTAGGATACCTTCTTCCCCATCCAAAAAAGTAATGGAACTGGTTGTTGAACCCGTATTTTTAAATCCGGAGTCCAAGGTGATCAAACCTGTTGCACTCCTCAGCTTTGCAATGTCAAGTGCAGGTTCATTTTCAGTTCCTACGATAATTGGAAATTCAAACTCTTGTCCTTTGTAGAACAGTTTGGCAGAATCAGACATAGTATAATGGTTTGTAGCTTACTTGGGATATTTAACTCTAAAATCGGCCTCAAGTTACTAAAATCGGCTGTTTTTAAAAGAAATTATTCGAATGGTACTTGGATAAAATTCAATTTTTGAATTTTTTTTACAAAATACTGATAATCAGTTGCTTTTTTTCTCACTGATATTATAAATAACTTATACTAGTTATAAGAGAAGTTATAGCTCTAAATAAAAAAGTCCCGAAGGACTTTCAATTACTCGCAAAAGTGGTCAAATACCTCCACTAAATGCTCGCCAATCATCTTAGCATTTCTGCCTTCAATATGGTGTCTTTCGATAAAATGTACCAGTTCCCCATCTTTAAATAAAGCCATTGCTGGAGAAGAGGGAGGATATGGTAGCACCAATTCACGGACTTTGGCAACAGCATCGCGGTCGTTACCTGCAAAAACAGTGGCTAGCGTACTAGGCTTTTTGGTGGCTTGTTCAAGTGCCATCCGCACCCCTGGTCGGGCAGCTCCAGCTGCACAGCCACAAACGGAATTGACAACTAGAAATGTGGTGCCTTTGTGATCAGGACCTAAGTGAGCTGCTACCTGTTCGGCTGTACGAAATTCTTCAAATCCAACAGCGGTTAATTCAGTTCGCATAGGGGCAATTAATTCTTCAGGATACATAGTAGTTCGTAGTTATAGTTTCATTTTAAAGAAATCCCAATTCTAATTTAGCAACTTCAGACATCATGTCCTGGGTATAGGGAGGATCAAAAGTAACCTCAACCTCGACATGATTTACGCCCTGAATTTGTTGTATTTTTTCTTTTACTTCGGACGGAATAAACTCTGCAGAAGGACAATTCGGAGAGGTAAGCGTCATCAAAACAAAAACATTATTGACTGGATAAACACTAATCTCGTAGATTAATCCCAACTCATATACATCCACAGGAATTTCAGGATCGTATACTAACTTGATGGCTGTAACCACCTTGTCACGAAGGTTTTCAATTTGAATGGTGTTTTCAGAAGTTTCGTCCACTTGCATGTTAGGTATTTTGCTTGGTTTGAAAGGCTAATGCATAGCGTTTCATTTGATTCATCATTGCCACTAATCCATTGGATCGCTGACTTCCTAGAATATTCCCCATCCCAATTCGAGGGATAAAATCCAAATCAGCCTCCAAAATTTCTTTTGGGCTACGCTGATTTAAAACCCTGATCAATAAAGATATCAACCCTTTCGTAATGTCTGTGTTACTATCTGCTTGGAAATGGATCTTTCCTTCTTTCTCTTCTGCAAGTAACCAAACCGTTGATTGGCAACCTTTAATAATGTATTCTTCCTTACGAAAATCCTCTGGGTAGGGCTCAAGATTTCCGCCTAACTCCATGATGTAAAATATTGTGGATTCTCGATCATCACCCAAAATCTCAAATTCAGCTACGATCTCATTCTGTATGTCTGTGATCGTGCTCATTTATTTTTTAGTTTAGCAATTTTAGCTACAGCTTCAGCAAAAACTTCCACTTCAGCTAGGGTATTATACACCGCAAAAGATGCACGAACAGTACCTTCTAAACCTAATCTGCGCATCAAAGGCTGGGTACAATGGTGTCCTGTTCGTACTGCAATACCTCTAGCATCCAACAATTGCCCCACATCAAAGGGATGCATAGACTGAATATTGAAGGAGAAGACGGCTATTTTTTCAGTAGCGGTCCCCACTGGGATGACTCCTTTGACATCCTGAAGTAATTCGACCGTGTACTGCAGTAAGGCATGCTCGTGTTGATGAATGGTAGTCTTTCCAGTGGAAGTAATGAAATCTAACGCAGGCTTAAATGCAATTACCTCAGCAATACTAGGAGTACCCGCCTCAAATTTAAAGGGAAGGTTTGCGTAGGTGGTTTTTTCAAACGTTACATCTTGAATCATTTCTCCTCCTCCAAGGAAGGGAGGCATGGCTTCTAAAAGCTCTCGCTTGCCATACAAAACCCCTAGTCCAGTAGGGCCATAGAGTTTATGTGCAGAAAATACAAGGAAATCACAATTCAGTTTCAGAACATCTATCTCCAAATGAGAGGTGGATTGTGCTCCGTCCAATAATACCTTTGCACCTACGGCATGAGCCGCATCAATTATCCGTTTGACAGGATTGATAGTGCCAAGAGCATTAGATGCATGCACTAGACTGACCAATTTCGTTTTTGAACTGAGAAGCTTTTCAAATTCTTCGAGAATCAGTTCTCCCGTATCTGTGATTGGAATGACCCGCAGAACAGCGCCATTTTGCTCACAGAGCATCTGCCAAGGGACAATGTTACTGTGGTGCTCTAGGGTAGAAATAATAATTTCATCGCCCTTTTTTATGAAGGTAGATCCGAAGGTTTTTGCTACCAAATTGATTCCTTCAGTAGTTCCTCTGGTGAAAATAATCTCCGCAGATTCTCTTGCCCCTAGGAATGCGCGAATACTTTCGCGGGTATCTTCAAAGTGTTGCGTAGCACGATCTGCTAAAGTATGGGCACCTCGATGAATATTGGAGTTGTCTACCTCGTAATACCGACGCATTGCATCCAGTACCATTTTTGGTTTTTGTGTAGTGGCAGCATTGTCAAAATAAATCAAGGGATTTCCATTTACTTCTTGGTGAAGTAGTGGGAATTGATTCCTGATTAAATTGACATCGATCGGCATAAATTAAAATTTACTCCCTAGTCGCTCTTGGATCTTGGTGGTGATAAAATTTCGAAGGGATTCTAGTTCTATTTTTTCAAGAACTTCCCCCGCAAAAGCATAAAGCAGTAAACCTCGAGCAGTGGTTTTGTCAATGCCTCTGGCCTGTAAATAGAATAGTGCTTCTTCGTCCAATTGGCCAACGGTACAACCATGAGAACACTTTACATCGTCCGCCCAAATCTCGAGTTGAGGCTTGGTATTGATAATGGCATCTTCCGATAGGAGAATATTGTTGTTTTGCTGGAAGGCATTCGTCTTTTGTGCTGCTTGCCTAACGAAAATTTTACCATTAAATACACCGCGGCTTTGATCGGCTAAAATTCCTTTGTAAAGTTCATTGGATTCTGCATGGGGAAGGGTATGATCCACATTGGTATGGTTGTCCACATGGGTTTTTCCATTTAGCAAATAAATGCCAAACATATTGCCTACAGAATTGCTCCCCAATAAATTGAGCGTCAAGTTATTTCGAACTAAATCCCCTGAAAGGGTAATTTGAGTAGAAGTAAACTGGGAATCCTGTTGGATATCTGTTACCAAGGCATTGACTTGGATTACTTGATTGTTTTCTTCCTGTAAACTGTGGTAGGTGAGGTCCGTGTGTATCCCTCCTTTAATTTCAACCACCTTATTGACAAAGTAAGGGGAATTGTCTAATGAGATGCTGTAATCGATGAAGCTCGCTTTTGCAAAATCACCTGCTTCAATCCAAATCCGTGGAGAAATTACTTGTCCTTCTGCCGCTTGATGAAACTGAAGTAATAAAATTGGGAGGGTAATCTCCTTCTTTTTTTCGATTGAAATACAGATGCCATCTATGAAAGTGGCTTGGTTTAAGGCGACAAAGGGGTCTTTTTCTGCCTTGGCAATACTTCCAATTGGGGTAGATTCATTTTTAGAAAGAAAATTTACAGTAAGGCCATCTACTGAAGAAGATAGCTCAGGTAAGAACTTTCCATTAGAAAAGACGAGCACTACTCCTTCAAAACCAGTTGGAACAGCTTTATTTATTTGTTCGGCACTAATTATCACCGGAATCGCGGGAGAAAAATTAGTCAGGCCAGTCTCCAATTTTTTTGCAATGGGAGTAAATTTATATTCTTCGTCTTTCAGGCTAGGAAATCCTTGCACATAGAAATTTTCTTTCCCTATTTGGCGCAAGGAAGAGAAGGTGTTGGGTAAAACTTCAAAAAGTCCAGAAACAAATGTGGATTTGGTCAAGGTAGACATGGATATTTCGGTTGAAATCAAACAGTGGCTGTAGAATCAACTTCTTCTTTGATCCAATCGTAGCCTTTTTCTTCTAGTTCTAGAGCAAGTTCTTTGGTACCGGACTTCACGATCCTTCCTTTATACAGTACATGGACAAAATCAGGAACGATGTAGTCCAACAAGCGTTGGTAGTGGGTCACAACGATGGTGGCTGACTTTTTCGACTTCAATTTATTGACTCCATTGGACACAATTCGAAGAGCATCGATGTCAAGGCCGGAGTCAGTTTCATCCAAAATTGAAAGCACAGGCTCTAACATAGCCATTTGAAAGATCTCATTTCGCTTTTTTTCTCCTCCAGAAAAGCCTTCGTTCAAAGATCTACTCAATAATTTTTGATCAATCTCCACAAGAGCCATTTTTTCTTTCATGAGCGAAAGAAACTTCACCGCGTCCAAGGGCTCTAGTCCTCTGTATTCACGAACTTGGTTGAGCGCAGTTCTTAGGAAGTTGGTAGTAGATACACCTGGGATTTCAATAGGGTATTGAAAAGCCAAAAATACACCTTCACGAGCACGATCTTCAGGCGAAAGTTCAAGAAGTTCTTTTCCTTGAAAGAATACCTCTCCTTCAGTCACTTCGTATTCTTCACGGCCTGCAAGTACAGAGGCTAGTGTAGATTTGCCAGAACCATTGGGTCCCATGATGGCATGAACTTCACCAGCTTTTACTTCTAAATTGATTCCTCTAAGGATAGGAGTGCCTTCAATGGAGGCATGTAAATTTTTTATGGATAGCATAATCTAGTTATTCTAAGGTACGCGTTTGATTCACCATAGAATTAACCTACGGTGGTAGGTTAACCTACTGAACCCTCAAGGGTGAGTGCTAATAATTTTTGAGCTTCTACGGCAAACTCCATGGGAAGTTGATTCAAAACCTCCTTGGCATAGCCATTCACAATTAAGGCTACTGCATCTTCTGTGGCAATTCCTCGTTGGTTGCAATAAAAGATTTGGTCTTCACCAATTTTTGAGGTAGTGGCTTCGTGCTCTACCTTGGCTGAAGGATTTGCGATATCTATGTAAGGAAAGGTATGTGCTCCACATTGATTTCCCATTAAAAGCGAGTCGCACTGGGAAAAATTACGGGCATTTTGAGCACGTTTCATCACTTGCACTTGTCCTCGGTAGGAGTTTTGAGATTTACCCGCAGAAATTCCTTTAGATACAATTCGGGATTTTGTGTTTTTACCGATATGGATCATTTTTGTTCCTGTATCCGCTTGCTGGTAATTGTTTGTTACGGCAACAGAGTAAAACTCACCGATGGAATGATCTCCTTTTAGAATGCAGGAAGGGTATTTCCAAGTTACTGCCGAACCTGTTTCCACTTGGGTCCAAGAAATTTTGGAGTGGTCACCGGCACAAATTCCACGCTTGGTTACAAAATTATAAATCCCACCTTTTCCTTCCTTGTCACCTGGGTACCAGTTTTGAACAGTAGAGTACTTTACTTCCGCATGTGCACCAGCAAAGATTTCCACTACCGCGGCATGTAATTGGTTTTCATCACGCTGTGGAGCAGTGCAACCTTCTAGATAAGATACATACGAAGAATCATCTGCTACAATTAGTGTCCGTTCAAATTGTCCTGTATTTGCGGCATTGATTCGGAAATAGGTTGATAATTCCATTGGACAACGTACTCCTTTGGGGATGTAACAGAACGAGCCATCAGAAAAAACAGCAGCATTTAAGGCGGCATAGTAGTTGTCTGTCATGGGAACTACAGAGCCTAAGTATTTTTTGACCAACTCTGGATGTTCTTTTACGGCCTCGCTAAAAGAGCAAAACACGATTCCAAGCTTGCCTAAAGTTTCTTTAAATGTGGTAGCAACAGATACCGAATCAAGGACTACATCAATTGCAATTCCTTGAAGTCTTTTTTGCTCGTTTAGCGAAATCCCTAACCTTTCATAAATAGCAATTAATTCAGGATCTACCTCGTTGATGTTTTTTGGCTTATTACTTTGCTTCGGAGCAGAATAATATCTCAAAGCCTGTAAATCCATTTTTGGATAGTTTACATTGGCCCAAGCAGGCTCTGTCATACCTTGCCAGATTTTGAATGCCTTTAATCTCCAGTCTAGTAACCAATGAGGTTCTTCTTTTTTAGTAGAAATCCAACGGATAATATCTTCATTTAGGCCAATGGGGGCCTCATCTGTTTCGAAATTAACGGACCATCCATGTTCGTATTCCTTGGAGTTAAGATCCTCTAAAATCTGGTTGTCTTTGCTCATGTACTGAGTTGTTTAGACTAATTATATTTTGATCGTAAAAGTACAACATTCAAACAAAAAAATATGTTCGTAAGGCTATCAAAAAACCTGCTACACTCTTAGTTCTTTTTTGAATTCAATATCTAAAATATTGATAATCAATTTACTATGGATAAAAAAAAATGTGAAGAAATTTCTTCACATTTTTTTCACTTCCGACATAGCAAAGGATTTTATTTATTCAGATTTAATCTAAATAGAATTATTTCTCTTTCTCAAAAAACTGAATGGGTCTATTAATACTTTCTTCCAAAACAATTAAAGTTTCGGTTCGATCGATTCCTTCTACCTTTTGGATTTTGTCCAAAACGAGTCGAAGATGATTGGTGTCTCTACAAATAATTTTGGCAAAAATGGAGTAATTTCCAGTGGTGTAGTAGGCACTTACCACTTCAGAAATACCTTTGAGTTTTTCAATGACGGAATCGTACAGCGAACTTTTCTCGAGATAAATGCCTAGAAAAGCCGAGATATCGTAGCCTAATTTGGAAAAATCAATGGTTAAGGTGGCACTTTTCACGACGCCCATGTCCTCTAGTTTCTTCATTCGTACGTGGACAGTTCCAGAAGAAACGAATACTTTTTTTGCAATTTCGGTATATGGGGTCTTGGCATCTTCGTTGAGTAAAGAGATAATCTTTAGATCAACATTATCGATATCTAAAATTTTGTCCATTTTTCGGCTGCTGATTTAGATGATTTTTAATAAATGATGTTTGAAATTATAAATT
>JAURGC010000087.1 GCA_030833985.1 Algoriphagus sp. | reverse complement strand
TAAGTATCTAGACCGTTAAAACTAAGAGACCTTCAATAAGCCTACCTACCACAGGTAGACAAGTACTTCGTAAAAGGTTCTTTTTATTTTGTATCATGCCCAGTCTACTATCACCAAATATATTTCGGGGTATCCCTCTCAATCATTCAGAATATTCTAAAAACTTGGGACTAACCCTTGGTTTACAAAATAATTCTACTTACTTTTGCATCGTCAATTTTGACAGAGCTATTTTTCGTGCCGTGAGTCCTTGCTGTTGCTTGTCTGGGATTTAGGATACCATGGCAAGAAAAACAAAGGACAACATCATGGAAAACACAATCAAATTCTCAGACCTGGGGATTTCGGAAGAAATCTTGCGGGCAGTGGAAGAAATGGGCTATACCCAGCCTTCCCCAATTCAACTCCAAGCCATTCCCTTCGTATTGCAAGGCCGCGATGTAATCGGGCAAGCACAAACTGGTACGGGCAAGACTGCAGCATTCGCCATTCCAATCATCGATTTGGTAGATCCTGACTTCATTAAGCCACAAGCAATCATCTTGTGCCCTACCCGCGAACTAGCGGTTCAGGTAGAAGGAGAAATTCAAAAATTAGCCAAATACCACAGAAAAATTAGTTCGGTTGCCATCTATGGAGGCGAATCCATCGACAAACAGATTCGTGTCCTCAAAAAAGGCGTGCAGATTGTTGTAGGCACTCCAGGACGTGTGCAAGATCACATCAACCGGGGTACTTTAAAACTTCAGGATGCTGGAATCATCGTTCTCGATGAGGCAGACGAAATGCTAGACATGGGCTTCAGAGACGATATCGAAGCAATCATCCAAGAAATGCCAGCAGAAAGACAAACTGTCTTTTTCTCCGCAACCATGGCCAAGCCTATCCTAGACCTGACCCGTAAGTACCAAAAAGATCCAGAAATCATCAAAGTAGCAAAAAATGAGCTAACGGTTTCCAAAATCGATCAGGTGTTCTACGAAGTAAAGCAATCCCTGAAGATGGAGCTGATGGCTCGTCTCATGAACCTCAACAATTATGCACTCAGCGTGGTGTTTTGCAACACCAAGCGCATGACAGACGAAGTAACCGAGTCACTAGGCGCTCGCGGCATTCTTGCAGAAGCACTTCACGGGGACCTTTCTCAAGCACAGCGTGACAAGGTCATGGGCAAGTTTAGAAAAGGACTTTGCACTGTATTGGTGGCTACGGACGTCGCAGCAAGAGGAATTGATGTAGACAACGTAGAAGCGGTATTCAACTTTGACATCCCATTAGACGAAGAGTATTACGTTCACCGGATAGGAAGAACAGGCCGTGCCGGCAAATCAGGAACAGCCATTACCTTCATTACAGGACGCAGAGAAATGATGAAGTTGCGTGACTTGGAGCGTTATACCAAGGCAAGCATCAACAAAATGACTCCTCCATCGGTGGCGGAATTGGTAGAATTGAAGAAAACCCAACTCATCAAGGACGTATACCGTGTATTGAGCAAGGAAGAAGATACCCAATTATTTGAAGCCACCATCGGACAGATGCTTGCAGAAGGGTTGACTCAAGAGCAAATTTCCCTAGGATTACTGAAACTAGTGATGGGTGATACCGTCAAAGAGATGAAAGATCAAGACTTCGGAATCGAGGCTCCTGCTTATGGAGACCGTAGAAGAGAAGGTGGACGTGAATCTAGATTTGGTGATCGAAGAGAAGGTGGAAGAGGCGAACGCTTTGGAGACCGAAGAGATGGTGGCCGTTCTAGTGAGCGCTTTGACCGTGGTAGTAGATTCGGAGACCGTAAAGAAAGCGGAAGTAGATTTAGTGATCGTAGAGAAGGTGGACGTGACTTTGCTCCTCGTACTGAGCGCACACGCGATGCCAACATGACCCGTTTGTTTTTGAACCTAGGCAAAAAAGATTTTATCCGTCCCAATGATATTGTAGGTGCCATTGCAGGAGAAGCAGGTCTTCCAGGCAAGAGCATTGGTGGTATTGATATTTTTGACAACTTCTCCTTCGTTGATGTGCCGCACAAAGACGCGGAACACGTAGTTCGTGTGATGAAAAACAACACCATCAAAGGCAGATCCGTCAATATGGAGATTTCAAAAGCCTAATTGAATTGAGGTTTATCAGATTAAAAGCACATTTCGGTTAGAAATGTGCTTTTTTTGTTTCTTTGTAAATCTCTTCTCGCATGCAGCTTTTCTTTCAAGAATCGGTCACCTCTCCCACTACCTTTCTCAATGAGGAGGAATCAAAGCACCTTATACGGGTGCTGCGAAAGAAGCAAGGAGATCAAATCCTGCTGACGGATGGAAAAGGAATGCTCTACACCTGTGTCCTGGATCAAGCGGATCCCAAAAAAGCTAGCCTCACTGTCCTTTCATCCAAGGAAGTAGAAAAGGATCCTTTTTATATCCACTTAGCAATCGCTCCTACCAAAAACACCGATCGCATGGAGTGGATGGTGGAAAAAATCACAGAGATCGGATTTCATGAGCTGACCTTGCTGGATACGATGCATGGGGAACGTAGTTTTTTGAAGATGGATCGGTTACAGAAAAAAATTATTTCTGCCTGCAAACAAAGCATCAAATGGAGAATGCCTTCCCTAAATGCCACCACCAAACTCAATGAACTCCTAATGTCCACTGACTTTGCAGCGTTCCAAAAGTTCATTGCCTACGTGGATGAAAATCATACCCACCACCTATTGGACCTAGCCAAGGTGAAAGGAAAGTACCTCATCTTGATTGGACCCGAAGGAGATTTTGACCCAAAAGAAATTCAACTGGCGTTAAAGCAAGGATTTCAGGCAGTCTCTCTAGGGAAGAGTCGTTTACGAACGGAGACAGCAGGCCTAACAGCTGTTCAAATGCTGCAAGTGCTCAACCGATAAAGGAATTAAAGGCGACTAACTCTCATAAAATCAAGACTATTTTCTACTTCTCAGATACTATTTAAAAAATTTGGGAGTAGGGCTACCAAAAGTCCCTTACATTTTTCTATTTTAGATTATCTTTTTTCATTCTCCCCTAGGGAGCCTTGTCTGAAGACTGAACTACTTAACTCATCCATCCAGTGCCTTACAAAGAGCGAGAAATCGAGAAAAAATACTTTTCCATTGGAGAAGTTGCCGACATGTTTAAAGTAGCGGCATCCCTTATTCGCTATTGGGAAGGAGAATTTGACATCATCCGCCCCAAAAAAGACAAAAAAGGCAACCGACGCTACACCAAGGACGATATTCAAAAGATTCGCTACGTGTACCATTTGGTTAAGGAAAAAGGGTATACCCTCCAAGGTGCACAAGAAGTCATCGCAGCAGGAAAAAAACAGGGATTTGATAAGGTAGCAGCAGTTCAAAAACTTCAGGAAATCAAGGATTTTTTAATCAACCTGAAGCATGAACTCCAATCCCGTACCAACACCTGAGGACAAACTTTTTTTTATTGCCCTCGCTCTAGCCCCGAAAGTAGGCCCCGTCTTATTTAAAGCCATCGTGGCCTACGCTGGCTCTGCACTTGCCTTTTTCTCTTTTACTCCAGCACAAGTAGCCAAAATCCCCCGAATAGGTAGTCGATTACTTGAAATCCGGCAACAACGTGAATCCTTACTTTCCCAAGCAGCATCCCTTCTTGCGAATCAAACCAAAGATGGCTATCGACTTCTTACAGCATTAGATGAAGATTTCCCGAAGCGTTTAAAAGTCAATTCAGACGCGCCTATACTCTTATTTTCCAAAGGATTTACCAATTTGAATTCTCCGAGAACGGTAGGTATCGTGGGTACTCGGAGTGCGACTCCCTACGGCAAAGCCATCACCAAAAAAATTTGTGAGGACCTCATTCCCTACCAGCCTAGCATCGTTTCGGGCCTAGCCTATGGGATTGATATTGAAGCCCATCGCGCAGCCTTGAATTTAGGTCTTCCGACGATTGCGGTACTTGGCTCTCCTCTTCACCTAATCTATCCTGCTGCACACCAAGGCACTGCAACCCAACTGATTCAGGAAAACGGTGCCTTACTGAGCGAATATGGACCAGGAAGTCGAATGGTACCCGGGAACTTCCCTGCTAGAAATAGAATCATTGCCTTGCTATCCGATGCACTACTGGTAGTGGAAGCAGCAGAAAAAGGAGGGGCGCTGATTACTGCTGAACTCGCATTTGGCTACCAAAAGGAGGTATTTGCTGTTCCTGGAAACCTCCAAGCTATTTTCTCCGAGGGCTGCAACCAACTCATCCGGAAAATGAAAGCAGCTATCTACACAGGTCCTGAAGACTTAGCGGAGGCACTACACTGGTCCAAGCCTGGGGAGAATCGAAAGCCCAAACCGCTATCTGATTATTCAAAACGAGAGGAGGAAGAGGTTAAAATCTTAACTCACCTACAAACAAAGGGGGCAACTGAACTAGATCAACTCGCATACGATCTCCAAATCCCATTGGGTAGGCTCTCTTCTAAATTATTGTCATTGGAATTTGAAGGATTAATCCAATCCTTACCTGGCAAAAAATACAAACTCTTAAACTAAATACTTAATTTGATTATCCGGTTTGTCAAAAATAACCAATAAAAAAAAGGGTTGAAAATCATGAAGATAACCTGTGATCAATGGTCGGTCGGCTGTTGCGAACTATAATTCAAATAAATTTTTTGGTACGGGTACGAGTGCGAAAAAACCTACTAATTCAAACTCCCTATTCCTTCATCTTTCGCATAACTTTGGGGTAATACCAGAGGTAAAAACCACTCAGCGCAAGAAATATCAATCCTAGAGAGACCAAAGTGGAGTAGGTAAGTTTGGCCCCCTCCTCTCCAGTAGTATAAAAATCTACTATACTTCCATCGTGCACCTTTTCAATCCAATCGGAATGACGCGTACTTACGGACAAGATCTCACCCGAGTAGCCATCTACCTGTACCTCAGTAAAATGAGTTTTGAAAGTAATCTTGGCCGTACCTTTTTCTGGGCGGATATCAATGCGGTCTACCTCAGAATCCCTTCCCATTTTCTTCATTTCCTCCTCTCCGATGCGAACCATCTCTGAAGGTAAAATCCAGGTGCCCTGCTCCTCCTTACTCGCTAAAGTGGGAGGCAATAGCTCCACCTTCTTCTTCCATGCCAGCAAAATGGAAGTTATCCCAATCACTAGAAAAAAGAGAATCAAAGGAATCCCCATCCACCGATGGAACTTTCTCAGAATTCGAGTACGTTTTGCTTGGATTTTAATTGCTTCGTTGGACATAAAAATTGATTAACAAGCACGAAATAGGAGCTTTGCAAGAACAGGCACTCAAGATAAAGAGAAATAAAATAGAGCGTAGAATTTGGTAGACTCGGCAAAAAAAACCACCACCTCCCTACTTTTTATATAAGGAACAGCATCCCAAACAAAAAAGCTCGAAGGCAATTTAATAGAATATTAACTAGTCCTTAGAAGAGCTCTTTAGCCACTTTATAAGTGGTTTCAGCCTTACTCATTGTATAAAAATGCAAACTTGGCACTTGAGCTTCCATCAATTCCTTGCACTGCTTGATCGCCCATTCTATACCCACTTCCTTTACTTGGGCATTGGTGGTGCATTTGAACAATGCATCAGTCAAGTCGTCAGGGAAATCCAAAAAGAAGGATCGAGGCAAAGCAGTGATCTGACCCAAGGTAGAAATAGGCTTGATTCCTGGAATAATGGGAACATCAATCCCTGCTTCCCGAACCTTCGCCACATAATCAAAATACTTTTGGTTATCAAAAAACATCTGAGTCACGATAAAGCTAGCTCCATTCGCCACTTTTTCTTTCAGATACTTCAAATCAAACTTGAGGCTAGGGGCTTCAAAATGCTTTTCTGGGTAACCGGCCACACCCACACAAAAATCAGTTCGAAAGCTTGGTTCTGTTTCCTCGTGCAAGTACTTCCCTTGATTCATGTTGACCACTTGGGTGACGAGTTCGCTTGCAAAAGAATGTCCATCGGGCTCAGCTACAAAGCGTTCGGCTTTAGGAGCATCCCCACGAAGGGCCAGGACATTTTCTACCCCAATAAAGTCTAGGTCAATCAACAAATTTTCCGTTTCCTCCTTAGTGAACCCTCCACAAAGCACATGGGGTACCGCATCTACCTCAAATCGGTTGATCAATGCAGCACAAATCCCAACTGTCCCTGGGCGTTTTTTTGTACTTACCTTCTCTAGAAGTCCATTCGCATGTTTCTTATAGATATACTCCTCACGGTGGTAGGTCACATCCACAAATGGGGGTTTAAACTCCATTAATGGGGAAATACCCTCCATAAGCTCCTTCAGACTTTGCCCTTTTAGAGGGGGAAGAATTTCAAAGGAAAACAGGGTTCCTTTGGCGTTTTTTATATGCTCTGTGATTTTCATTGTGGTATAGTCTCAAGAATTGCGGTTGGAGTATAAGCCAAATTTGGAGATAGCAAACGCTCAGCCGCTTGAAGGGTAATGCCTTTTCGCGCTGCATAACTTGCTACTTGGTCTTTTCCAATTTTCCCTAAACCAAAGTAGCTACTCTCTGGGTGTGCAAAAAAGAATCCAGAAACGGAGCTAGTTGGATACATGGCATAGCTTGATGTTAGCGTGATACCTACTGTGTTTTCAAGGTCGAGCAACTCTGCGATTGTCACTTTCTCAGAGTGTTCAGGACACGCTGGATAGCCAGGTGCCGGGCGGATGCCAACATACTCTTCGCTGATCAATGCCTCGTTGGACAGTTGCTCCCCCAGGGCATAGCCCCAAAGCTCTTTTCGTGTCAATTCATGTAAGTATTCGGTAGCTGCCTCTGCCAATCTATCAGCCAAGGCCTTAAACAAGATGTCGTTGTAATCGTCCCCTGCCGCTTGGAATTCGGCCAACTTGGTTTCCATTCCAAGCCCGGAGGTGACAGCAAAGCAACCCAAGTAATCCACTTGTTCGGGGTGTAAGTAATCGACCAAGGAGCGATTGGGTACGCCCTTTCCTTTTTTGCCCTGCTGTCTCAAAAAGTGAAACTTGGCAATGGAATCCCCTTTTTCATTCAGCACACGGACATCATCGCCTTCGCGCTGTACAGGAAGAAGGGTGCATACCGCTTTGGCAGTGAGCCATTTTTCTTTGATCAAGGTATCAAGCATGGCTTCTGCGTCTTTAAAAAGGCGGGTAGCCTCTTCACCAACCACAGAATCAGCCAATATCTTTGGGTACTTGCCACTTAACATCCAGGTACTAAAGAACGGCGTCCAGTCGATGTACTTTCTCAAGACCGAGAGGTCTAGTTCCTCAATTACGGTTCTACCCAAAACTTTGGGCTTCACCGGAGTAACTCCTACCCATTCGATCGGCACCGGGTTGGCCATGGCCTCCTCATAAGAAATCAACTGCTTGACGGCCTGCTTGGCTTCGTGCTCTTCCCGTAAGGCTTTATAGTTAGCCTTCATAGTAATGCGGTAGCTTTCGCTAGTTTCGGGTGAAATGGACTCCCCTGCAATCGGAACAGACTTACTCGCATCGGTGACGTGAATGACACAACCAGAATACATGGGGTCAATTTTTACTGCGGTATGAATTCTTGAAGTAGTTGCTCCACCAATTAGCAAAGGAATGGTTAGACCTTGGCGCTCCATTTCAGAGGCTACATTGACCATTTCATCCAGGGAAGGAGTGATCAATCCACTCAATCCGATGATATCGACCTTGTTTTTGATGGCTTCATCTATAATTTTTTGGGCATCTACCATTACGCCCAAGTCGATGATTTGGTAGCTATTGCAGGCCAAAACTACACCAACGATATTTTTACCGATGTCATGCACATCTCCTTTTACGGTTGCCAATAAGATTTTCTTCAGGGATGAAGCTTCTTGGCCCTCCTCAGGAAGCGGCATGAAGGGCTCGAGATAGGCTACAGCCCTTTTCATAACCCGTGCAGACTTCACTACCTGAGGGAGGAACATTTTTCCTTCCCCAAATAAGTCTCCCACCACATTCATTCCATCCATCAAAGGTCCTTCGATCACTTTCAAAGGATTGACCAATTCAAGACGCGCTGCTTCGGTATCCTCGACGATGAAGTCCAAGATTCCTTTTACCAAAGCATGTTCAATTCGCTTAGCTACAGGTGCTGACCTCCATGCCTCATTGACTACTTCTTTTTTGTCTGCTGATTTTACGGTCTCGGCAAAGTCCAATAAGCGCTCAGTAGCATCCTCTCTCCGATCAAACAACACATCTTCTACCCGCTCCAATAATTCTTTATCGATATCGGCATAGACCTCGAGCATGGTAGGATTGACAATTCCCATATCCATTCCATGCTGTATCGCATGGTAAAGAAATGCAGCATGCATGGCTTCTCGAACAGGATTATTCCCACGGAAGGAAAAAGACACGTTGCTGACACCCCCACTAACCTTGGCGCCTGGAAGATTTTCCTTAATCCAGCGCGTTGCCTTAAAGAAATCTACCGCATTTTTGCGGTGCTCTTCCATCCCAGTAGCTACTGGGAAGATATTCGGATCAAAAATGATGTCTTGACAATTGAACTTTACCTGATCTACTAGGATTCGGTAACTGCGTTCACAAATTTGTATACGTCGCTCGTAGGTATCCGCTTGACCTTGTTCGTCAAAAGCCATCACGACCACCGCAGCACCAAATTTCTTGATGGTCTTTGCCTGCTGGATAAATTCTTCTTCCCCATTTTTTAGAGAAATGGAGTTTACAATCCCTTTTCCTTGCACACACTTCAATCCAGCAAGGATGATGCTCCACTTGGAACTATCAATTACGATTGGAATACGGCTAATCTCTGGTTCAGAGGCGATCAAGTTGAGAAAGCGTACCATGGCAAACTCCCCATCCAGCATCCCTTCGTCCATGCAGACGTCCAACACTTGTGCTCCGCCTCTAACTTGATCCAATGCTATATCTAAGGCTTCATCGTACTGTCCATTGAGGATGAGTCGGGCGAATTTTTTGGAACCGGTGATATTGGTTCGTTCTCCGATATTCACAAAGTTGAGCGTTGGAGTAAATACCAAAGGCTCAAGTCCAGAAAGTTTTAAATAGTTAGGCTTAGGCATGTAGCTCCTCCTCTTTCGTTAATTCATCAATTTGTCTTGGGCTATATTCGGCCGCTAGCTGTGCCAAAGCATGAATATGGTCAGGAGTTGTACCGCAGCAACCTCCCAAAATATTCAGCATTCCTTCTTTCAAAAAGTCACGTACCTGGTCTGCCATTTCATTCGCACCTTGGTCATAGGCGCCAAATTCATTCGGCAGGCCGGCATTCGGGTAGGCGGACACGTAAAACGGCGCTTCTTGAGCCAAAACCTTCAAATAAGGACGCAATTCTTTCGCCCCAAGAGCACAGTTGAGGCCAACAGAAAATAAAGGAACATGGGATACCGAAATCAAAAAGGCTTCCGTGGTTTGTCCAGAGAGAGTTCGGCCAGAGGCATCTGTAATGGTGCCAGAGATCATGATGGGAATCCCTCCTTCCTTGGGGTCAAGAGGGATATTTCGCTCCTCATACACTTCCTGAATGGCATATAGCGCCGCTTTGGCATTGAGGGTATCGAAGATCGTCTCTACGAGAATGATATCGGCACCTCCATCCAATAATCCTCTTACCTGCTCGGCATAGGCTTCGGCCAACTGATCAAAAGTAATCGCCCGGTAGCCAGGATCATTTACGTCAGGAGAGATGGATGCAGTCCTGTTGGTAGGCCCCATGGCACCTGCTACAAAGCGCGGCTTGTCCGGTGTGGTCTGGGAATAAGCATCGGCCACTTCTCGCGCAAGCTTGGCCGATTCAAAGTTGATAGCATATGCCAAGTGAGGCAATCCATAATCCTCCTGGGCAATGGTTGTTCCAGAAAAGGTATTGGTTTCTAGGATATCTGCACCTGCCTTCAAATACTCTAAATGAATGGCACGTATAATATCAGGTCTACTTAAGGAAAGTAGGTCGTTATTACCTTTTAAAGCCTTGGAGTGCCCTTTTAATTCGGGAGTTCGAAAATCTTCTTCGGTCAACGTGTAACGCTGAATCATGGTGCCCATAGCTCCATCTAAAATTAAAATCCGAGAATTGATCGCCTGTAGTAGGAGTTCCGTTCTGTTTTGTCTCATGGTTGGTTACGTTCAAAAAACTAATCGAGCAAAACACGGAGAAAAGTAGGTATTCGTACTAATCATCTCATCTTTTCCTGGCTTCATCCAGAAGGGGAGTTAGCACCTTGGTTACAGGTTGCTAAGACGTCGTAGGGCCCATCCCTCGGTCTTTCTCGATAAGTTTATGCAAAAGTAAGCTGAAATTTGGTACAGTAGCGCATTTTACCCTATTTTTTTATTAGCCTAAAGGACTAGTTCTAGCAAAGAGAACCCTAGCAACTAGGGTCTTATTCCTACTCCAAAAGTTACAAAAGGTCCAGATTGGTAGGAATGCATGGAAATACCACCTAGCTTAAATCCTGGAACAGCCAATTCATAACCAAAAGAAGCGGTTGCTACCAAATCAAAAAATTTCCGTTTTGTAATGGGT
>JAURGC010000184.1 GCA_030833985.1 Algoriphagus sp. | reverse complement strand
GTGCTCGACATGGTGGGCTTTGCGGCAGCAATATCTCATCGTGGGATTCGATTGATCCGTATTCCAACTACGGTACTGTCTCAAAACGATTCTGCGGTTGGAGTCAAAAATAGTATCAATGCCTTCGGGAAGAAAAATTACTTAGGCACCTTTACTCCTCCTTTTGCGGTACTCAATGATTTTACCTTTTTGGAAAGTTTGGAAGATCGAGATTGGAGATCCGGAATTTCAGAGGCAGTCAAAGTAGCACTGATTAAAGATTTGGATTTTTTTGAGTGGCTAGAAAAAGAGGCCTCAGCGCTTGCTAGGCGTGAGATGGGGCCCATGAAAACGCATATTATCCGTAGTGCACAGCATCACATGACGCATATTGCTGGTGCAGACCCCTTTGAGTTTGGTTCAAGTAGGCCCCTAGATTTTGGCCATTGGGCAGCGCACAAATTGGAGAAATTAAGTGATTTTCGAATTCGGCATGGAGAAGCGGTTGCCATAGGAATAGCCCTGGATTCAGCCTACTCCTATTTGCAAGGTCGAATAGATAAAGAAGATTTAATTCGTATTTTTAAATTGTTTCATGCCTTGGGCCTTGCCTTGTATGTATCCGAACTTCAAGAGGAGGCCTTGCTACAGGGGCTTAAGGAATTTCAAGAGCATTTGGGTGGAAGGCTTACGATTATGATACTAGATAAGTTAGGAAAAGGAGTGGAAGTGCATGAAATGGATCCGGAATTGATTGGGAAAGCACTACAGATTTTACAATTCTGGGAAGAACAAAAAACCATTTAAACTCAAGCCGGAGGTTGCCTATGAAGATTAAAAATCTACACCTAAGCTATTGCAGCAACATCCATGCAGGAGAAAGTTGGGAAGCAACTTTTCGGAACTTGAAAATATATATTCCTGAAGTCAAGAAGCGCCTAGAGCACAACGAGCCATTTGGAATCGGTCTTAGACTGTCCCATGAAGCTTCCTTAGAATTGGAACGTCCAAGTTCTATGCAAGAATTTCAGGAATGGTTGAAAAAAAGCAATGCCTACGTGTACACCATGAATTGCTTCCCTTATGGTGGATTTCATCGAACAAAGGTAAAAGAACAGGTCCATGCCCCAGATTGGACTACCAAAGAGCGGCTAGCGTATACGAGTCGTTGTTTTCGAATTTTAGCGCAACTGCTTCCTGAAGGGATGGATGGAGGAATATCTACCTCCCCCTTATCGTATAGGTACTGGTACGACTCAGAGCTGGAGAAACAAGAAGCTCGTGAAAAAGCAACCCTTCACCTGATAGAATTGGTAGAAGAGTTGGTACGACTTCGTCGTGAAACGGGTAAATTTCTTCACTTAGATCTAGAGCCAGAACCTGATGGGCTGATTGAAAATTCAGATGAGCTGATTCATTATTTTAAAAAAGAACTGGTTGCTAAAGGGAAAAAAGTACTTGCAAAACGACTCTTTTCAGAGGAAAGTCCTAGTCATTTAAAGTGGCGCGAAGCAGAAGGATTGATTTTAGAACATTTGCAAGTTTGCTACGACGTATGTCATTTTGCAATTGGCTACGAAAATCCCAAGACCACCTTCCAAAAGTTGAAAAAAGCCGGAATTGGAATTGGAAAAATTCAGCTTTCTGCAGCACTCAAATTGATGCTTCCCAATTCTCCAAAAGAGCGCTTCAGCATTGAAAAAAGGCTGGAGGAATTTGCGGACACCACCTACCTTCATCAGGTGGTGGGACGAACAAAAGAAAAAGGCTTGACCTCTTATCCAGACTTACCTCAAGCTCTCTCTCAGCTTCATTCGACGAAGGATTTGGAATGGCGAGTTCATTTTCATGTACCTATCTTTCTTGATAATTACGGGACCTTTCAATCCACTCAGGAAGATATCGTAGAAGTTTTGAAATTAGTGAATGCAGATTCAAGTATCACCAACCACCTTGAAGTGGAAACCTATACCTGGGAGGTACTTCCACAGGATACACACCTGACCCTTGGGGAGGCTATTTCCCAAGAGCTAGGATGGGTTAATGAGCAACTCCTGTAAATTAACGAGGTAATTCTCTAGGTATACACTTGGTTACCAGGACTAAATGCAAATATGGGGGAGGCTCAAGTAAGTAAGTTGCGGGCCTTAGACAGTCGTTTGCTGACGATCATCCGCAGTAATTTAAACAGACCTTAAGCCATTAGTCAGGTTGGGGATAATCATTTTCTTTTTTAGCCCATGAAAAAAACTGTTGTTCTAGATATTGTTGCTTTATCTCCAAGAGTAATCGGAGAGCATACCCCATTTTTAAAACAATGGATAGCGTCCAAACATCAAGCGGTGGTTGAGCCCGTACTTCCTGCTGTAACTTGCTCCGCCCAGTCGGTATATTTGACAGGGAAATGGCCTTCTGAAAATGGAGTAGTCGGCAATGGGTGGTACTTTGAGGACGAGTGTGAAATCAAATTTTGGCGGCAATCCAACAAGTTGGTCCAAGGAGACAAGGTATGGGATTTTCTACGCAAAGAAGATCCTAATTTTACGGTAGCCAACCTATTTTGGTGGTACAATATGTACACTACGGCGGATTTTGCTGTGACCCCAAGGCCTTTGTACCCAGCAGATGGGCGCAAGTTGCCCGATTGCCATAGCCAACCCATGGAATTGCGGGATCGCCTGCAAGCCGAGTTGGGAACTTTTCCTCTCTTTAGTTTTTGGGGACCTGCAACGACTATCGCATCAAGTCGTTGGATTGCCGAAGCGGCTAAAAAGGTAGACCAATGGCATTCCCCGACACTCAACTTGATCTACTTGCCCCACCTGGATTATGCCTTGCAGAAGTATGGGATTGACTTCACTAAAATTGGAAATGACCTACGAGAAATAGATGACCTGGCAAAGGACCTGATTACCTACTTTGAAAGTCAAGGAACGCAGGTTTTGCTACTTTCCGAATATGGGATCACGACGGTATCTCAACCGATTCATCTCAACCGTATTTTCCGAGAGAAGGGTTGGATCCAAGTGAAAAATGAATTGGGTTTAGAAACCCTCGATGCAGGTACCTCGAAAGTTTTTGCAGTAGCAGATCATCAGGTGGCACATGTGCATGTGCAGGATCAATCCCTTTTTCCCGAGGTAAAATCCCTCCTTGAAGGGCTTCTAGGAGTAGAAAAGGTGCTGGATGCCCAAGGGAAAAAAGACGCACATTTGGATCATTCCCGTTCAGGGGATTTGGTGGTCGTAGCGGATGCTGATTCTTGGTTTACTTATTACTTCTGGCTCGACGATGCCAAAGCCCCAGACTATGCCCGCTGTGTGGATATCCATCGCAAACCTGGTTACGATCCTGTAGAACTGATTATGGATCCTACCATTCCTATTCCTTTGTTGAAAGTGGGCTCCAAGCTCATCCAGAAAAAGCTTGGTTTTCGGTATTTGATGGATGTGATTCCCCTAGATGCCACCTTGGTCAAGGGGGCCCATGGACGGGTTCCGGAATCGGACTTGGACAAGCCGCTGTTGATTTGTGAAAGGTCACTAACTAATGACGAACGCATTGCTCCCACGACCGTATTTGACTTGATTGTGAAGGCCGTACAGGGAAAAAAGAAATAAAGAAAATCTTAACTGACTTTCTCCAT
>JAURGC010000007.1 GCA_030833985.1 Algoriphagus sp. | reverse complement strand
TTAAAACCAATCACCCAAGGGGATGTTTTGGCTGTAGTAGCAATTACAATGGCATTTGCTAGTTTGGGTCCTAATAAGTATGCCCATTCTAGGGCAACCTGACCACCAAGTGATCCTCCAATTAAGGTATGAATATGTTCTAGCTTCAAATGCTTTCTAAGTAAGTCTAAACTTTGTGCCAAGTCACGTGTAGTCAAACTAGGAAAATCGTAGAAATAGGAAGTACCTGTGGTAGGATTTGTGCTCAATGGATTTGTGGAACCATAACTGCTTCCAAGTAAATTTGCACAAATAATAAAGTGATTGGAAAAATTAAATAAGCCATTTTCTCCAACAATACCATTCCACCAGGTTGCCACTTGACTATCCCCAGTTAAGGCATGTACAATCCAAATTACATTGGACCGTTCGGCGTTCAGTTGACCATAAGTACTGTATGCAATTGTAAAATCTGATAGTATAGCACCAGATTCAAGTAATAAGGGCTCTGAAGACTTAAAATACTCCAAGTTCATAAAAGGCATGGATTAATACTAGTCGGAAAATTAAGAAATCCAATGGAACCTTTCAGCTGGTAACTTAAATCAATTAATTTTTTAGTACCTAAAAATTACAATTCACCATCAGTGTATCTAAAAATAGGATGAATCGCTTCAATACTTGGCTTAATTGTGGTCAGTTCATTTACCAAGCCATTGTTGAGCCCGTACACCCACCCATGTATTTCAGGGGATTTTCTATTTTGCCAAGATTTTTGAATGATTGAAGTTTTAATGAGATCTTGGCACTGTTCCAAAACATTTAATTCCACAAGCCGGTTGACTCGATCCTTTTGGTCTGTTAATGCGTCTATTTCAACTTGATAGGTTTTATATACTTCTTTGATATTTCGTAACCACTTATTGATCAACCCAAAACTTTTGTTTCCTAATGCGGCTTCAATTCCTCCACAACCATAGTGACCACAAACAATGATGTGATCCACCTCCAAAACTTCCACTGCATATTGCAAAACTGACAACAGATTTAGGTCGGTATGAACCACCATATTTGCAATATTTCGGTGTACAAATACTTCTCCTGGGTCTGTACCTGTAATTTCATTCGCAGGCACACGGCTGTCCGAACAACCTATCCATAAGAATTTGGGTTTTTGTTGCTGAGAAAGACGATTAAAAAAGTCTTTGTCTACTTGAAACTTTTCTTCAGACCAAGCCTTATTTTGTAGTAATAATTTTTCGTATGGGTTCATTTTTTTTCTTTTTGGTGCTGAGTATATCCTTCAATCAATAAGGTGATGTCTTTATCGGCTGTAGAGGCAATAAAATCATTCAAAACCTCTTCGATGTCATGATCTATAAATCGAGCCATAGAGGCATTTAAAACAACCTTACTGCCATCTGGAATTTGGCTTAATTCTTTCATCAACGGGGCCTTATTCAAGAATGAAACATCCTTTTGCAGTTTAACTAGGTAATTTCCTTTTCGTTCTGTAACCTGAATTGCACGATGAAAATTAGTTTTGATGACAAAAAATAATCCAACGACTAAGCCAATTCCAATGCCTAGTAATAAGTCAGTCAGTAAAATTGCAGTAATGGTGAACAAAAAAGGTAAAAATTGATTCCATCCCTTTTGAAACTCTTTTACAAATAAACTGGGTTTTGCTAGTTTGAACCCCACCACTAATAGAACAGCAGCAAGTCCACTTAAAGGGATTTGATTTAGGATGCCGGGGATGCTTAATACAAGGGCAAGCAATAAAAATCCATGAAAAATTGTTGACCATTTGCTGCGTGCCCCGGATTCTATATTGGCAGAGGTTCGGACAATGACTGCCGTTATCGGTAATCCTCCGATAATACCCGAGACGGTGTTCCCAATTCCTTGAGCTATTAATTCTTTACTTGCGGGAGTGGTCCGTTTATAAGGATCCATTTTGTCTCCGGCTTCAATAGATAATAAGGTTTCAATGCTTCCAATTAAGGCAAGCGTGAATGCAATTACCCAAAAACTACTTTCAAAAATTAAATCAAATTTCGGAAAAGTAAGTAAAGTTGGAAGTTCTTGCCAACTCGAAAAGGATGGAATTGTGACTAAGTGTTCGTTGTCCAATACCCACTCAGGTTTATATTTTTTGTAGAAAGCATTCAGTCCAATACTTGACAGCACAGCCCATAATGCCCCGGGTACCACGCCGAGGATTCTATGTTTCTTGATCGAAGGTTTTTCAAAAAATAAAATTAATCCCAAGGCAAGAAAAACAATTGGAATTGCTCCTGGGCTAAAATAGATGAATGCATAATAAATTTCTGAAAAAGTATTGTGCTGATCGGCTTGTTGAAAGGCAAAATCGCCTAAAAAGTCTTTGTCATACCCCAAAGCATGTGGGATTTGTTTTAATATTAAAATTAATCCTATAGCGGTGAGCATTCCTTTAATCACTGCATTCGGAAAATAGTACCCCAATACACCTGCCTTTGCGACTCCAAAAATGAATTGAAGGATACCTGCTACCACTAGCGCTCCCAAAAATAATGGAAAAGAACCTAAGCTAGTGATAGAGTCCAAAACAATAACGGTAAGTCCCGCTGCTGGTCCACTTACTGCAACTGACGACTTAGAAAATCCACCTACGACAATACCTCCAACTATCCCTGCTAATAGACCAGACATGGGAGGCGCACCACTTGCTACTGCTATGCCTAAACAAAGGGGTAGGGCGACTAAAAAAACTACTAAACTTGATTTGAAATCATTTGGAAAGGTAGAACGGAACTGAGTATCCATATGCAAGTTTACAAAAAAGGAAGGTCATTTATAAGTAAACCTTATACTGATTGGAAACCAAAATAATAAATTCTTTTTTGGACCTCTTATTTAAAATTTAATCCGCTACAATTTTTTAAATGTGGGGAATACCGTTGCGAGGGGAGCAAATTGGAATTAAATACTTTTCAAAAGGTCTTCAAATGCTTGATCCATCTTCGAAAAATCAAAGTTTAATTCTGCTTGCTTTAACTTAAACTGAATTTCTTCCAAACAAAGATTTCCTATACTGCCCTCATGGCTATGCACGACTTGTTCTTGGTTTGGAGAAAAATCATTGGATTCAATTTTTGCTCCTATTTGTTTGTACGCATCTCGAAAAGGAACACCTTTCAATACCAATTCATTTACAGATTCCACCGAAAAGAGGTGTTGGTAAAAAGGATCTTTGAGAATATTCTTTCTAATTTCAATGGATTCAAGCATGAATCTGCTCATTTCTAAACAAGACTTGAGTGTAGTTAGGGCAGGAAAAACCGCTTCCTTCAATAGCTGTAAATCACGATGATATCCAGTAGTCAAATTAGTTAACATCAAGTTAATTGAATTGGGCAGCCCTTGCAACTGATTGGACTTTGCACGAATTAATTCGAAAACATCAGGATTTTTTTTGTGAGGCATGATGCTTGATCCCGTAGTTAATTCATCTGGAAAAGAAATAAATGAAAAATGTTGGTTGCAAAACAAACAAACATCAGCCGACAATTTGTTGAGTGTTCCCGCTAATCCCGCAACAGCAAATCCAAGGGTTCGTTCTGTTTTTCCTCTAGCATTTTGTGCATTGATCACATTGTGATGTAAATCTGCAAAACCTAACAATTTTGTAGTTAAAGTTCTGTTCAAAGGGAAGCTGGATCCATATCCGGCGGCGGATCCTAAGGGGTTTTTATTGCTTAATTCAAAGGCAACTTGTAATAAATTTAAATCTTCACTTAGGCTTTCAGCAAAGGAAGCAAACCACAATCCAAAAGAAGAGGGCATCGCTAATTGAGTATGGGTGTATCCCGGCATTAAATCCCCTTTGTGGGCTTCTGCCAATACCAATAGTCGGTCTCCCAAAGCACTGATTTCCCGAACCAGATCGCGAATCTCCTCTCTGTAAAATAATTTTAAATCAACTAGAACTTGATCATTTCTACTTCTTCCGCTGTGAAGTTTTTTTCCAACTTCTCCATACCGACGTGTAAGTAATACTTCAACCTGCGAATGAACATCTTCAACTCCAGTTTCTATTTCAAATTTCCCAGCTCTAATTTCTTCGAAAATTTCCTTAAGCCCTTTTTGAAGTAATTCATTTTCTTTTTGGCTAACCAAACCAATACTGCAAAGCATGGTAGCATGGGCCATTGACCCCAGAACATCATAGGGGGCCAAAAGAATATCGAAAAGTGGATCATTTCCTACAGTAAATTGTTCTACCTCTCGTTTGCTAGTACTTGTTTTTTGCCAAAGTTTCATTGCTCCTTAATATTTTAACAGCCTCGTAAAGCAGCGTACTGCTCTAAAATAGAAATGTAAAGTGGGATACTTTCTTCCAATTCTTGAATGTAAATAAACTCGTCAGCAGTATGGGACCTTGCGGAATCTCCAGGTCCAATTTTTGCTGAAGGATAGGGGATTAGTGCTTGATCCGATAGGGTGGGGCTTCCAAACATCTCCAATTCTAATTTTTTTGCAACCTGCTGTAGTGCATGATTTTCTGGAAGAAAAGAAGAACGAAGTCTCGTACTTCTTGGAACCAATTCTGCAGCTAATTCTTTACTTAATTCGTCTATTATTTCCTCATGAGTATACAATTCATTCATTCGGATATCTAATACATACGTACAAAATTCAGGTACTCGATTGTGTTGTTCTCCAGCATGAATCATGGTACAGGAAAGCTTGGTGGGGCCTAAGAAAGGAGAAATCTTCTTGAATTGATACTCCTTTATTTTAGTTAAATCATTCAAAGCAAGGTAGATGGCATTCACTCCTTCTTCTCGTGCCGCATGACCTGCTTTTCCTTTAATGGTACCTTCCAAAACGAGCAACCCTTTTTCAGCTACAGCTAATTTCATTTGCGTAGGTTCCCCAACTAGTACTAATTCGGCAGGAGGGAGGATTGGAACTAGACTGCTGATACCATTCGGTCCAGAGATTTCTTCTTCGGCAGAAGCAATTAGAAGTAAATTAAAAGGCAATGGTTTACCAATAAAGTGGCAAAATGATGCAATTAATGCTACCAATGGTCCCCCTGCATCATTGGAACCTAATCCATATAATTTTCCATCATCTTCAAGAGGTGTAAATGGATCTTTGGTGTAGCTTAGAGCTGGTTTTACTGTGTCGTGGTGGGAATTTAACCAAACAGTGGGTAGGTGTTCCTGATAAGGGTTGGCAAAGGCCCAAACATTATTTCCTGAAGTTTGGGTATGTACCCCTTTCTTTTTTAAAAATTCATTGATTTGTGCAGCCGTGTTTTCTTCAAATTTCGAAAAGGAAGAAATTGAGATTAATTTTTTTAATAAGCTAACGGCTTCTTTTCCAAGGGTATCCATTAGTACAGATCGTAACGTTGTCGCTCAATGATTGTTCCAGCAGTTTTACCTTTTACTGCCATCATTAAATTTTCTGCTTTCCCAATCCAAACACGTTGAACTCCTTGTTTAAGGGCTTCAAAGGCGTTATCAAGCTTAGGAATCATTCCAGAGTGTATCACATTTTCCTTCCGAAGTTCGCTGTAAATATCCTCATTAATCAGTGGAATGATGGATTGCTCATTATTCTCATCAATAAGTACACCTTGCTTGTTGAAACAAAAGTACAAATCCACATGGTGCTCATCAGCCAAACTTGTAGCAAGAGCGGACGCAATGGAATCGGCGTTGGTATTTAACAACTGCCCTTTTTTGTCGTGCGTGATTGCATTGACAACAGGCAATATCCCTATTTGAAGTAATTGTTGAAATAAAGTCACATTAACTTCTTGAATATCACCTACAAAGCCATAGTCTATCCCACGAACAGGGCGCTTAACTGAACGAATTAGGTTTCCATCAGCACCTGTTAGTCCAATTGCATTCACTTTAAGCGCTTGAAGTTTTGCTACCACAGTTTTACTGATTAAGCCTGCATAGACCATCGTTACCATATCTAAGGTATCCTTATCGGTGATTCTCCGACCATCTACCATTTCAGGCATAATACCCATACTTTCTCCGAAACGAGATGCCATTACTCCACCACCATGTACCAAGATTTTATACCCTGGGACCTTGGCAAAAATGCTTAAAAACTCCTCCAGCTTTTCAGGATAGTCAATTACATTTCCTCCGATTTTGATGATAGATATTTTCATAAACAGATGAATTTAAGAAAATTTAAGGGAGAAGTTTACTGATTACCGCCTGGGCAGCATAGATTCGATTGAGTGCTTGTTGCTGTACCAAGGAACGAGACCCATCCAAAAGTTCATCCGAAAGTTCTACGTTTCTTCTTACAGGCAGACAATGCATGATTTTCGCTTGAGGGGCATTCTTTAAATGTGCTTCTGTCAACATCCAAGTGGAATCTGTAGTCAAAATCTTCCCATAGTCCTTATAGGAAGACCAATTTTTTACATAAACAAAATCTGCTTGCTCCAGCGCCTCTTCTTGCTTGGTTGTAATTAATGCTCCATGAGTGAATGTAGGATCTAGTTCGTATCCTTCAGGATGACAAATGGTCAAATCATGTCCCATTCCTAAGGTCCATTCGGCAAAGCTATTGGCCACAGCATGCGGAATTGCTTTAATGTGAGGACCCCAAGTGAGTACCACTTTCGGTTTTTTTCCTTTCTGAGTTAATTCTTGAATTGTCAATTGATCTGCCAAACTTTGCAATGGATGGCGAATGGCAGATTCTAAACTAATCACTGGGATTCCTGAATAATTCACAAACTGATGGAATACAAAATCAGAAATATCCTCATCCTTTTGCGTTAAAGTTGGAAATGCTCGAAGTGCTAAAATATCAAAATATGAACCCAAAACTCCTGCGGCATCTTTGATGTGCTCCACAGTGCTACCATTCATAATTGCTCCATTTTTCATTTCCAGCGCCCAACCCTCCTTATCCATATTCAAAACAATTGCTTCCATGCCGAGTTGTTGGGCAGCTATTTGTGTAGATACGCGTGTTCTAAGCGAAGGATTTAAAAAAATACATCCAATTCGCTTTCCTTTACCTTTGCTTGAATGAAGGGTAGGATTTGCCTTGTACAAAGTGGCTAACTCCAGTAATTCTTGACCGAGTTTTTTAGATTCAAACTTATAAAAATGATTCATGGATCAGAGAATTTAATGAGGATGTGAGTTTAAAACATCTTTTAAAGCACTTACAAATGAAGCGAGCTCCTCCCAAGTTACAGTCAAAGGAGGCAATAGACGGATGGTTTCTTTCTTTGCGGCGGAACCCGTGAAAATTTTGTGTTTAGACACTAAGAGGCTACGAATAGGAGCTGCATCTTGGTTTAAATCGAAGCCAACCATTAATCCCTGGCCACGTACAGCAGTTATACCTGGTATTGTTCGTAATTCAGACATAAGTTTTGTACCCAATTCCAAAGCCCTAATTTGTAATTGCTCTTTTTCTAAAACTTCTAAGACTGCAAGACCTGCTGCACAAGCCAAATGATTTCCGCCAAAGGTAGTTCCTAATAATCCGTAGCTTGCCTTAAAATCTGAAGAAAGTAATAGTCCACCAATTGGAAATCCATTGCCCATTCCCTTGGCAATTGTAATTAAATCAGGTTCCAATCCATCTACCCATTGGTGAGCAAAGAAACGACCAGTTCGACCATAACCCGATTGTACTTCATCCAGGATTAATTTAGCACCATAGGATTTGGCCAACTTTTGGAGGCCTAAAAGAAAATTGGATTCTGGTACCTGAATACCGCCTACTCCTTGAATCCCTTCAATTAATATTCCTGCAATGGGTTGTGTCCTTAGTACTTTTTCAACGGCGTCTAAATCACCTAAAGGCAAAATATAAAAATCATCTCTTTCATTGCAAGGAGCAACCAATTTGGCATTATCCGTCAAGGCCACAGCTGCAGAAGTGCGGCCATGAAAGGAACCGGAAAATGCGATAAACCCAG
The DNA here is from genome assembly GCA_030833985.1 of Algoriphagus sp. Lineage (GTDB taxonomy): Bacteria > Bacteroidota > Bacteroidia > Cytophagales > Cyclobacteriaceae > Algoriphagus. The sequence goes on along the minus strand of JAURGC010000007.1, from coordinate 26,351 downwards.
ACTTGTTGGTAACAAATGAAGCCATTTTGAGGGCATTTTCATTTGCCTCAGCACCTGAATTGACCAAAAACAATTGGTACTCGTGTAGACAAGATAATTCAGCCAATTTGGTGGCTAATGCTTGCTGTAATGGGATTTGAATCGAGTTGGAATAAAAGCCTAGTTGCTCAACCTGTTTGGTAATGCATTGTACATAATGCGGATGACTATGTCCAATGGAGATGACCGCATGTCCGCCATACAAATCCAAATATTCTTGGCCCTGCTCATCCCATAAACGGCACCCGTTAGCTTTGACAAGGTTTATTGGAATGAGGGGATAAACATCGAATAATTTCATTTTTTCTGTTCAGATGAAGTAGGTGCAAAAATATTTGCCTAAAAAACTACAGATTTTAAATTCAAGCCCATTTTTTCTTCTAATCCGAAAGCAAGGTTAAAGTTTTGAATTGCCTGTCCGGAAGCTCCTTTTAAGAGGTTGTCAATAGCAGAATAAATAATCAATTGCCCGTTTTGAACCTGTAAAGAAAGTAGGCACTTATTTGTGTTTATCACTTGTTTTAGATCTAATTCACCTTCTGTTACATGGGTAAATTCTGCTTGAGAATAAAATTCCTTGTAGCAATTTATGGCCATTTCCTTTGTTCCAGTAAATGGGAAATAGGCGGTAACCCAAATTCCTCTTGAAAAATTGCCTCGGTAAGGAACAAATAGAATTTCTTCTTTTGCCTCAGGATTAAGCTGTTGAAAGGTTTGCTTGATTTCTTGAAGGTGCTGATGATTGAAAAGTTTATAAACCGATAGGTTGTTTGTTCTGTAGCTGAAGTGGGAAGTTTCAATTAAACTTTTACCGGCACCTGTACTACCTGTAACACCTGTGACATGGATAGGGGCCTGAACCCAATTTTTTTGAATCGCAGGTGCTAAAGCCAATTGAATCGCCGTGGCAAAGCAACCAGGATTAGCAATTCGCTTTGCTGTTTTTACTTTATGGGCATTCACTTCAGGTAACCCATAAACAAATCCAGCGGATTCATTTCGGAAATCAGTAGATAAGTCAATTAGGACAGTCGATTCTGAAAATGAATGTTGATTAAGAAATGAGGTAGCCTCGCCATGGGGTAAGCATAAAAAAACAGCATCTAATTCAGAATGTGGAATTACATCTGTAAATCGAAGATCGCAATCCCCAATTAAATCACCATGCAATTCATCAATACGTTTGCCTTTTTGGCTGGAGGAATATAGACATACTAGCTCGCAATAAGGATGATGCACCAAAAGCCGAACAAGCTCAGCGCCAGTGTACCCCGCGGCTCCTATGATTGCTGTTTTGATTTTAGTCATTTGATTTTTTTACCTTATGGAAAATAGCCGTTTGGTTACCCAATATGCGTGTAAATCCTTTTACATCCTCGCCAGTGTATCCTGAATTCATTTCTCCATAGGTTCCGAATTTGGCAGACATTAAATCATGATTGGATGTAATTCCAAGCAAAGTAAATCGATAAGGTTGTAATAAGACCTGAACTTCTCCAGTGACCTGGGCTTGCGTACTTTCTAGGAATGTTTCAAAATTGCGCATTACTGGATCCAAAAAATGCCCTTCATGGAGGTGATTTCCATAGAATTCGGACATCTGTTTTTTCCAATACAGTTGCCACTTGGTTAACGTATGTTTTTCGATTAATTGGTGGGCTTTTATGAGAATTAATGGAGCAGCTGCTTCAAAGCCTACTCGACCTTTAATTCCAATAATAGTGTCACCCACATGGATATCTCGTCCTATTCCGTAGGGAGCAGCTAAAGATTGAAGTTTTAGGATGGCATCAACAGGGGTAGCATAAGTAACTCCATCAATGCCTTTTATTTCCCCTTGAACAAAAGTCAATTTAATTTCTTTCGGATCACTTTCCGTGACTGGGGTAGGCCATGCCTCCTCTGGAAGAAAACCTAAGGAAGTTAAGGTTTCTTTTCCTCCCACAGAAGTGCCCCAAATACCTTTATTGACAGAGTAAGCTGCCTTTTCAAAATTCATGGATACACCATGTTTTTTTAGGTAGTCAATCTCTTCTTGTCTACTTAGTTTTAAGTCACGAATGGGGGTGATGATTTCCACTTCAGGAACTAGTATTTGGAAAATCATATCAAATCGTACCTGGTCATTTCCTGCTCCCGTAGAACCGTGGGCAATTGCTTTAGCCCCTATGGTTTTGGCATATTCAGCGATTGATTTGGCCTGTAGAATCCGTTCTGCGGAAACAGAAAGGGGGTAGGTGTCATTTTTTAGAACATTTCCATAAACTAAAAAGCGAATTACTTCCTGGTAATATTCTTGAACCACATCCAATTGTCGAAAGGAAGCAACCCCCAAAGCATGCGCTCGATGTTCAATTGCTAAAAGTTCTTGTTCTCCAAATCCACCCGTATTTACAAGGACTGCATGAACTTCGTATCCCAAGTCTTTTGAGAGATGAAGGGCACAAAAGGTGGTGTCTAATCCACCACTGTAAGCTAAAACTACTTTTTTCATAGGATAGGTTTTGAAAGCGTTAAAGTAATTATTACTTTTTATCTCTTGTACTAACTTTCTTTTTTCTTTGATTTTGGATCAAAAAGCATGGCTGTACAGAGACAATTTTGTCGATTTTTGGCGGTCAAGATTTCAAAGTTGACGCAACTTTGGCATCCTTTCCAAAATTCTTCGTCATCTGTCAATGCGGAATAAGAAACGGGGATATAGCCCAATTCTGAATTTATTTTCATGACAGCTGCTCCAGTTGTCAAACCAAAAATCTTTGATTCTGGGTATTTCTCTTGACTCAATTTAAATACTTCTTGTTTGATTTTTCGAGCCAACCCATATTGTCTGTATTCAGGGGCTACAATCAAACCAGAATTGGCAACAAACTTCCCATGACCCCAAGCTTCAATGTAACAAAATCCTGCCCAGTTTCCTGCTGTAGTTAAAGCGATGACGGCCTTTCCCTCGTCCATTTTGGCTTCCAAGTAAGCAGGACTTCGTTTGGCAATGCCAGTTCCTCTAGCTTTAGCAGAATTTTCCATCTCTGCTGCAATTTGATCGGCATATAGTTTATGAGTGCTATTCGCAACTCCAATGTGGAATGCTAATTCTTCCATAGTTTAGTTAACTTAATTTTGCCTCTTGATGGGCAAGGCTACAAACTTGTTTAAAAAGGAGGGTGCTATTGGTGTCTTCCGCGAAGGAAGACATAGATAAATAGAGGGTTAAACCCTAAGGGTCTGCCTTAAGAAAAACGCTGAAAAAATAACCATCAATAACGTATTTATCGCCTGCAATAAAGACGACTTTCTGTTCAATGATATGTTTTTAGAGGTACCCATGTTTTGAGGCTGCAAATTTTATCTATCTAACATTGAATTCCAAGTAATACCCCCATTATTTTTAGTGGTCATGCAATTTATCTGAAATCAATAAAAAAAGGGCTGATGAAGCCCTTTTAGTAATTTTTTTGAAGAGTTAAGATTTTGCCATTTCTTTCAGCGCTACAACCAATGCATCACAATCTGCAGTGCTCGTATAAATATTTGGGCTCACACGAACTCCCCGAACTCCAGATCCATCAATGGGAGCGGTAAAAATTTTGTATTTATCCATCAGTATTTTACCCATTTCTGAAGGGCTTAGCTTTTCTACCCAAACATTACCAATACCACAGCACCTAGAAGGGTCCTGGGGGGTATTCACACGAATACCAGGCACATTCCGCACTTGGTCTGTCCAGTACTTTTGAATAAATCGAAGTCGCTCCTCTTTTCTTTTAGAACCAATTTTTTCTTGAAAAGCAATTGAATCCAGTACAGTTAAATCCGTGGCTGCAGGATGGGTACCTATGTGATTGAGGTAGGATATATTGGTTAACCCCAAATTGAACGGTGCCAATAAGGGTTGTATCTTTCTTATTTTATCTTTTTTCACATAAAGTAATCCCGAACCCAAGGGTACGCTTAACCACTTGTGAAGACTTGATCCATAATAATCACAATCTAGGTCTTTCATGTTAAAGGTAAAATGTCCAACAGCATGCGCCCCATCCAACATGATTTCTACTCCTTGGGAATGTGCCATGTCTGCAATCTTACGGACTGGAAGGATATGTCCAGTGATATTCACGATATGAGGCACCATCAACAACTTGGTTTTTGGCGTGATTGCCTTTCGATAGACGTCTACGACCTCTTCATCGGATTGAGGATGCATGGGAATGTCTACTTTCACAGTTTTGATTCCCCACCTCTTCGATGCCAATTCAAACATACTTTGCATACTTCCATAATCCTGATTTGCAAATACAGCCTCATCACCTGCTTGCCATGGGTAGCCAGAAATAATCAAGTCCAAGGATTCCGTTGTATTTCGAGTCAACACCACTTCATCAGAATCTGCACCAACAAATGCTGCTAAGGCAGCTGCAGATTTAGCTTTATTATCAAACTGCACCCCACGCATGTAGTGGGAAGCCTGGTAGTTTATTTCCCGGATATGGGTAATGTATTTTTCCAAAAGCTCTTCTGGAAGAAAGCAATAATAGCCATTTTCAAAGTTTATGTAATCAGGCTTGATGCGGTAGGCTGCCCGAAGTTGCTCCCAAATGTCCTCACTTTCCCATTTCATGGCATCCAAACGCATGCCTTTAAGTTCAGATGGTAATAAACTTCCGCCAATGCCTAGGGCGGTGATTGTTTTTAAAAAGGAGCGCTTTTTCATGGCAGTTGGGAGTTAAATAAGATAGGAAAGTAACCAAACGATCAATAAAAAGATTGCCATTCCTGTAATCCAAGGTGCACGCTTCGGAAATTCAAATTGGCAAATGGGACAAATGGATAGTGAATTTTCCACTTCCATGGCGCAAGAGGGACATTCTTTAGTTTTCAAAATTCAGGGAACTCTTTACACATGAAGCTGTTTATCCATTCAAGAAACAAAAAATTAATGAAAATTGAAATTTGGTCCGACATCGCCTGTCCATTTTGCTTTATCGGTAAACGAAAACTAGAAAAAGCCATCCATAAATTACCCGATTCTTCTATAATTCAAATTGAATGGAAAAGCTTTCAATTAAATCCTGATTTACAAACCGATACCAGTCAATCTACTCTGGATTATTTGTCACAAACTAAAAGATGGACAAGGGAACAAACGGTGAGGATGATGGCGCAAGTGGCTTCCATGGGGAAAGTTGAAGGAATTGATTTTGATTTTGAGCATACGCTTGTGGCCAACACCAAACAGGCGCATCGCCTACTTCATTTAGCCAAAGCAACAGGAAAACAAGACGAATTAAAAGAACGATTTTTTCAAGCCTATTTTTTGGAGGGGAAAAATATTGATCAACAAGACATCTTACTCCAAAACGCAGCGGCAGTTGGATTAGATAAGAGCGAATCAAAAGCTGTATTGGAATCGGCTTATTTTGAATCTGAGATTGAACAAGATTTATATGAATCCAGATTAATAGGGGTGAAAGGAGTACCTTTCTTTGTATTTGATCGTCATTATGGAATTGCTGGCGCTGAACCAGATGAAGTTTTTGACAGAACCTTACAACAAGCCTTGCAAAAAATCAACTCAGGTCAGACTTAAAATAAATCTCAAAAAAGACGGGATTGCTCCCTTATTTTTTCATTTAAGCTTAGCTACTTTACAGCAAGTGACCAAAGAAAATAAAATTTGAAGTCCAATTAAATTAGCTTTTGTCTTTCACTTGTGGACCGTCGGATAGATATTACCAAACCCCTCTATTTTTCATTTTTATCGTGTAGACGGCATCCATTGCAGTGATGAAAAGTACATTTCTGGTCAGGGTGCCAAATGCTACATTTGCCGTCCAATTTTTTGGCACGGGGATATGGGCTATTTTTTCTCCCTTCCGATCAAAAACAGTGACTCCTTTTCCAGTCAAATAAACATTGCCTCGGTCGTCAATAGTCATTCCATCAGATCCCATCTCACAAAACAAGGTTTTATTGGTCAAGTACCCATCTTCTTGGATTTCATATTTCCAGGTTTTAGATGCACCAATATCTGCCACAAACAAATACTTCCCATCTGGGGTACCGATGATGCCATTGGGCTGTTTCAAGTCCTGAGTTACACGAAATAACTCGGTACGATCTTCTGAAAGAAAATAAACATGTTGCCCATCTTGCTCCATTTCTTTCCCACGTACGCCTTCCCAGTAAGGGCGAGGATAGAGCGGATCTGTAAAATACAATCCCCCTTTGGGTCGTATCCAGATATCATTAGGCCCATTTAATTTTTTACCTTTAAAAGAAGGCACCAACACTGTTTCTTTTCCAGTTTGTATGTCCATCTCCACCAATTCATTTTTTAAGTCTGCAGCTGCAATCAATTTGCCGTCCAATTGAAAATACAAACCATTGGAACGGCCAGTGCTTTCCTTGGCTAAGCTTACTTGGTTGCTATTTGCATTCCATACATAGATTTTATCATTTGGTTGATCGGTGAAATAAATATCACCAAATCGATTGACTGCTGGACCTTCTGTAAATGAAAATCCATCCTTCACCAATTCCAGTTGAGCACCCTTGGCGATAATTCCTCGCTTATCTTCAATCTGTGCAAAAAGAGATTGAGATACTAGCAAAAGAGTAGAAGTAAGTCCAATTAGGTAGGTTTTAGCATTCATTTTTTTGAATTTAATTTCTATTTATAACAAGGATGAGTTGGTTACTTTCTGAATTATACGCCATACGCGTAATTCCCTGATGGCTTGAAGATTCAATTTTTCCCAATAATTCCCAATTAATTTCTCGGATATGTTTGGTGAAAATCTCATTCCCCTTAGCCATTATGAGGTGATTTTTGTCTATCCAAATAAAATCTTGGGAGCCAGGAATAGCAAATCCATAGTCTTTTTTTACTCCTGTCTTTAAATTAACAGATGCAATACTAAAAGCTTTACCTAGATTGGTTTCGATGGAACTTTTTCGATTCAAATAGGATATTTCAGAAGTATTGGGTCGTTTTCTGACTGTTCTTCCGATATCCGTATCCAAGGTGTCTACGCTTCCTTTTCCACGGACATAGACCAATGAATTGGGTTCGCCAAGCACAAAAAGTGCCGCATTTCCATCGTACCAATCGTAATAGCCTACGGGTAGAATATCATCGTAGAGAAGTTCGGGCGATTCTCCAGTGACAGGATACAACCATAATCGTTGGGTGCCGTCCGGCTCTACTACAATGGCTGAAAAATAGGACCCACATTCCGTAAGGCTAGGAGAATACTCACTACGATCTGAAGTTTGGGTTAGGTTGGTAAACCGGCTTGTACGGAAACTGTATAGAATCAAATCGTGATTACCTTTTTCATCTGCAGCTGAAAAAATAAATTCCGAATCGTTTATAAAGCTAGGTTGATTGTCGTATTCAGGACGATTGGTGAGTATTTTAGCCGTTTTGGACAAGAGTTTAAGTTGCCCTCCTTTACCTTCTGTATTCACCACCCACAAGTCGGTAGACACCTGTGCATGGAGCTGGCTGCACTTGAAGATCATGCCTAGGAAGAAGATGAAATAATTAATTCGCATCGATACCCTTTTTGAGCCAACTAAAGTACGGATTTTCGGTTAAGAAGATGTGAAACTACTCTCTGAATACAATAATGACGTTTTTGATCGATTACGGTTCAAAAAAGATTCTTTAGCCGATCGAGCAGTTCAGGTTTTAGTGACTGATGCAAATCTCGCCAAAGAAATCAATTCCTGGAAATCCATTCCCGATACTCTTCCGGCTGATTTTTCGTTGGAATTAGCACAGTATTTCGATTTTTATAAAAATAAGTTAGCTGAATCTTCTACCTCTAAAAACGAGTATGCCCAAACTTTTTTTGAGCGTAATGGAGGTTTATACCTTGCAATGCTTGGCTTTTATTCTTTGCCCTATTGCTATGCTTTTGCAGATGGGGCCCAAGTATTGATTCGTTCTCAGCGGATTCTGGATCAAATTGGCGAAAGACTAGGGGAGACCACCCGATTTGTCTTGGATATTTTCAAGCCTGAGTCATTTGCCAGTCAGGATGAAGCCTTTTTGACTTGTGCAAAGGTTCGGTTGATTCATGCCTACAGTAGATACTATATTCAAATGCATGCTACAAATTGGGATCCCGCATTTGGAGAACCCATCAACCAGGAAGATCTTTTGGGTACCAACCTTGCATTTAGCCATATAGTATTGCGTGGGATGACTAAACTTGGATTTGGACCTACACCAAAAGAGCACCAGGCCTTGCTTTTGTATTGGAAATGGATTGGTGAATTGATGGGAGTTGAAACCAACCTTTGGCCCACCACAATCAAGGAAGCTTTTGAATTGGATCGTTTAATTCGTCGAAGGCATATGAAACCTTCAGAGGCCGGAAAGAAGCTTACACGAGCACTAATGGAATTCTACCAGAAAAATATACCAGATTCACTTCTGACCTCACAACTCGAATCCATACTCGCTTTCTTTCTTGGTAAAGAGGCCTCGAAAGCAGTGGGGATTTCCGGTCAAACTCCAGTTTCTGGGGATATTTTGGGACTATTTTTGAAATTTTCTAGTTTCAAAACTTTTGGAGCAGTAAATAAACATGAATCGTTACGAAAGAATTTAGAGCGCCAACAGATTCAGCAATTTGGAAAGGTGCTTCAAATAAAACTCCCTGAACTAAAACGTTCATAAACGGACAAGTGGCTGTTCAGTTAGCTGACAGATAGGGGGTACCTATTTCTTAAAAACATCCTATATTCATTTTTTAGAGGTTTGGCATCATTTTAGTATTTCGAATCTATATGAAAGAATTTGGCCATCGACTACAACCTATCCCAGTGGAATTATTTGTCTGGATAGTAAGTATACTTGCCATATTTACCATCAATCCCTATTCAGACTCCTTCAGCTTTTGTCCTTTGGATAATTTAGGGCTGCACTGGTGCCCTGGATGTGGATTGGGAAGGGCCATGAACTTACTTGCTAGAGGAAAATTTCTAGCATCTTGGGAAATGCATCCCTTGGCAAGTTTGGCATATGGGGTAATATTTCATCGAATTTGGATATCAATCAAACAACTAAAACACCGCGCACACTATGGCTAATGTATTGAGACATCTTCCTGAATTGGAAGGAATGGAATTGGGCTACATTCAAGGCTTGATGAAGACCATGGACGAGGAGGAAGCTTCTTTATTTGCTCAAGTGTACCGAGCTAGACGTAAAGACCCCCAGATGATTTTAATCTTGACCTTACTTGGCTTCTTTGGCTTTGCTGGTCTTCATCGTTTTATTTTAGGGCAAATTGGCCTCGGTATCTTATACCTACTTACTATGGGGCTATGTTTTATTGGAACGATCGTAGATTTAGTGAATTACAAGAGTCTAGCCTACGAATTCAATATCAAGATAGCACATGAGACCATCCAAATGTTATCCCTCTCATTTCCAGAAAAAGGAATTAAAGAAAGCTAAACCAACGCCTACTTTCCTTTTCGCCTTTGGTTTCCTTGGAAGCCAAAGGTTTTTTTATGCCTACCAAGATTCGTCCTCTTCTGGATCTAGGGAGTGATTTAATTGAAATAAGGACTTGCCTACTGGGGATAGGAGCAAATGAAATTGGGTTAAGCGATATTCTAACTCTTGTAATTCTTCAAAGGAAGCTTTAACAAATGGATAGGGGAGCTCAATCAATTCAAGGGATTTGGAAGAAAAGGGAGGTTTTACCTCCCCATCAAATAACAAGGGCCACATGGTTTTGGCACATCCAAGACCCCAATGATTGAGCGGGTATTGCTTTGCGTACACTTGTAATCGCTCATTGATCTCTTTGAAAAATACCTGTGTTTCTTCTAATCTAATGCGTGAACCTGCTCTTGATTTTCCTTTGGTTTTCAAATATTTAAACTGAGACATTCCTTGTTTTTGTCGCACTAAATATCCACGAAAAACCTTGTGATCTAGTAATTTCCCTTGATGAAAGTATCCTACTGCAGCTTGTCCTGCACGTACTAAAGTCAAACAATAATGCACATCCTCTTGAACTTGAAATTTCTCATTTGGAAGCCAAGTCATTGTCCAAGGAAGAAAAAGTTTTGCAAGCCAACCCAATTCATTTTCAATAAGCAATTGCTGCTTACCAGGTAAATAACTAATATCCCACCCTTTTTCACTAGCTTGATTTACAAGGAGAAGGGCTACATTGTAAGTTACAACTTGAGTTTGGGGTATTTTCATCGTAAAGCCAGTTCCATAGCTATCTTTGTACAAAGAAAGAAAAAATCTATGCAGGAAGACATACAAAAAGTGTTGAATAGGATGTGCGACCCTAAGGAAGAGGAAGCCTATCACTTTGCAGAAAAATTAGGAGGCATGGCTGATGAAGAGACCAAAGACTACTTGATTACCTTGGTAAAGGGAGATCAGTGGGAAATAGCCTATTTAGCTTGCCGTGCATTAGCCAATACTTCTTGGAATGAAGAATCTTTGGATGCCATTTTTGAAGCTATATCAGATAAAAAGAATAAAGCCATTCAAGGTGCTTTTGTTCAAATATTGGAAGAATTCAATCTTGCAGAGCGATTTGTGGATATTTTTCGTGTTTATCTTTTTGGCAACTTTAAAGCTTCTACGCTAGCTAAAGGGTATTTGGATAGCGTAGAATTTGATGTTACTCCAAGAACTATTCGCAAAGCCGAGAAACATTGGAATCATTACCTGCATAATCCTGAGGACGAAGAAAGCCTTGCTTTGAAGAAGCTAGAGGTAGCACCCATGTTAAAAGAGTTGAAAGACCTTTTTGAGGAATAATGCAATTTTATGTTCTTTTTTTGGCCCCTTTTACAGCGGGTGCCTGGATGGGGTCTTCGGGCCAAGAGTGCTTGGGGTAACGCTGTTTGAGTTCTTTTTTGACCTCAAAATAGCCTGAAGTCCAAAAGCTTTTTAAATCTCGAGTGAGCTGTACCGGTTTGTAGCCTGGGGACAACAATTCGATGAGAATAGGGATTCTTCCTCTATTCACTTTCGGGGTTTCAAGCATCCCAAAAAGTTCCTGTAAACGAACTGAAAGGCGAGGGGAGCTACCATCTTCCTGGTAGTGAATTGCTATTTCACTGCCAGAAGGCACAACTAAATGACTTGGTGCTATTCTATCTAGTTCTTGCTGCAGATCAAACGAAAGGGAATGCCATAAAAATTGACTTATATTCAATTTCTTTAATTCTTCATTTTTAGTAATTCCCATCAAATAGGGTTCCAGCCAGCTTGCAGCGCTTGTACAAAGAGATTCTACCGACCAGATAGGCCAACCCTGAGCCGGATGCCAATTAGCTACCGATTGTACTCTTGCAATCAAATCCATAGTAGACTCATTCCAATCCAGTAAAAATTTTCCTTCCTCTTGAATGGTTTCAAGAAGAAGTTGAACTGCCAGTTCCGGATTCACCTTTGGTAATGGTCTATTTCCCAAGACAATTGCCCCGATGCGTATCTCCGCATGTGCTTGCAAGCCACCTTTCTTTCGATCCCATTCCAGTACTTCTTTGGTTTTGAGCATGGGAGCCAAATCCTTTGGATTCAAGGGAGCTGCCATCCAGATCTTCCCCATTCCATCTCGAGCATCCAGGTGTGCCACTGCCAACCAGGATTCGTACGCGAGATCATCTTTATGGCCTAATTGGGCTATTTTGCCATTTGAGAGTTGAAACTGAGCATTGTTCCCTGGCCTTGCAGCTGCTATTCGCTCTGGGTAGGCATAGGCAAGCAACAATCCGGTAGCCCAAGGATCTATTGGACTATTTTCAGGGTTTACAGCAAGTAGTTTGCGGTAATGAGCGGCCACTTTCTCAATCTTCTTATAAGCAAATGTTCCATTTACCTGTCCTCGGAATCGTCTCAGTCCTTCAATTCGGAGGTTGATGTCCACTCCAGCTTGGGGAGAAAGGGGATCCTTTTCCTCTAGAATTGCCGCAATATCGGTGGCTAGAGCCAGGAGGTTTGCCTTTTTTGCATAGATGAGCATGTGGGCGATTCTCGGATGGGCAGGCATCTGATGAAGGGCCTTCCCATGTGTGGTCAGCTGGCCTTGGTCGAGGGCCTCAATGGCTTCTAGCACTTTTTCTGCCGATACCAAGGAATTCATCGGGGGAGGATTTAGCCAGGTCATGCTGCGGATATCCTTTTTGCCCCAGACATGCATGTCTAAGACTAGGCTTGTTAAATCGGCTTCAAGGAGTTCTGGTGTACGAAAATCAGTCAATTGCGCTTGCGTACCCTTAGTCCAGAGTCGGTAAGAATGGCCAGCGGCCAATCTTCCTGCTCTACCGCTGCGTTGATCCGCAGAATCCTTGCTGATGCGGTGTAGTTCCAATTTTGAAAGACCTGAGCGTGGATCAAAACGGTTGGACTTTACAAAGCCTGTATCTACTACCACGGAAACACCCTCAATCGTAAGTGAGGTTTCTGCAATATCTGTAGCAAGAACAATCTTTCTCTTGCCAATGGTATGGGGGAGTATAGCCCGCTGCTGTTCTGAGAATGAGAGTTGGCCAAAAAGTGGAACTATAACATCTTGAGGTAAAGCCTTTTTCAAGACCTCCTCGGCTTTTCGGATTTCACTTTGACCGGGTAAAAACACCAAGAAATCTCCAGCATGCTTCTTGGTCAAGGGGATGATTTGTCTAGCTGCATCCTCCCCAATAGCATATTCGTCTATATCCATTAGGTAGTGGACTTCTACGGGATACTGCCTTCCTTTACTTTGGATTACGGGTGCATCCAATAGTTTAGCAATCTGTTCTGAATCAATCGTGGCTGACATCAGCACGATTCGAAGCTCTTCTCGCAGTACCTGCTGCACCTCTCGGCAAAGTGCTAAGCCTACATCCGAAAACAGGTTTCGCTCATGAAACTCATCAAAAATGACCATCCCGACATCCTCCAAGGCATTGTCTTGATGGAGCATTCGCGTGAGAATGCCCTCTGTAATTACTTCCAACTTGGTAGCTGCAGTGATGCAAGTATCAAATCGAATGCGGTAGCCTACCGTTTGTCCCAATTCCTCGCCCAGCATGTTAGCCATTCGCTGTGCAATGCTTTTGGTAGCCAGGCGGCGAGGTTCCAAAAGCAATATTTTTTTACCTGCAAGCCATGGTTCTTTCAATAATGCCAATGGTAAGAGCGTACTTTTACCTGCTCCTGGAGGGGCTTGGATGATTAAAGATGAAGTAGTTGCAAGTTTTTGTTTAACAGCAGAGATAATTTCTGCAACGGGTAAATCGTAGTTACTGGGATTAAAATCAGGCATGTAAAGCAAAAATACAATTCAAAACCTGGATTCTAGAATTTTATGGAATCAAAAAAAGCCCACAGGAAAATCCTATGGGCCCTATTTTTTAAAAAAGGAGTATTAAGCGCCGATTTTAGCAGCTGCTTTTCCATATTCCCACCTAATTTCGAAAGAATCTGACTTGACTTCATAGACCAATCTTTCTTCTAGCGTTGAGGTTTGTTGAGAAGCTACATTCACTCGAAGGACATCTTCCTTCTCGTCATATGTATAAGTTCCCCACTGCTTGGCAACCTTGTTGAATACAAAAGTAGATTGGCTTTCTCCGGGAATGACAAAAAAACTATAAGTTCCTGCTGCTAGTTTTTGTCCTTCAACAGTGATGTCTTTGGAAGTTGTAAAAGTGGTGGCTTCATTCGCTCCAGCTCTCCAAATTACTCCTAAGGGAACTAAATCTCCCCAGATCGTACGTCCCTTTACTGCAGGTGAGGAATAATTAATGGTAATTTTTGCTCCAGCAACAGTGCCTTCAGCAGTTTTGGCAGGACTTGGCTTTTCTTGAGCAGTTGCTGCTGCAACAAACAAAAAGCTGAGTGTAAAGGCGAGAATTAATTTGTGAAGTTTCATCTTTTTTATTTAGTTTTTGGTTAGGGATCATTTCCATTCAATGCGGGCTAAGAATTATACCACGTTGATGGAAAATATTTTTTTTGGTAATGGGTTAAAAATTTTTCAAATATTCACCCAAGCCTGCTTTTTATTACTTTCCACGATGCGCTCACCAATCAACAATTCACGCCAGCCATCGGCAAAGGTAGGGTAGCTCGGGTGTTCAGGCTGCTTACCTGTAGTGATCGCTGCATAGACCTCTTTGAAAAGTTGCTTGGATGTGTCAGGAAAACCTTCATTGTGTCCTCCAGGGAAACTTACCAAGGTACTCACTTCGCGATGCACGAGAGATGGGTCTTTCATCAGTTGTTCGTTAGCTTTTTCCCGCTTGCCAATCCACAATTCATTGGGACGTTCTGAATTGAATTCAAATGCAGAAACAGATCCAGCGATTTCAATATTGAGTCTGTTCTTGCGTCCAGCATTTACTTGGGATACAGTGATGGAACCTTTGGAACCATTGTCAAAACGAAGGAGTACTGTAGCATGATCTTCCGTGTTGATCGGCACCTCTTGGTAGTCGGCTTCCGTCAGCATCTTTCCGGAATAGGTTTCAATGGCTTTAAGCGGTTTTAATCTGGTCTTATGAACCGTAGAGAAATCAGCCATGACCTGGGTAATCTTCAATCCAGTGACATATTCAGTAATATCTAACAAGTGAGAACCTATGTCTGCAATTGCTCTAGAATCCCCAGATTTATCAGGCTCCAATCTCCAGTTGTAATCTGTCTGCAGGAAAAGCCAATCCTGTAAGTAAGATCCCATGATGGAATACACTTCACCCAATTCTCCTTTTTCCCGCATGACCCTCATTTGGCGTACCATGGGGTAGTAGCGTAGATTGAAGTGAACCGCATTTACTAATCCTGAGCTTTTAGCAATTTTAACCAAATCCTCAGCTTCTTCTAGGCTGATAGCTAATGGTTTTTCACAGATTACATGCTTCTTTGCCTCTAGCACTGCTTTGGCTTGGCTGTAATGAAGGAAATTTGGAGTACAAATATGGACAACATCGATATCAGATTGGTTGAGCATATCGGCAAAAACATAAGCTCTTGGAATGCCCAATTGCTTTGCTTTTTCATCTGCAAGTGCTTGGTTGAGTTCCACCAAGGCGACAACTTCTACATTGGGTATTCTTCGCAAGGCTTCTAAGTGAGCTGGACCAATAAATCCAGTTCCAACTATGGCTGCTTTGATGGTTTGAGACATTTGATTCAGGTTTGGGTAAAAAAGAAAATCGAAGTTAAAAAAAATCTCCCCGCAACAAAATGAGATTTATTTAGAAATTGTATTTATGTCAGGTTAAAATCAAGAGTATTCTCATTTCATTGATCAAAATTGGACTTTTTTCAATTCAACCTTTCTATTTTCCTTTTCACAAAATTGGTTGGTTATTACAACTCTTTTTTAGTAGTTTAATAGCCTAAAAACAAACCAGATATGGCAAATTTTACATTAAAAGTAAATGGAACCACTCACCAAGTAGAAGTGGAAGACGACACCCCATTACTTTGGGTCCTACGTGATCAGTTAAACCTTGTGGGAACTAAGTTTTCTTGTGGGATAGCCCAATGTGGTGCCTGCACCGTTCATGTAAATGGGAATGCGACCTTCTCCTGCGTGACACCAGTTTCTAGCATTGGAAATTCAGAGGTGACTACCATTGAAGGACTTTCGAAGGAGGGGAATCATCCGGTACAGAAGGCTTGGGAAGAGGTAGATGTGGCTCAATGTGGATATTGTCAAGCAGGTCAGATCATGAATGCAGCAGCTTTTTTAGAGCAAAATCCAACTCCGACATTGGAAGAAATTGACAATGCGATGAACAGAAACATCTGCCGTTGTGGTACCTATCATAAAATAAGAGAAGCTGTTGCACTTGCTGCTAAATCCAAATAACTATGAAAACACAGACAGGAACAAGTAGAAGAGATTTTCTGAAAATCGCGGGTACCACTGCAGGTGGATTAGTGATAGGTTTTAATTGGTTTAGCTGCGATTCTCCAAAAATGGAGGTACTCAGCATTGAGCAAGTATTGGCGCAAGCCAAATCATTTAACAGCTTTTTATCTATTTCTCCAACAGGAGATGTAGTCATTTATTCTCCCAATCCAGAATTGGGTCAAAATATCAAAACTTCTTTCCCAATGGTGGTTGCCGAAGAATTAGAGGCAGATTGGGAAAAGGTACGGGTGGTTCAAGCCAATTTAGATCCTCAGAAATACGAACGACAGCTGACAGGTGGGTCTGGTGCAATGCCTCATAGCTGGGAAAGACTTCGAAAAGCTGGCGCAACAGCCAAATTTCTTTTAGTAACAGCAGCAGCGCAAACTTGGAATGTTCCCGTTACAGAAATCACCGTTTCTAAGGGAATGATTAGGCACGAAGGATCAGGTAAAAAAGGTCATTTTGGAGAATTTGTAGATCTAGCATCTACGCTTTCTGCTCCCGAGGAGGTTACATTAAAGGACAAGAAGGATTTTACCATTATTGGTACCCCCATTAAAAATGTGGATGCCAAGGACATGTACACCGGTAAACCAATGTATGGGTTAGATTTTCATCGGGAAGGAATGTACTACGCAATGATCCAAAGGGCTCCTTTTGGGATGAAAATAAGCAACGTAGAGGATAGTGCTGCGAGAGGCGTGCTAGGTGTTACCAACGTAGTGACATTTGGATCTAGTGTAGCCGTTGTTGGAACTTCGACTTGGCCTTTGATGAAAGCAAAGAAGCTGCTGAAAATCTCCTATGAACCAGATGGGATAGTAGAAAGTACCACGGATCACGATAAACTTTTTGCAGACTTACTGGCAACCGGCAAGGCAGATGTCAAACGTAAAGATGGAGATGTAGCTTCTGCATTTAAATCAGCAGCCAAAATCGTTACTGCTGAATATCAGTGTCCATTTTTGGCACATTCACCGATGGAGCCAGAAAACTTTTTTGCTCATGTACAAGCAGACAAAGTAGAACTTGTAGGTCCGACACAAACACCGGATCGTGCTCGACAGGAAACGGCAAGATTACTGGGTATTCCGCCAGAAAATGTTAGTGTAGAAATCACACGTTTAGGAGGTGGATTTGGTAGAAGACTTCGTGCAGACTATGTAATTGAAGCGGTGGAAGTGTCTAGAGCCATTCAAGCTCCTGTAAAAGTAACCTGGAGTAGGGAAGATGAATTGACAGGTGGTGCGTATCGTCCAGCTGTTCGCTATCGTTTTGAAGCTGCTTTGGATGCAGCAGGAACTCTTATTGGTTACAAACTGCGAGGAGTAGGAATGAATGCTGGAAATACTACTCGAGAAACTAATTTTCCTTCAGGAGCAGTAGATCACGTATTGATTGAAAGTATTGACCATGCTTCAAGTATTACAACCAATGCCTGGAGAGCCCCAATTACTAATTTCTTGGCGTATGCAGAGCAAAGCTTTTTAGATGAAGTAGCCTTGGCTGTTGGTAAAGATCCTGTTGATTTCCGTTTGGAGTTACTCAGCCGAGCTAAAACCAACCCTGTAGGAGCGTTGGGGTACGATGTGGATCGCATGATCGGAGTTGTGAAAATGGCAAAGGAAAAGTCCAATTGGGGTAAAAATTCTTCTGTAAAGCAAGGATTCAGTGTGTACTTCTCTCATAAATCCTATGTAGCTCAAGTGGCTGATATTGAGGTGTCTGGAGGTATACCCACCTTAAAGAAAATAACGGCAGTGACAGATTGTGGCTTGGTTGTAAACCCTACCGGTGCCAATCATCAGGTTCGTGGCGGGATTGTGGACGGTATGGGTCATGCCATGTACACTAATCTCACCTTTGAAGCGGGAGTGCCAAAGCAGCGAAATTTTGATACCTACCGTTTGATTCGTTTGAAGGAGGTTCCTGAAATCGAAACGCATTTTGTTGATTCAGGATTTGACCCAACTGGTTTGGGAGAACCGGCACTTCCTCCAACCGGAGGAGCTATTGCCAATGCGATATTTGCTGCAACAGGCAGAAGACTACGCAGCCAGCCTTTCATCGAACAAAAGGAGTTTTCCGATATCCAATTACAAATCAAAAGAGCCTAATTATTGGCACAAAAATAAGGCCCCAAACGGGGCCTTATTTACTTTTAGGATTCTACACTCAATTTCTACTAACCAACAGAAAACACTTTGACGTGCAATTAGGTCAAGTTTTTTATGTTGTTAAATTAAGCAAGCTTTGCAGCCTCCTCTTTAAGTGTGATTGATTCATCCGATTGACAAGAAGCAATGAATTCTGCTGCTGCTGGGGTTTTAGATGCTCCTTTTGCTAAAAGTACTGTAAGTGCAACCAAAACTGCTATCCGAGTTCCTACTTTTTTAGCGGCTGTACCAAACAAGGGTTCCAACTCTTCGTAAGTCACATTTTCTGCTTGAACTCGGATATTCCTTAATGCCTCTTCCAACTTGTCTCCGGAAAGGTTGGTCAGTTTTTTTCCTATGTATTGAATCTCATTCAAGGCTGATTTGGTTTCTTGAGGAGCTTGTGCTATCGGTTTCGAAGAAGTTTGCTGCTTGGTTGCAGCGGTGGCATTTTGTTTGGCCCAAGTATCTTTCAATCCAACCGTCTTATTAAACACTAACTTTCCTTCCCGTGATTCTGAATCCAAGGTAAAATACCCGAGGCGCTGGAATTGGTAGCTTTCGTTTGAATTAGCCTGGCTTAAGTAGGGTTCTAGGTATGCATTCTTAATCACTTTTAATGAATTTGGATTAATAAAATCCATGTAACTTTTTGATTCATGGGCATCCGGGGATTCATCCAAAAACAAGCGGTCGTATTCTCGAACTTCAGCTTGAATGGCGTGGGCAACAGAAACCCAGTGAATGGTTGACTTAACCTTTCGCTGGCTTGCTTCAGTGCCCGAACCTGATCTGGATTCTGCCTCGTAGCTACAGTGAATTTCAAGAAGAGTACCGGCTGCATCTTTCACTACTGACTCAGCCTTGATAATGTAGGCACTTTTTAAGCGAACTTCTTGCCCTATACTTAGTCGGAAAAATTTGGAATCAGCCTCTTCCTTGAAATCTGCTCGTTCGATGTACAACTCTCTAGAAAAAGGTACTTCATGCGTTCCAGCATCAGTTTTTTCTGGATTATTTTCCAAGTGCAAGATTTCTACTTGTCCTACAGGATAGTTTTGAATGACTACTTTGATGGGATTCAATACAGCCATCACACGTGTAGCGCTTTGATTTAGGTCCTCACGTACACAAAACTCAAGTAAAGATACATCGGTTACATTTTCTCTTCGAGCAATACCCGCCACTTCACTAAAGTTTCGGATGGAATTTGGCGTATAGCCTCGTCTTCTTAAACCAGAGATGGTCGGCATCCGAGGATCATCCCAACCTGATACTACCTTCTTTTGTACCAATTCGAGCAACTTACGTTTGCTCATGACGGTAAAACTCAAGTTTCGACGTGCAAATTCACGTTGCTTGGGCCGGAGTAAGGTTGGATCAACAATCTGATCCAAGTACCAATCGTACAATTCTCGGTGGGCTTTAAACTCTAGGGTACAAAGTGAATGGGAAACCTGTTCGAGGTAATCTGACTCTCCGTGAGCCCAATCGTACATGGGGTAAATATTCCAGGTATTTCCGGTGCGATGGTGGTGTGCATGAATGATCCGGTACAAAATTGGATCGCGCATGTGCATGTTTGGAGAAGCCATATCGATTTTCGCACGAAGAAGGTAAGTTCCAGATGCGAATTCTCCATTTTTCATGCGCTCAAACAAGTCCAAATTCTCGGCAATGGATCTATCCCGAAATGGGCTAGGCATACCTGGACTAGTAGGCGTGCCTTTTTGTTCGGCAATTAGTTCAGAGGATTGTTGATCTACATAGGCTTTGCCCTGCTTAATTAGCTGAACTGCCCAATCGTAGAGTTGCTGAAAATAATCCGAAGAATAACATTCGTTGGCCCAGTTAAATCCCAACCATGCGATGTCACGCTTGATGGCATCTACATATTCTTGTTCTTCCTTGGCAGGATTTGTATCGTCAAAACGTAGGTTGACTGGAGCGCCATATTTCTCACCCAAACCGAAGTTTAAGCAGATGGAAGCCGCATGGCCGATATGCAGGTAGCCATTGGGCTCCGGTGGAAAGCGGAAGCACAATTTCTCCTTTGGAAAACCATTGGCCAGGTCTTCTTCAATGATGTGTTCTATGAAATTCAGGGATTCGGTAGCTTCTTTCATAAGCGTCAATTCAATATCAAAAATACGTCAAATGCTAGGAATTCCAATCTTAATGTGAAAGACTCTAGCATGTTTAAATTTCATCCATTTCACGAATAGGCCAATAGGGCCCATTTAGATTTAGGATCTTTTTGGCTTCATCTAATTGAAAGTTAATTTTCATTTCTTCGATTTGAGTTTCATGTAAATCTTGGCAAGCATTGAAATAAACTAGCTCAAATCTAAGGTAGAGGGTGCCACTATTTTGGCAATTTAACTGTGGTTTTGTTGCCAATTGCACCTTTTCAACTACCGCTCCTTGTCCTTTGTAGTAGTAAGATAGAAATATCCCTAAGTCACGTTGTTTGTTTTGGATAAGCCAGGACCAAGCTTCGGATGAAGGGGTGTCAAATGGAAAATCAACTATCCAGGATTCTTGCATGGGAAGCCAAAGGTAGTGAAATCGAGTATTGAACTCTTCAAAAAACAAGTAAAAGCAGTAGTTTAGGGACATGAATTACCCGATTTATCTGGATTACAATGCTACTACCCCTTGTACAGAAGAGGTGATTGCTGCCATGCTGCCATATTTCGGTGTGCATTTTGGCAATGCAGCCAGTAAAAGTCATCCCCACGGTTGGGTGGCGGAGCAGGCAGTGGAAGATGCCAGAGAGGCAGTAGCCCAATTGATTGGAGCAAAGTCTAAGGAACTTATTTTTACTTCAGGTGCTACAGAATCACTCAATTTGGCCATCAAAGGGGTGTTTGAACAATTTTCAAGTGAAAAACAACATTACATCACCTGTCAAACTGAGCACAAGGCCGTATTAGATAGTATGGCGGAAATTCAGCGGAGAGGAGCGGAGGTGACCTATTTGCCCGTAAATGCCGATGGAGAGGTGGATTTAAGCAGATTGGAGCAAAACATTCAGCCGCATACGAAAATGATTTGTTTGATGTGGGCGAATAATGAAACTGGAGTCATTCACCCCGTCCAAGAAATCGCTCAGATTGCCGATAAACATGGGATTATCTTTTTAACGGATGCTGTGCAGGCGGTAGGCAAAATCCCAGTGAATACCAATGGGATACACCTGCTAGCATTCTCTGCACACAAGATGTATGGTCCTAAAGGAGTTGGGGCACTCTATGTGCGCCACAATCATGCCTTACCCAAGCCCCTGGCTCAACTTCATGGAGGAGGGCATGAAAAGGGTTTTCGTAGTGGTACGCTCAATGTGCCAGGAATTGTAGGCTTTGGAAAGGCAGCGCAACTCCGAAATCAAGAGATGAATGAGGAAGCGGATCGTCTCGGAAAACTTCGTGATGTGCTGGAATCAGGCCTTTTGGAGCTTCCAGGAGTTCATCGAAATGGATCAATCAGGCATCGATTAGCTCATGTAAGCAACCTCTCATTTTCGGGTGTAGAAGGGGAGGAGTTGCTCCTGAAAGTAAACCAGCGGGTTGCAGTGAGTTCGGGCTCTGCCTGCACCTCTATCTCTCCCAAACCGAGTCATGTGTTACAGGCTATGGGAATTGCCCCAGATTTAGGACGGGCCTCGCTACGATTTAGTCTGGGAAAAAATACCAATACTTCTGATATTGAAACCTGCATCGTTTGGGTAAAGAAGACGTTGGAGGTATTGTGGAATCGCTAGAATAGATTGTTTTTAAGAATGACATCTGACGAAGTACTCTAGTCCAAGATATAGAAGGGTCTAGTTTGAATTTGGAAGATTTTTTATCGGATATAAACTAAGGAATTGGTTTACATCTTCCTCTGTATCCAAATCCACCGCTCCAAGCGGGAAATCAAGCGTAAGCACCTCTGAGAGGTGGTTAAAAATTACCTTTTTGGCTCCTTCAGATCCGGTCAATTGAAGTAACTTCTCAAAATAATACGACTCGAAAAGCGCCGGTACCCCCAAAGTATCCGAATAAGCCGCTGCCACGATCCCCTTGCCAGATTCAGCTTTTGCAGTCATCAATTGATCGAGAAGGGAAGCATCCACAAAAGGCTGGTCGCACAACATCAACACTACTTGATCGATGGCTTCCTTTTCCATTAAAAAACGAAGTCCTGCCTGCATACTGGAAGCCATCCCATGCTGCCAATGCGGATTAACAATAAACGGAGTATTCAAAGAATCAAAGCCGGTTTGAATGAGTTCTGCATTCGCTCCCAGGACTACTACCAAGACATCAGCCCTACTTTTTTTGGCTTCTTTGATGCCTTTATTTATTAATTTTTCACCTTGAATTTCAATAAGTTGCTTTGATCTGCCTAAACGGGAAGATGAACCAGCTGCCAAAAGGATGACTCCAGTTTTCATAACGCAAAATCATGAATGGGCCCTGGCTTGTCCCGAAGGAAACCAGGTTTACGCTTGCGAACTACTGCAGCGATTTCAGCAAAGATGGCAAGCGCAATCTCCTCGGATGTTTCTGCTCCAAGGTCCAAGCCAATAGGAGCGTAGAGATTATCTGCTGAAATAGCGATTCCCTTTTCCTGCAGTCGTTCCAACAGCTTTTCAGTCTTTCTTTTGGGGCCTAAGATTCCGATGTAGGGAAGTAGCAGTTGAGACAATTTCTCGAGGACAACAAGTTCGTAGTCAAAATTATGGGTCATAAGAAGAGCCACGGTATTCAAATCTGTTTCAATTTGATCTACAACCTCTTCTGCTGGTCCTAGGATGATTCGTTGAACAGTCGGAAACCGGCTGCTCGTGGCCAAAGCTTTTCTCCCATCCACCAGAATCACTTCATGTCCCAGAATGGAAGCAAGTTGCGCCACTGGGAGGGTGTCATTTCCAGCGCCAAATAAGAGTAACTGCAAAGGAGGGTGAATTAATTCAAAAAAAATAGAAAGCTCGTCTAGCTGCTCAAAGCACTGAATTCGACTGCTAGGATGTTCAAATGCAGCAATTTCTTGCAGGACATGGGCATGGAATTCCTGCTTGATTTTTGCAAGGGATCCAAAATGCTGCGATCCTTGCGTGAGGTGTATTGTGCCAATTTGCTCCTTTTTAGAGTTTTTAAGGGAAAAGAAAGTAAGCAACAGGGAAGTATCTCTTTTCAACTTTGCCTGTCGAATCAGTTCTACAGGATTGTCTACCTGATTCACATCAAGAGGCTCGATTAAGAGGTGAATGATGCCATTGCAACCTAGTCCAATTCCGAATTTTTGATCATCTTCATCTGTAGTATCGTAGGTAACGAGCATGGATTTTTGCTGAAAGATGACAGCCTGTGCTTTACGAAGTGCATCTCCTTCTAGACAGCCCCCACTTATAGCTCCTGTAAGTCTTCCATCCTGAGTTACAAGCATTCTTGCTCCAGGGCGCCTGTAGGCTGATCCATCTACCTGTACCACCGTTGCCAGTGCCATGGCATTCCCATCAGCTTTGGCTAAATCATAGGCATCAATCAGCTGGGCAAATTCTTTCATTTAGCAGGTTGTGAACTAGGGGAGGAGGAAGTCATTTGCTTTTGTAGGGAAAAAAGGAGCGAAGTAACTGTGGAAATCACTAGATAACCCACAAATGCGTAGACTGCACCAGGAAATTGGGAATTGAGCCCAAACCAATCTCCTGTGGTAAATACAAAATAAAAGGCATAACTACTCTTAAGCGCTTCCCAGCACCAAGCTAAGGGATTGCGGTCCATGAGTTCGGTGTAAGCAAAAACCGTGAGGAAGACGAATCCTCCGTAGTAAAAAATGCCAGGAGTCCCAATTGCTACTAAATTGGAGAAGAGATAACTTAACAGGAGTAGCAAGACAATCAATTGTCCGAAACTCCAAATTCGCATTCCAGGGTTCAGTTCTGGGTTGTATTTGTCAAAATGATACACATCCTGAATCTTAGCAATTGGGTACTTTTCAGCTACATCATTGGGGCGCCATCCCAAAGGCATAAACCAAATTTTCAGTTTATCCCCCCAATTTTTTGCACGCCAAGCATCCTGAATCAAAAGCCACAAGTGCATGAAATTGATTTTTATGGGATTCCAGGTTTGTACGGGTCTAGTGACTCCATAGACAGCAGGAATATCGGCTCTTTCTTCTTGAAAGGTTCCAAACCACTTGTCCCAGAAGATAAAGATCTGTCCATAGTTTTTGTCCAGGTATTCTGGATTGATCGCGTGGTGTACCCGATGATGTGCAGGGGTCACTATGATTTTTTCAAGAATTCCCAAGGAATGAATGTGCTGTGTATGGTACCAAAATTGTGCAAATAAATGCAAGGGGGCTACCACACCAATAACTTCAGGGGGAACCCCTAGAAAAGCAGCTGGCAGTAGAAAAATCGCAAAGATTTTGAAGATGGAAGAGATGCTTTGACGCAGGGCGCAGGCAAGGTTAAACTCCTCGGAGGAATGGTGTACGATGTGATTGTTCCAAAAGATATTGTACTCATGGGCAATGCGATGGGTCCAATAGCCCGCAAAATCCAAGGCAAAAAAGGCAATGACAAATACCCCCCAAGTGGCCTCAATGGTAAAAAAGGAAAATTGGGCAAAGAGCCATTGGTACGAAATGACTGCCACACTTAGCCCCAGCACATCTTTGGTGACATTGGTGATACCCGAACTCAAACTTGCAATCATGTCGGTAACAGGAACAGTATCCTTTCCTTTCCATATACCCCAGCCTTTTTCAAGGAGTACTAGCACAAAAAATGCCGGCATAGCAATCAATAATATCTTTCCGTACGCTTCCATAGCTTCCTACTATTTGCCTTAAATTTATTGATAAACTCCTTTTCAATCAACTTTTGTTTGGATTTGCAGTAAGTATCCTGAAAAAATTAGTTCTTGCAATTCCAAAACCTCCTTATTTCAACCCTTTCGTATGAATATTCCTAGTTTGGCGGCTATAAAAAAAGAGCTTTCCTACCTCGATGAAAAAGAACTAATTAGCTTAATTTTAAACTTAAGCAAGTTCACCAGGGATAATAAGGCCTTTTTATACTTCAAACTCAATGAAAGGGATCAGCCAAGTCTATTTGTCGATACAGTAAAAGAAGAGTTGGATAAGCTATTTCAAACTGCGAACACTACTTCTTTTTACTTAACCAAAAAATCAGCTCAAACTATTCGAAGAAAATTAAACAAAGCACTAAAGTTTAGTGCGAATAAAACAGATCAAATAGAGTTGATTCTTTTCTTCTGCGAAAAATTAAAAACTTATGGATACTTGAAATTTAATCATCCCGTGATTTCCAACCTATTTCAGATGCAGATTCAAAAAGCAGAAAAATTGATTCTTAAGTTGGAAGATGACCTACGATACGATTACACCCAACTTCTTGAACAGATAAGCTAATAAGCCTCCCATTTTTGTGAGGCTTATTAGCTTGCTATCCTTATTTTAATTGAAGAGTTATTTTTTCAGGTAGTAGCGAATTTAACTTTTTCAAGTCGGTCTCCACAATTTGGTTCAGTAGTCCAAGTTGGGTTGTCAATTCTAAAGATAATTCTTCAAAAACCTTGTAAGCTGCATTCGTTGGTTTTGCTTGGCCTGTTTCTACACTTCGTTGTAGGGACGCCAATCGGTTATTGAGTTTGATGGGAAAGTTCAAGGGGTCCTGAGGACTTTGGTTTTTAACTTGATACAGCGCTTCCTCAACAACAGATAATTTTGAAACTAAGTCATTTATTCGTTTCAAGGTTGAATTATTTACTTTTCCATTCGCTTGCATAGCTTGTTCCTTGATACTTCTGATTTGAATTACTGCTTCATTAGCTTCTGACACTTTATCGCGAATTTGAATGGCCAAGTCAAATTGTTTTTGAATATCTTCAACAGTTACTCCTTCTAGATTTGGATTCATTTCCAACTTGAATTGAGTTTCTTTTTGTTGACCCAAGGCTTTTATTTTAACGTTATATTCTCCAATAGGGGCAAGGGGACCACGTTGAGGTCTGGCACTCCAAATAATCATGCCCTCAAAAGTGGTGGCACCTGGATACCTCATATCCCAAGTAAAGGTGTTGATACCTGCCTTTGTACTCGGTAAGTTTCGATCTTTGCTCTCCTTTTTCCCCGTAGTTTGTGCTACAAGAGAACCTTTTTGATCAAAAATTTCAATACTAACTTCTTCAGCCTCTTCCGGCAAATAATATTGAATGGCTGCATTGTAAACACC
>JAURGC010000134.1 GCA_030833985.1 Algoriphagus sp. | reverse complement strand
GATGGGCATATCACTAGCACCAGGCACTGGTAAAATCTTGGCTGAACTCCACCAACAAAAAGACACGTCCATGGAAATTAAGGGATTTGAGGTAGGGAGGTATTGTTGAAAACTAGAACCCAACTATACTACCCCAACTCCTAATTCTGCTTCAATTGTAGCTGGATTAATGACTTTCAATTCCACGTTAGGATAGGCGTTTGTAAATGTACTTGAAAAACGAACGCTAGCCTTGTTACTCCATTTGCATTCAAATGCAGACAACTGCCCCTCTGCCTCTTCCATAAAATCTATTTTTTGCTGGGTAGTCGTCCTCCAAAAATAGAAGCTGGCAGCTACACCTCTATTGGCCTGATATTTCATCCGTTCTATCAAAAAATAGTTTTCCCAAAGTCCACCAACATCCGTTCGATTGGCCAAGGGATTGAAGTTCCCCAAGATGGCATTCCGAATACCGCAATCAAAAAAGTAAATCTTTTTACCTTTTTTCAATTCAGTACGAACATTCCGGTTAAAGGCTGATACTTTGAAAATTACAAAAAAAGCTTTTTCAAGTAAGTCAATGTATTTTTCAACCGTGTTTTTGTCTGCCCCCACAAGCTGCCCCAACTCCAAATAGTTTACCTCGCTTCCCAATTGTAGTGCAAGGGCTTTAAGTAATTTTTCTAAAATCAAAGGCTTTTTGATTTGCTCTAGTATCAAAAGGTCCTTGTACAAATAACTGCCCGCAAGCAGTTTTAAACGTTCTGCCTCTTCCCCTAAGTGAGTGACAATCTCTGGATAATACCCAAAAATTAACCGATGTTCTAGTAGCCGCTTTTCCTTCAAAAGACCATGGTGTTGCACCATTTCAAAAAAACTCAGGGGGTAAAGAAAGAATTCAAATTTCCTACCGGTTAACGGTTCATTTGAACTATTTGCCAAATCAAATGAAGATGACCCGATTGCGATGACCTGAACATCTTTGAATTGATCCACACAAATCTTAAGTAGCAATCCGATCCCTGGAATTCGCTGAGCTTCATCAATGAACACTAATTTATGGTCACCAAAAAGAAGCTTTAATCGAACGGAGTTGGACGTGCTCAACTCAATACGCGTATCCAACTCATCCCCAGTCAAATAAAAAAAAGGTTGGCTAAGCTGTTTCAGCAAATTTTCTGTGAGCGTACTTTTTCCAACCTGTCTCGGTCCAAAAATGAGTAATGCTTTCCCCTTAAATAGACTCGCCTCTATTTT
This sequence comes from Algoriphagus sp., assembly GCA_030833985.1. Classification (GTDB taxonomy): domain Bacteria; phylum Bacteroidota; class Bacteroidia; order Cytophagales; family Cyclobacteriaceae; genus Algoriphagus. The sequence continues at coordinate 5,232 of JAURGC010000134.1, read as the reverse complement.
TTTGGCAAGAAAACGTTCAATCAGATCTACTTCCATCGCCTATCCTATTCTAACTTTCTTGTTCAATTCACAAATTGAGTATAATTTTTGTGAATCAATTCACAAAAAACACATGATTTTCGTGAATTGAGAATGAGGCCCTTCGTAAATAAGCTGCTTAACTCGCTTTAAAAATCAACTGCTCCTTCAAAAAATGGCCTGAAAAAGCGGATAAAGCAGCAGAAATTGACCTAGAAAACCTACTTTTAGCCCATGAAGCAATTCTTTCCTCTGGTCTTTTTAGTCTTGACTTGCGCTGCTTGTGAAACCAACTGGCTCCCTAAGCCTCCAGGGTACAACCGCATCGACCTCCCTCGACACGCGTACAACCGCCTGGAGAAAGACCTTCCTTATCAGTTTGATTTTTCTACCCAAAGTCAAGTAGAAGCCGATTCTTTCAACCTGAGGGAAAAAGATTGGATCAATCTGAACTACAAAGAGTTGGGAGCCAAAGTACACCTCACTTACAAAAAAATCGACCAAAAAACCGATTTTCAAGTACTTTCCAACGATGCATTCAACCTGACCGCCAAGCACCAAATCAAGGCTTATGGGATCGAAGAAGTAGTATTGCTTACTCCAAATGGCTATTCTGCCGTAGTGGCCGAACTCACGGGAGAAGTGCCCACTCAGTTTCAATTTTTTGTGACGGACTCTACCACTCATTTTCTTAGAGGAGCCTTGTATTTCAATACTGCCCTCAAAAACGATTCCTTGGCCCCAGTTATTGAATACATCAAGATTGACTTGGCCCAGCTAATCAACACAGTCACTTTTAAAAACACCCCACTGCAATAATTATCCTGCTCCAAACTATAGAGGCTACTCGTTGATCCTACCCAATCTAATTTAATTTTTTCCAAGAAAATAGAATCAGCAAACCACCCCCAATAGCAATGGCAGTAGCCATAATTCCTTCGGCTAATTTTCCATAGATGAAAAATCCAGTGGCAAATAATGCAGCATAGACCATAAAAGTACCGACCAGCATCAACCCAATCTCCTTACCCAAACTCCCTGACTCTCGCTGTTCTTCAGGGTAGCGATTCAACACAGCACTCCATCCTAGCGAAGCAGGGCGCACTTTTCGATAAAAGGAAAGTAAAATTTCGTCTTTCTCAGGCTGGGTAAGGAAAGTTACAAGCAACCACCCTACTGTAGTGATTCCTACCGAATACACCAACTTGAGGTAAGAAGCTTCTACAGGAATATCAACCCAGCCTACTTTAGGATTAATCACCTCAAAGAAAATTGCTACCACAAAAGAGATGGCCATGGCAGAGATTTCGGTATAGGCATTGATTCTCCACCAAAACCACCTTAGAATAAAAATTAAACCAGTACCCGCTCCTATTTGAAGCAAAATTTCAAAGGCAGACAAGGCCGATGAAAGCGCCAAGGCCAAAATAGCAGATAATAGCATCAGTAGCACAGTAGAAATCCTTCCTACAGCTACCAATTCCTTGTCACTTGCCTTTGGCTTGACAAATCGCAGGTAGAAATCATTCACCACATAACTAGATCCCCAGTTGAGGTGGGTGGAAAGCGTGGACATGACTGCAGCAATCAAGGATGCTAGCACAATCCCTATCAATCCTTTCGGTAAAAAAGTAAGCATGGCTGGATAGGCCAAATCATCCCCCAACTTATCTGTCGGGATATTCGGAAAGGCCACCTGCAAATCTGAAATAGTAGGGAAAACCACTAAGGATGCTAATGCCACGATAATCCAAGGCCAAGGCCTCAAAGCATAATGTGCAATATTGAAAAATAAGGTGGCCCCCATAGCATTTTTCTCATCCTTTGCTGACAACATACGCTGGGCAATGTATCCCCCTCCTCCTGGCTCTGCTCCAGGATACCAAGTAGCCCACCACTGAATGGCTATGGGCAAAATAAATAAGGGAACATAGACGTTTGGATCTGTAAAATCAGGGATGAAATCCAATTTGCTCGCTACCGCCTCGTGACTGAGCAGGTTTTGTAAAGAACCTATTTCAGGTAAATCCAAAAGGTAATAAGCCGCCCCAAAAGAACCCGCCATCGCAATAAAAAATTGAAAGAAATCAGTCAAAAGCACCCCTTTTAATCCCCCTAAAGAAGAATAAACAACAGTGACAATAGAAGCAATCAACAACGTTTGGAAAGGAGACAAACCCAACATGACTCCCCCAATTTTAATCGCTGCAAGCGATACCGTAGCCATAATTACTACGTTGAAAAACACCCCCAAATAAATGGCACGAAATGCACGCAAAAATGCAGCTCCCTTGCCCGAATACCGCATTTCGTAAAACTCCAAATCAGTGGTTGCCTCGGACCTTCTCCACAACTTGGCATACACAAATACAGTCAACATTCCTGTCAATAAAAATGCCCACCAAGCCCAGTTTCCTGCAACCCCATTTTTACGAACAATATCGGTAACCAAATTAGGCGTATCCGCTGAAAAAGTAGTTGCTACCATGGAAACACCAAGAAGCCACCAAGGCATGTTACGCCCCGATAAGAAAAATTCTTTCGCTGAACTTCCAGCTTTTTTGGCAGTAAACAGACCAATCAGCAACGAAATAATAAAAAAGGCAACAATGATGCCCCAATCTAAGGCGCTAATGTTCATAGGATTTTGGGTTAATTTGGTGGACAATAAACAAAAATATTTGGTGAAGAACATCGGGATTTTTTAATTTTTTATTGATCTAATCCCTTAAACCCCTTTCATTTTTCCCAAATCTTCCCACTTCTTATCGATTGCTTGGTTTCTTTCCTATTTTCGTTCCATGTTTGATTTGCTTGACACCGCCCTGAAGCAGGCCTACCCCCAATTTACAACTACTCCCCTTAAGATTTCTCCTTTTGGGAAAGGACTCATCCATGAAACCCTTTTGCTCGAACAAGGGGGTACTAAATGGGTCCTTCAAGGCTTCAATACGACCGTATTTCGGTATCCAGAACGCATCGCACACAACCTTGACTTGCTATCCCAGCATCTCAATCAGTATCCACTTCCTTTCCAACTACCCCTTCCTTTAGTCACACGAGCAGGCGAAGGCCTTGCTCACATCGAAGGAAAGAAATATCGCCTCTTTGACTTTGTCCAAGGAACTACCCTTCAACAAGTGCAGCACCCCATTCAAGCTAAAATAGCTGCGCAAGCCTACGGGAAGTTCGCCGCCTGGGCTTCTTTACTTCCGGTAGCTTCATTTGAGGAAACCATTCCCCACTTTCATCGCCTTGATCTGCGCTATGCCCGATTGATGGAAGTTGTCAAAGGCCTGCCCCACCTACCTAAAGAAGAACAAGACCTTCTAGAAGGGTATCTGGCACAAAAACCTTTAGTCGACTACTACCTAAAGCAACTTGCCCAATTACCCCTCCGGGTAATGCACAACGACACCAAAATAAACAACCTTATTTTTGCCCCTACTCTTGAAAAAGTAGAAGCCCTCGTGGATTTGGATACGCTGATGGGGGGCTACTTAATGTACGATTTTGGGGATCTGGTACGTACAGTAGCCTGTAGTCTGCCCGAAACAGCTACTGAGTGGACTCAAATTTATGTCCTACCCGAACTGTTTGAAGAACTTTTACTAGGCTACCTGGAAGGCATACACGGAGCAATCACTGCCGAGGAAATGGATTCCATTTTGTTTGGAGGAGAAATCATGACCTTGATTATGGGCCTACGCTTTCTCACCGACCACCTCGAAGGAAATGTCTACTACCGGGTAAGCTACCCCCTTCAAAATCTCCACCGTGCAAAAAATCAGTTGACCCTACTCCAAAGTCAACAAGCGCATCGAACTCGATTTGCACAATTCGCAGCCCAGCTATAGCAATCCCGTCGCACCCAGCTTGAATTTTTCCATTCTGACAATTTCATCCAAAGTCTTGGCAAATTCCAAGGTCCTGCGGTAACTTACTTGCTCTACCCAAAAAAAGAAGCCTTGTCTACCATCTTTGATACCAGAATTGAATACCTCAAGGGGGTTGGCCCACAAAAGGCCGAACTGCTAAATAAAGAATTGGGTATTTTCACCTATGGGGACCTGCTGCAGCACTATCCCTTTCGCTACGAAGACCGCAGTACTTTTTTAAAAATCAAGGACCTAAACGAGGAACTTGAACACGTACAAGTAATTGCTCGCATCAAAAGCATAGATTTGGTGGGGATGGGTTCCAAAAAACGTTTGGTAGCTGTAGTAGTAGACGATACGGGAGAAATGGAGATGACCTGGTTTAAAGGCATTTCTTGGGTGCAGAAGAAATTGCCCCTTGGCGCATCTTATATTTTCTTGGGCAAGCCTGCCCTTTTTGGTAGAAAATGGAGCATGGCCCATCCTGAAATGGAGCCTGTCACTGCGGCAAATGAAACCCGAAATAAATTTCAGCCAGTCTACTCCACCACTGAGAAATTACGAGCACGATTTTTAGACTCCAAGGGACTTTCTCGAATTCTAGAACAGTTGCTTCCACTGGTTTACCCACAGATTCAAGAGACCTTATCTCCAGGTATACTGGATCAATACCGGCTGATGGAAAAAAAAATAGCCATCCGACAAATTCATTTTCCTACTAGTCCTGAGGGACTTTCTCAGGCAAGAAAACGCTTAAAATTCGAAGAATTTTTTTACCTGCAATTGCGGCTGCTTAGCCTAAAAGTAACCCGAACCGAAAAATCACTTGGACAGGTGCTCGGCTCTACTCAGCTATTAACAAACTTTTATACGCGGCACCTCCCTTTTGAACTGACTAATGCTCAGAAGCGAGTAATCCGGGAAATTTTTGGGGACATGCGCTCTGGCAAGCAAATGAACCGACTTATTCAGGGCGATGTAGGTAGCGGAAAAACCATGGTCGCTTTTATTAGTATGTTACTTGCCATCGGATCAGGAGCGCAAACCTGTTTGATGGCACCCACCGAAATTCTAGCCAACCAACACTACGAAGGCTTGCGTCCCTTTGCAGATGCAATGGGCCTTCAGATTGCTTTACTCACGGGATCCACCAAAAAAGCTGCTCGTAAAGTCCTGCATGAAGCCTTGGACTCCGGGGAGTTGGTCCTCCTGGTTGGGACGCACGCACTTTTGGAAGAGGTCGTCCAGTTCAAAAACCTGGGGCTGGCGATTGTCGATGAACAACACCGCTTTGGAGTAGCCCAAAGAGCCAAATTGTGGGCAAAAAACACGCAGT
>JAURGC010000045.1 GCA_030833985.1 Algoriphagus sp. | reverse complement strand
TCGGATGCTGCTTTTGAGATGATTCATGGTTCAATCGAAAAATTAACCCTATTTTAGCAAATATAGGAAGGATTTGACGGACAGATGAGCAGAAATATTGTAATAACAGGGGCAGCAGGCGCTTTGGGCGCTGCTGTAGTTGGAAAATTTAAGCGGGAAGGCTATTACGTAATTGGAATTGTACGCCCGGAAGCCAACGAACAAGCATTGGAAGCAGATGTGACCTATGAGGTAGATGTGACCGATGAGCACGCAGTACATGAGTTTGTGAGAGAATATGAAGTTCAGTTCGGAGAACTTGATGCTATTGCACTACTTGTTGGAGGCTTTGCTCCTGGTGGGTTGGATACTGTCAAACAGCAGGATATCACCCAACTTATTCAGCTTAATTTCTTTAGCGCCTTTACAGTCGCAACAGCTTTCCTCCCTTTACTAAAAAAACAGCAACGTGGAGCCTTGTTATTTGTGGGGGCACGGACAGCCTTAGAATCCGCTGAAGGTAAAAATGCCGTTGCCTATGCATTGAGTAAGCGTTTGGTGGGCACATTGTCAGAATTAATTGAAGCGGAGGTAAAAGATACAGCTATCAAAACGCATCTATTTGCACCAAGCATCCTTGATACGGAAGCAAATCGAGGAGCCATGCCTTCCAGTGATTTTTCGAAATGGGTGAGCCCTGTGGACGTTGCAGAAGCCATGCATTTTGCATTAAATTCGCCCAATCTTACTACCAGAACATTTACCCTATATGGAGGAATTTAACATACCAAGAAAAAACTGGATTCTATTTGCTATTTTTTTGCTAGTAGTCGGACTACCCGGCTATTCTCAAACCTCAGAACAAGAAGTGGAGGCTGTCATTCGATCTTTGTTTGATGGGATGAAAAAAAAAGATGTGCCACAAGTGGAGGCAGCTTTTTCCAAAGAGGGGTTGATGCAAACCGTACAGCAGAAACCGGAGGGAACCAGCGTAGCCAGCAATTCTGTTGCTGATTTTTTGAAACGAATAGCTAGTACCCCTGAAAGCACGGTTCTCGATGAGCGAATCCTTTCCTATCGGATTCAGGTAGATGGGCCCTTAGCGATGGCCTGGACCCCCTATAAATTTTATGTGAACGACTCCTTTTCCCATTGTGGGGTCAACTCCTTTCAGCTAGTAAAGCTGCCTGATGGATGGAAAATCGTGTACATTATCGATACCCGACGAAAAGAACCTTGTGAAGAGTAATTTTATGAATGAATTTAAACAAGCGGTCTACCACACTGCAATCAATCAACTGAAGCAAAAAGAAGCCCTTCTTTCCGAAGAGCGAAAAAATATTATTGAAAGCATTTTAGAGGAAGAAAAAAATAGTGCAGGAGATAAATACGAAACCAGTCGAGAGACAATGACCCAGGATCTCAATTCATTAGAGAAACAAATCAAGCAAAGTAAGTTGGATTTAGAAGAATTGTATCGCCTTCAAACCATCAAAGATACCCCGCCTACAGTGCAAGAAGGGGCTTTAGTTCAGCTTGGAAAAGAATGGTTCTTGCTCGCCGTCAGCGTAGGCCAAGTAAAAGTAGCAGATAAACACGTGTTTTTGCTGAGTAAAAATTCCCCGCTTGGAGACCTATTAGTGGGTAGGAAAAAACTAGAGTCAATTCAGTTTAGAGGGAAGACTCAAACAATTTCTGAACTAATTTAAATCGGAAACATTTGTTTCCGGGATAAATCAAGAATTTTTGAAATAAAAGAAAATACTTTTCAATGTCTTTGAAGTAGGCTGCCTCGGTCTGCTGCAATCGAGCGCGCAACAGCAGGGGTGACAATGTTACTTTGGTCAACGGTAGATGAATAGATTATTTTTTCCGTTCGATAGAATAGACGACTAGATCATGCAAGGATGATTTATAAGCAGAATCGGGGAAGTCTTTCAACAAGGAAAGGGCTTCTTGGTAAAATTCTGTCATTTTTTGCTGCGCATAGGCCAGTCCTCCGCTTTTTTTTACAAAGTTGATGACCTCATTGACTGCTTTTTTATCCTCAGATCGATTTCGAATGAGGTACATGATTTTCTTTTTCTCTAACCATTCGGCATTGCGAAGTGCAAAAATTAGGGGCAGGGTCATCTTTTTTTCCTTTATGTCAATTCCTAAGGGTTTCCCAATTTCATCTTCCCCATAATCAAAAAGATCATCTTTGATCTGGAAGGCCATCCCTACTTTTTCGCCAAAATCCCACATGCGTTGGATAGTTTCCTCATCTGTACTTACACTAGAAGCACCTACCGAACAACAGGAAGCGATCAAACTAGCAGTTTTTTGGCGGATAATTTCATAGTAAACATCCTCTTCAACATCTAGCTTCCTCGCTTTGTAACTTTGTAATAATTCTCCCTCTGACATCTCACGAACCGCATTCGATACAATCCGTAATAGGTGGAAGTCGTTGTGCTCTACACTAAGCAAGAGCCCTCTAGAAAGGAGGTAGTCTCCTACCAATACGGCAATCTTATTTTTCCAAAGTGCATTGATTGAAAAAAATCCTCTTCGATAGTTGGCATCGTCGACTACATCATCATGGACTAACGAAGCAGTATGCAATAGTTCAATCAAAGCAGCCCCTCGATGGGTTGATTCGTTGATCTGTCCACAAACTCCAGCGGTTAAAAAAACGAACATCGGGCGCATCTGCTTGCCCTTTCGCTTGACAATGTAATGGGTAATATGGTCCAATAACTTGACCTTACTCTTCATAAAGTCCCTGAACTTATGTTCAAACTGAGCCATTTCTGACTCAATGGGGACTTGAATTTGTTTGAGGTCTAGTTTCATCGCGGTTGAATGGTGTAAAAATACCATGCTTTTTGGCATGGGCAAGGGATTACTTCTTTCCTTTTTTAACCACCCGGAGGCCAAAACGTTTGTATTTTTTTGTAATTTCTACCATCCTTTCACCAAACCTCCCCCAAAGACTATGAAAAAGTTCCGTATTGAAGTAAAATGGGGCATCCTCTTCTTCCTTTCTGGCCTTGCATGGATGACTTTGGAGAAAAATTTAGGTTGGCACGATCGCTTGATTGAACAGCATGCGACATATACCCTGCTTTATGCTCCAATTGCGATTTTAATTTATGTCTTTGCCCTTCTCGAAAAAAGGCGGAAGACCTACTCGGGAAGGATGAGTTATATTCAAGGCTTACTTTCTGGTTTAGTGCTCACGCTAATTGTGGTCTTGTTGACTCCGCTGAGTCAATACATTTCCCATAGTATGATTTCGCCTACTTATTTTTCCAATGTAATTCAGCTCACTGTAAACTCTGGGAAGATGACCTTGGTGGAGGCAGAAGGATATTTTAACCTGATGAATTACATCACGCAATCCTTCCTTTTTGCTGCAGTGATGGGAGTACTAACCACAGCTGTGGTCATGATTTTTTTGAGGTCGAGCCTAAAGGTCGAGCTACCCGAATAATTTAGACAGCAACAGTTCCTTTTTTCCTATCTTTGAGAGGTTTTACAAACAAATTTACCAGTTGGAGGAGCACTACATCAAGCACCAATACGATCCTATTTTGCCAAAAAAGCAAGAATGGCCTGTGGTTAGGCTTGCCCGTGAGCGTAAAGAATTTGTTAAAAAGGTAGCTACTCAAGCTGAGGAAAGAATTTTGGATTTGATTGGAAAAAATCCTGAAATTTTAAAAGAAGAACTTGAAACCACCCTTTACCGAGAAAAGCTGCGTATCAAGCAAAATCCTTGGGATGTAGACCCAGACGATGAAGGGTCTTTTTGGGGAGAAGTAAAAAACAACTTACTCCAAATCCATGCTTCAGGATCCCTTTCCAAAACCAAGAAAATGGAAGCCTACAGGGAAGTATTACAAAAAATTACTTCCAGGTATTCAGAAGAAATTGCCTCCAATTTTAAAGCGACCCACTACAAATTTACACGTAGCGTGGTGACTTATGGGTTTTCTCGCTTACTCAATGCCGCGCGGGTGAAGGGCTTTGGCTCCTTATTCAGCAATCAATATACGCTTCAAGATAAAATTCAAATTACCGGACAGACTGCGCAAATCAGAGAACTGGCGACCAAGGGGACTATCGTGATGGTCCCTACTCATTTTTCGAATTTGGATAGCATTTTGATCGGCTGGATAATTTCAGTCTTGGGAATGCCTCCATTCATTTATGGGGCAGGTCTCAACCTTTTCAATATTTCCATTTTTGCCTACTTTATGAATGCCTTGGGGGCATACAAGGTGGATCGTAGAAAGAAGAATTTGATGTACTTGGAGACCCTCAAGACTTATTCCAAAGAGGCCATTCAATTTGGTTGCCACAGCTTATTTTTTCCAGGAGGCACCCGCTCGAGAAGTGGGATTATTGAATCCAAACTGAAGTTGGGGCTACTCAGCACTGCCATAGAATCGCAACGAGCAAACTTCCAGCAAGGCATTACAGATGTTTCTGGCAAGATTTTCATCGTCCCTGTGACTATCAATTACCACTTTGTATTAGAAGCTCCAAGTCTTATTCAAGATTACTTGAGCATGACAGGACAAGAGCGGTATTACAAGGAAAATGATGAATTTTCTACCTCCTACAAGATTTCGAAATTTCTTTTCAAATTTTTCACCAAAGGCTCGGATATTTCTGTTTCCATAGGTCAGGCCATGGACGTGATGGGCAACTACGTGGATCAGGACGGCAAAAGTCTAGATAAGTGGGGGAGAGAAGTGAATACTGAGGAATATTTTATGTCTAACGGTAAAATCACGGTAGATGCGCAGCGGGAAGAAGAATACACCCAGATGCTTGGCAAGCGGATTGTCGAGGAATTTCATAAAATCAATCGCGTATTCAGCTCCCATTTGGTGGCTTTTGTGGCCTTTGAACTGATTCAAGCAAAAAATTCCAAGCTTGACTTATTTAACTTAATCCGCCTTCCTCAAGAGGATTTAGTGGTCGACTATGAGGAATTCAAAGCGGCTGCTCAGCTAGTATTGGATAAGATTTTTGAGCAAAAATCCCTCGGAAAAATTGATGTGGCGCCCCATCTCTACCGATCTATGGATGAAATTATCTCCCATGGTCTAGACAATGTTGGGATGTACCACGCCAAACGACCCTTAATCAAAGATAAGGAGGGCAATCTGGCTACTGAAGACATGAGTTTGCTATATTTTTACCACAATAGACTTCACGGGTATGGCCTTGAAAAACTCTTCTAAATCTCAGCCCATTGGTGTAATTGGAGTGGGGAGCTTTGGCACAGCCATTGCCAATATGCTGGCAGAAAAAAACGAGGTGTTGGTTTATTCTCGTAAACAAGAAGTGGTAGATGAAATTAATACCCAGCACAGTGCTTCTGGCAAAGCACTAAACCCAAAAATTCAGGCTACATTTTCTCCAGAAAATCTATGTAGTGCATGTGGTGTACTATTTTTTATGATCCCCTCTGCTGCTTTTTTAGAAGTTACCCGGACTTTTGCCCCTTTTTTGCATCCCTATCACCTAGTAATTCATGGGACCAAGGGGTTGGTTGTTCAGCTTTCAAATGGCGAAGAGTTAGATACGGTGGTCCAGCTTCGCCGAAATCAAATTCTGACCATGAGCGAGGTGATTGTTCAAGAAACCCTTGCCGTACGGGTAGGGTGTTTGGCAGGACCCAATATTTCTAAGGAACTCACTGATGGGCAGCCGGCAGCTACCGTGATTGCAAGTAAATACAATGAAGTCATTCACGAAGGACAGCGCCTCCTGCGATCTGAAAAATTCCAAGTCTATGGAAACGCAGATATTATCGGTGTAGAACTAAGTGGCGTCCTCAAAAATATTATCGCTATTGCTGCAGGGGCCTTGGCAGGATTAGGGCTAGGTGAAAATGCCAAAGGTCTTTTGATCTCACGAGGGATTGTAGAAATGGCGCATTTAAGTAAGGCCCTTGGAGGTACTGCTAGTTCAGTTATTGGCCTTTCAGGTATTGGCGATTTAGTGACTACATGCAACTCTCCTGATTCTAGGAATTTTACAGTTGGATATCGTCTTGCAAAAGGGGAAAGTTTACCTCAAATTTTAGAGGGATTGGAGGAGGTGGCAGAAGGGGTCAATACCATTCGAATCGTAGATGCTTTTTTGAAAACGGCAGGTATCCGTGCACCTATCACCGAAAATTTACACCGTGTTCTATTTGAAGACCTCCCCATTGAAGAGGCCCTTCTGTTTTTGATGAAATATCCTTTTAGCGTGGATGTAGATTTTGTTTAATTTGAATATCCGCAGCAATCCAATCGATGGAAAAATAGGCAAGATCGATCTGTCAATGGTCAATTGTCCTCGATCTACCGCCGATTCGATGCAGCAGCAAGTTTAGTGTATTCTAATTGGAAGGAATCAGTTTGATCAAAAGTCCTGTTCCTTCTGTAATGGCATATAAATACCCATCTGGACTCTGCGACACCTGTCTTACTCGACCAATACCTGGGAGTAATTTTTCTTGCCCTGTTACCTGTGTGTTATTCAGTTCTACGCGGGCGATGTGGGTACCTGCAAGCGCTGCTACGAGTATATTGCCTTTCCATGAGGGATATTTATCGGACGTCACCAAAGTCATTCCACAGGTGGCAATGGAAGGAACCCAATACGTAATGGGCTGTTCCATCCCCTCTTTTTCTGTGAGGTCTGTAATTGGTGTGCCGTTGTAATTGATGCCATAGGTGATCACTGGCCAACCGTAATTTTTTCCTTTTTCGAGTATATTCAATTCATCTCCACCCCGAGGACCATGTTCTACTTCCCAAAGTCGGTTGGTGACCTTGTCAAAAAACAATCCCTGAGGATTTCGATTGCCATAGGTCCAGATTGAGCCGATAGCGCCTGGCATAGAAATAAATGGATTGTCGGCAGGGATCCTACCATCGTCATGGATGCGATGTACTTTTCCATGAGAATTTTTTAAGTTTTGTGCATTGTCTTGGCTACCTCGCTCACCATTACTAAAGTAAAGGTAGTTTTCATTGTCAAAAACGATACGGCTTCCGTAGTGAGTTCCTCCCTTCCATTCTGGGGTGGTGACTATCAGTTCTTCAAAGGAAGAAACGCGCGTACCAGTTAGTTTGAATCGCGCGATGGCCGTGGCACCTCCATCCCCAACAGGCTTGGCATAGGCGATGTAAATCCACCCATTCTCTGCAAAATTCGGATGAATAGTTACATCCAATAAACCTGCTTGTCCTGTAGTGTAAAAAGATGGGAGGCCAGAAACCTTTTCACCGGTAAAACGGTCATTTTTGAAAATTAGAAGTTCTCCTTTTTTCTCAGTAATCAATAAAGTTTCAGCATTGAGCCAGGTCATCCCCCAAGGGTTTTGAAAGTCCCGGTGGAGGGTATCAACCTTGATGACCATCTTCTCTGTTTGCGTGGTAAATTTCAAATTGGGAAGGGAATCTGGTGCTAGGTCTCCTTCCTTTGCCTGACAAGAAAAAAGAGGGGAAGTCAATAAAAATAGTCCTAGTAGGATTAAAACGTTAGTTTTCATGCTGGTTAAGATTTTATTCTAGTAACGTTTGGTCGCTACTTAGAGTTTGGGGGAATAAAATAAAATATCCTCAATCCTACGTGAGGGTTAAAAAAAGAGGCTGTCTTACTTACTAGGGACAGCCTCTTTCTGAGTAGTGTATAAAAATTTAGCGTATGGGGAGTAGTTTTACCAATAATCCAGTCGCTTCTGTAATCGCATAAATATAGCCATCTGGGCTCTGAGCTACTTGCCGAACCCTTCCGATATCTTGGAGTAATTTTTCTTCTTTCACGTAAGTAGTTCCATTCATTTCCACTCGAGCAATGTGCTGCTTGGCCAAGGCAGCAACTAAGATATTTCCTTTCCAGGCAGGGTACTTATCGGAAGTGACTAGGGCTATACCACAGGTAGCAATGGAAGGAACCCAATAATGCTTCGGTTGTTCCATTCCTTCTTTTTCAGTGAATTCAGTAATGGGGGTTCCATCGTAGTTGATTCCATAGGTAATTATTGGCCAACCATAATTTTTTCCTTTCTCAATTAGGTTCAATTCATCTCCCCCCATCGGTCCGTGTTCAACTTCCCAAATTCGGTCGTTTTCGGAATCGTAAATTAGCCCCTGTGGGTTCCTGTTTCCATAGGTCCAAATGGAACTCCTATTTCCTAGGGAGTCTTGGAATGGGTTGTCTTCAGGAATACTTCCATCGTCCTTGATTCGGTGGATTTTGCCGTGTGCATTGTTTAAATTTTGGGCATTCATTGGAATATTTCCTTTATCACCATTGGAAAAATAAAGGTAGCCCGCATTATCAAAAATAATTCGGCTCCCAAAGTGGCGACCTCCCTTCCAAGATGGGCCTGCTACAATTAATTCTTCTTGGTCCACTGCGGTTGTCCCCTCCAATTTGAATCTTAAGATGGCAGTAGCACCGGTACTGTCTTCAAAGTGTTTGGCATAGGAAATATAAATCCAGCCATTTTCTGCATAGTTGGGATGCACAGCAATGTCCAAAAGACCAGCTTGATTGACCTGGTGTACCGCAGGAAGGCCCAAGATTTTTTCACCAGTAAATTTATCTTCGTTAAATACCAAAATTTCTCCTTTTCGCTCGGTTACGAGAAGCCTTCCATCGGGAAGCCAGGTCATCCCCCAGGGATTTTCAAATTCGCTATGGAGAGTATCTACTTTGATAAGCAAGTTTTCGGTTTGGGTAGCGAATCTTTCGTCAATAACAAGTGCTTCTTCCTTTGGGCCACAAGAGGACAAAAAGAAAGGGGTCGCCAAAAGTGCGACAAGGGACAAATACTGCAAACGTTTGGTCATAAGAGAATTAGGTTAGGTCACAAATGTAAAAATCTCTGGTTATTTCTCAGCATAAATGTGAGTAGTGGTTCAAGTTATAGCTTTGAAAAAGAAAATATTGCTGGTGTTTTCTGAATCTTGGGTTATCCTATTTGGTGTGCCTTGAATGGAAAAGAGCCCTCTTGTCCATTATTGAATAAATGGGCTCCTAGCGCATCATGTTGGAGGAGCTTTTGTCCAGGATGCGTCTGCTTAGCGTAATCTCGTTTAACTCTTGCTTTCTAGGCCACAAAAGAAACACGGTTTGAGGTTCATTTTATTGAGCAATGATCTTTGGACTGTCGGTGATTATCTACAGTTACTCAACTAGATGGAACGCTCCTGTTGCGATTGCACGTAATCAGCTAATTTTAAGTAAAAAAGTAGGGATTATTGTGTTTAGCAGTTCGATTTTGCTAACTTTTACTAACTAATCCTTAAATACGCATGCCTACACGCCGCCATTTTCTTCACCAAGCAGGTCTTACTACACTTGCATTTAGTCTTCCATTTTCCACCAATTTTGCACAGGAAGCTGGTCAAAAAGATCAAAAAGTTTTAAGAGTAGCTATCATGGGGCTTGGAAGCTACGGCTCTCGAGTTGCCGAAGCGATGAAGGATTGTTCTAGAGCAAAGCTAGTCGGTGTAATTAGCGGCACTCCATCCAAAATAGAAGTGTGGCAGCAGAAATATGGGATACCTCCGGAGAATTGCTATTCCTACGATACAGTAGCGGAAATCAAGAATAACAAGGACATCGATGCGGTGTATGTGATTACACCAAATGCCCTACACAAAGAACATACAATTGCATTAGCCAAGGCTGGTAAACATGTCATTTGTGAAAAACCTATGGCTGTCAACGCACAAGAGGGGCAGGAGATGATTGCTGCCTGTAAAGCAGCGGGGGTACAGCTCTTGATTGGTTACCGCATGCATTTTGAGGCCAACACCCAGGATATTGTCAAAAAGCAGCGTGCAGGTGAATTTGGCAAAACACTTTTTTTCCAAGGGCTGAGTGGTTTTGTGATTGGCGATCCCTCCCAGTGGCGGCTAAACAAGGCCTTATCTGGAGGAGGGGCGATGATGGATATTGGCATCTACTCCATCAATGGGGCACGCTACATGTTGGGGGAGGAACCGATTTGGGTAACGGCGCAGGAAACGAAAACCGATCCCATTAAATTTAAAGAAGGCATAGACGAGACCATCACCTTCCAGATGGGATTTCCCTCAGGCGCAACTGCCTCCTGTTTGTCCACCTACTCCCTCAACTATTTGGATAAATTTTTTCTAAATGGAACGAAAGGCTTTGCAGAAATGCAACCTTCCACAGGATACGGTCCCATCAAGGCTAAGACTCATTCTGGTCCACTCGAGCACACCCATGTGACCCATCAAACCACCCAAATGGACGAAATGGCGGCGATTATCTTGGATGGGAAGCAACCGCTAATTCCAGTCGATGGAGAGGAAGGATTGAAGGACATGCGGATAGTCGATGCCATCTTCCAAGCGGTCAAATCTGGTCAAAAGGTATTCATTCCAGGATAATCGTGGGATTAGAGTGGCTGGAGGTTACACCTAGCTCAGTGGTGAGCTTCCTGCTGCATCAATTTCCTTACTTACAATGTAATAGCCCCCAATGAATTGAATGGCAGTCTTATTTCTTTTGAATCTGGTAAAAAATGGGAAGTTCTAACTAGTGATCCGGTAAGAGATCAGATCGCAAATGCAAGCCAAACAGTGCGTATTCTATTATTCAAAAAGGTGTGGATGCTCTCCTTTTAAGTGACTTAAAAAACCCTCTAAAGCTCCGTCTAGAATCTGATATACTTCCTCAAACTCTTTTTCTCCTCCATAATAAGGGTCCGGAACAGGAAGCCCTGTTTCTCCAGGGGCAAAGTTCCGCATTAGGTGGATATTTGTGTTTTGATAAGGGGTTTTCTCTTTGAGTTGAATTAAGTTTTTCAGGTTTTGTTCATCCATCGCTAAGATGTAGTTAAACTCCCGAAAATCTGTTCGATGCACCTGTCTTCCACGGTGGTGAATAGTAATTTTATTTTTCGTTGCACAACGAATAGTTCGTTCATCTGGAAGTTCCCCAATATGAAAATCAGAGGTTCCAGCACTATCTGATTTGATTTTTTTCTCCAATCCCAAGCCTTTAATTTTGGCATTAAATATTCCTTCTGCCAAAGGAGATCGGCAGATATTTCCCAAACAAACGAACAAAATGTGAATCATTTCAATTGCTTAACTGTCTTCCCAAACTATTTGGGATCAGCATACCATTTAGAGGGTGAAGGATTGTAAAAGATTGATTAGTAGGATGTAAAAAAACGAAGCTCAGGGTATCCTTGCAAGCAAAAACGAAAAAAAATATAGATGTCTAAGGGAATGCCTACTTTTGAGGGATGAATGTACTCTATTACCTAATTGTGGAAATGGCAGGGGTGTTGCTGCCCCTCTTAGGTATTTTTGTGCCAAAAATCAGGTTCTTTTTGAACCAACGAAAAAGTTTAATTACTCCGCTTGCAAACTTTCGTGCCACTCATGCTGGACCTTTGACCTGGTTTCATGTGGCCTCTCTTGGGGAATATGAGCAAGCTAAACCGGTAATTGCTGCTTTGAAGATGAGCGAACCAGAAACTTGGGTGGTGGTTAGTTTTTTTAGTGCTTCTGGTTATGAACCTGTAAGCAAGAAGCCGCAGGATGGAGTGGATTGGATTACATACCTTCCACTAGATCGAAGGAGGATGGCAGAGCAATTTGTGGAGGTTTTACAGCCTAGCAGAAGTATTTTTGTTAAGTACGACCTATGGTACCATCACTTACAGGCATTGAAAAATAGAGACATTCCTACTTACCTGATTGCAGCTTCTTTCAGACATGAACAAGTGTATTTTTCGTGGTATGGCGGTTTTTTTCGAAAGATGCTGGTCAATATGAATTGGATTTTTACACAGAATGAAGTGAGTGTCCAGCTTTTAGCTCGGCTAAATTGTACCCAAGTGAGTTTTACTGGGGATACGCGTTTTGATCGTGTGGCCGCGACGGCAACTCAACCCCTAGACTTTCCTAAACTGAAAAATTGGATCCAAGGACGTACCACTTTAGTCATTGGGTCTGCCTGGGAAGAAGATATGGATTTACTTATTCCCTTGATCCAATCCAAACCAGAATGGATATGGATCATTGCTCCGCATGCGATTGATTCTAGTGCAATACAACGCTGGTCCGCTAGACTTACTGCTCCCACACAAAAATATTCCGACTGGAATGAAGAAAATTCTCATCAAATTTTATTTATTGATAACATTGGTATGCTGTCTTCACTCTACCAATTTGCCCATTTGGCGTATGTAGGTGGAGGCTTTGGTAAAGGACTACACAATATTTTGGAGCCCTTGGGTTTTGGTGTTCCTGTAATTTTTGGTAAGCCCGTGCGAGCATCCAAATTTCCAGAAGCAGACCAAAGTCAAAGAGCTGGATGTGGGTTTGCTGTAAGGAATACAAGTGAACTTCAGGCAGTAGTCGACCGTCTTGAGCATCCGGAATTTTATGGCCAATCTGTAGCTGCAGCTAATCAGTGGGTAAAATCGAACTTGGGAGCCGCTGCACGAATTGTTAATCAACTAACTGCCTCATCACAAACAAAATGAAAGGAAGAGTCATCAAATCTACTGGGAGTTGGTACCTAGTTCATACGGAACATGGGATACTTTCTGCACGGTTGAAAGGAAAATTTAAGCAAGATGAACTCAAATTGACCAACCCAATTGCTGTAGGGGATTGGGTAATTTTGGAAAAAGAAATAGGACAGGAGTCTGCAGTCATCGAAGAAATTTTGCAGCGAGACAATTATGTGATCCGAAAATCAACACGAAAACAGCATTTTTCACATATTATTGCCAGCAATATCGACCAAGCCATTTTGGTGATTACGATGAAGAAACCAAGGACTTCCCTAGGTTTTATAGATCGATTTTTAGTAGCTACTGAGAGCTATGGAATACCCACTTTGCTACTTGTGAATAAGATGGACCAACTTGAAGGGGAGGAAGAACAAGATTGGCTTCAAGATATTCACGAGATTTACGAGCCTCTTGGATATCCTGTGCTTGAAGTTTCTGCCTTGATGGAAAAAAATCTTGATACGAAGATGTTTCCCTATATTCAAGGTAAATCAAGTCTTATTTCTGGACATTCTGGTGTAGGTAAAAGCACCTTATTGAATGCACTTTTACCTAATGCAAGGCAGGAAACCCAAGAAATATCAGATTATAGTGCCAAAGGGGTGCATACCACCACATTTGCTGAATTATTTTTCTTGTCAGGTTCAGGAGATTTAATTGACACACCAGGAATTAAGGAATTTGGAATTTTGGATGTGGAAGAGGAGGAATTATCTCATTTTTTTCCAGAAATGAGGCAGTACTTAGGGCAGTGTAAATACAACAATTGTACACATGTAAATGAGCCTGGGTGTACGGTGCTTCAAAAATTGGAGGAGGGCTACATTCATCCCTATCGGTACCAGAGCTACTTGAATATACTTAACCAAGAGGATAGCTATCGATAAAGTGTTTTGAAACTAGGGTAAATTGGTCTAATTTTCATTTTTAAAAATAACAATCAATGAGCGAGGTACTGAATCACAAGCAAGTAGGACAAAAAATCACCCGAATGGCTTTTGAAATCTATGAGCGAAACCTCCATGCTACTGGAGGGATGGTGGTTGCGGGGATTACTGGAATGGGTACCATCTTGGGACATTTGATTGCTACAGAACTACGTAAAATTTCTCCTTTCCAGGTAGAGGAAGTGGAAGTTATTTTGGATAAGCAGGCGGTTTCTACTTCTGAAGTAAAGCTTTCTGTTGACATTCCTTTAAAAGGGAAAACAATTCTGCTGGTTGACGACGTTCTCAATACGGGCAAAACACTGGTGTATGCACTTAAGCCTTTTTTGGGCTATGAGGTTGAAAAAATGGAAATTGCCGTACTGGTCAATCGAAGTCATGGCCTCTTTCCAGTAAAGCCAGATTATACAGGATTTGAATTGGCAACCACTTTCAACGAGCACATTCGTGTTAATTTTTCAGACAATTCTTACGCTGTTCACTTACACTAAATTTCCATGTCACTTCATTCCTCTGCTTCGGTGAAGCGCATAACTACCCATACGCTTCAAGAGATGAAGCTTCGAGGAGAAAAAATCTCCATGTTGACAGCCTACGATTTTTCTATGGCAAAAATTGTCGATGAGGCAGGGATGGATATTCTATTGGTAGGAGATTCCGCATCGAATGTCATGGCAGGCCATGAAACTACCCTACCTATCACCTTGGATCAAATGATCTACCATGCATCGGCCGTGGTACGGGCAGTAAAAAGAGCTTTTGTTGTCGTAGATATCCCTTTTGGAAACTATCAAGGAAATAGTTCAGAGGCACTTCGATCTGCTATCCGAATTATGAAGGAATCTGGAGCGCATGCAGTTAAAGTAGAGGGAGGTGCCGAAATTAAGGAATCTGTCTTACGGATATTGAGTGCTGGGGTGCCGGTGATGGGACATTTGGGCTTGACGCCACAGTCTATTTACAAGTTTGGTACCTACACCGTCCGAGCTCGAGAGGAGGAGGAAGCTGAAAAATTAATAGAAGATGCCAAACTCCTAGAGGCCTGCGGGTGCTTTGCCCTTGTTTTGGAAAAAATTCCTGCAGCCCTAGGTAAGCGAGTAGCAGAAGCGCTCGCTATTCCCGTAATTGGGATTGGTGCTGGAGGGGATGTGGATGGGCAAGTGCTCGTCATGCACGACCTTTTAGGAATCACCCAAGAGTTTAAGCCTCGATTCTTAAGGCGCTATGCGGACCTTCAAAAAACCATGACCGAAGCTTTTCAAAATTACATTGCGGATGTGAAATCGAAAGATTTCCCCAATTCTTCTGAGAGTTATTGAATTTTTTGTTTCTATGCTAATCAGGAATTGGTATACGAACCGATCCGATTTGTATTAGTCCTTGTTGAATTCCATTTAGGCCGAGTTTTTTAGATGTTCATCTATACGTAAAATAAAGTCACTCAAGACATTCATGTAGTTGATGAAGGCATCGTAAGGCGTATCGTAAGGACTAAAATATTCATGTACCGATCCATCCGAGAAGAATTTGGTACAGATGTAGTAAAAGTGATCAGAGGTCTGAAGATATTCCCAATCTCGAAGGAGATCTGGGTCTTTGACCTTTCTAATATTTCTTTCCAGTTCAAATAAGCGGTCAAATGCCTCGTCTTGCATGTCATTACCCAACCATGCAGTGAGGTCACGTTCTTCATCTGCCCAAGAAATAGGGCTAGATACATGAATGGTTCCGACTGTAGGAAGTGCGTTTATCACTTCGGTAGGGGTAGAGAAGGTAAAGTTGGACTGAGTGAAAATTGTCTCAGGGAGGTGTCGCATAAAGTCAAAAATTCCTGATTCTGCCCATTGGTGCTCTCCAAACGTTTCGTAATCCATAAACAGGTTGACTACAGGTTCTTCCTTGGGAAGGGCGTTGAGCCAAGACACAAATTTATCTGTGGTTAGGGGAAAATCTCCCCATGTTTTATCTCCAAATCGAAAGGCAATGTCATCTGATAGTCGAAAATTTTTCAAAAGCACCTTAAGCTTTGGATTCACTGAATTGGAATAGACATAATTAGGGCTTTTCCACCCCAAAACATGCTTGGCTCCTTCGGTAAGCATTCCCTGATAACCCAATTCAGCGACCATTTCCCCAATCGTATCAGAGTAGATTAACTCGGTATTCCGGAATACTTTAGGGCTATAGCCGTTAAAAAGTTCCTTGATTCGATCCTGGTGCTTGTGAACTAAGGAAGCGAATTCTTCCTTGCTTTTGAGAGCTGCTAAGGAGTGGGAATAAGTTTCGTTGAGAAGTTCTACATGACCTGTAGCTACTAAGCGCTGGAAACTTTCAAGTACATCAGGGGCATAAGCTTCTAATTGGTCCAAAAAAGTGCCAGAAATGGAAAAAGCCACCTTGAACCGACCTTCATAACGCTGGATGAGTTCAAGCAATAAGGCGTTCATTGGGAGATAGCATTTTTGTGCCACTTTTCGAATAACGCTCCGGTTGAGGTAGTCATTCCAATAATTGTGGTCTTCTCCAATATCAAAAAATCGGTATGGCTTCAATCGGAAGGGTTGATGTACTTGGAAATAAAAACAGATCGTTCTCATGCGCGTTGAGCTATAGTTTTTTCGTAAACTGTGACTAGTTTGGCAGCGACATGCTCCCATTTCAATTTTTTCAATTCCGATGCTCCTAGTTCCGTAAACATTCGAGCGATACTGTGATAATGCAAAAGTCCAAAAATGGCATCAGCCATCGCGTCCACATCCCAAAAATCAATTTTGATTGCATTTGTCAATACCTCAGCCACTCCAGATTGCTTGGAGATAATCACAGGCGTATTGTGTCGAACTGCTTCCAAAGGTGCAATACCAAAGG
The DNA here is from genome assembly GCA_030833985.1 of Algoriphagus sp. Classification (GTDB taxonomy): domain Bacteria; phylum Bacteroidota; class Bacteroidia; order Cytophagales; family Cyclobacteriaceae; genus Algoriphagus. Next base: position 3,172 of record JAURGC010000045.1, on the reverse strand, counting down.
GTTCCGATACAGAAGGCATCACATACACGTCACTAATAGCATACATGTGATCGACATCATCCCCTTTCAAGAATCCGGTAAAATGAAATTTGGTTCCCATACGAAGTTCTGCCACGCGGTCCACCATCTTGGTCAATAGATCTCCAGATCCTGCCATAACAAAGCGTACATTAGGGTCTCGATCAATCACCTTCTTTGCAGCTTCTACAAAGTATTCGGGTCCCTTTTGATACGTAATTCTGCCAAGAAAGGTGACAATTTTTTCAGGCACTTTTTTTTGGTAAGAAGAGGTAATGATGCTTGCATCCAATACTGCGTTATGAAGTACAGTTACCTTCTCAGGTGGAATCCCGTATTTTCGAACACAAATATTTTTAGTTAGCTGACTGACAGCCACTACATGGTCAGCAGCATGCATACCTGCACGCTCAATCTCAAATACTGGAAAGTTGACAGACTCCCCTGATCGGTCGTACTCAGTCGCATGTACATGAACGACCAGAGGCTTTCCACTAATTTCTTTGGCGGCGATTCCTGCCGGATAGGCTAGCCAGTCGTGTGCATGGATGATGTCAAAATCACTTCGATCTCGGGCTATTTGTGCTCCAACAAGTGCATACCGGGAGACTTCTTCCATCAAGTTTTTACCATACTTGCCACTAAATTGATAATTCGTGGAAAAAATACTTTCTGCTACATCTGTTCGGTCATGCAGGGAGTAGTCGGTGAACTTTTTAAATTCTTGTGGACCAAGGTAGGGGATTAGGTAGCTGTTGACTTCGAGGTAGGTCAGATTTTTCCAAAGTTTTTTAAATCTGCGTTCTCGGTAGTCCACGGTGATGCCACTGGCATTGACAAAATCAGCTACAGGCTCCTCGTCTCCCCAAAGCTTGGGGACTACAAAAATCACTTCTTGCTTGTGCACATTCATGCCTTGTACCAATCCATAGCAGGCGGTACCTAATCCTCCAGAAATATGTGGCGGAAACTCCCACCCAAACATGAGTACTTTCATAGAAAATCGGTTATACCTGTTTGACTAAGTCCATCATTCGCAGTAGTTCTGCGATACTCCAAGCTTGTGATACTGAACCTTTAGGTCGGTGTGGGGCATCCCCATCGTAAATTTCTGCTACTGTGCCTACTCCGTACTGAGTCATCACCCCATCAAAGCCTTTGATAATTTTTTCAACAAAAATCTTTGCTGCCTTTCCATGTAATTTGAGGTAACCTTCTGCGAAATGACCTAAAAGCCAAGCCCAGATTGTTCCGTTGTGGTAGGCCTGATCTCGGCTAATTTGATTTCCAAAATAATATCCTTTGTACCCAGGATCGTCAGGGGAAAGAGAGCGAAGTCCTCTTGGGGTAACGAGTTTGGACTTGACTAATTCCAAAACTTTATCACATTTTTCCTCATCTAAAATCACATAGGGGAGGGAAGTTGCAAAAATCATGTTTGGACGAATGGACCAATCCTTTTCTTCTCCATGAACCACATCCGCGAGATAACCATGTTGCCAAGACCAAAATTCACGTTCGAACGATTCCTTTACTTGAAGGGCTAGGTTGCCATATTCTTTTTCTCCACTCAGTTCATGGTAGAAGCACAACGCATTGTACCATAAGGCTTGAATTTCTACAGGACATCCCATCCGAGGGGTTACTGGTCCGTCTGGTGTAATGGCATCCATCCAGGTAAGTGCAACCCCTTCTTGTCCTCCTGAGATCAGGCCTGAAGGGAGCATGTGAATGTTGAAATCTGTTCCTTCCTTGTATCCTTCGATAATACCACGGAGCTTAGATAGGTAGCGGTCTTGAATTGTTTTTTTATCTCCTGTATAGTGGATGTAGTTCTGTAGTGACCAAAAAAACCAAAGTGGGGCATCCATAGAAGTCATATTGGTGAAAGTTCCACTACCGATGTTGGGAAAAAGTGCTCCTTTAAGGTCCTTGGACATGGTGTCCATGATTTCTAGGAAGGTGCTAGAATCTCCTGTCGCCAATGTCAATCCTGGAGCAGCAATAAATGTATCTCTCCCCCACCAGCCAAACCATGGGTAGCCTGCAATGATACGTACTTCCCCATTTCGATTTCGAATAAACTGTCCTGCAGAATTTTTTAAGCAATTCTCAAAATTATTCCTTGGAATTCGCCTTTCAATTTCTTTTTCAAATGCTAGCGCTCGGGTTTCTGGATCTGCATCTGTTAATCCTGCTGAAAAAATAACGGACTCCCCTTTGCTGATTTCAAACTCTAAGCACCCTGGTACAAATAAATCTTCTTGGTACTCGTATCCACGTTCTCGCTCTTGGATGTATTCCAGTTTGTAATACCAATCGGGGTTAGAAATAAAAGTAGTTTCCTTGGACATTTGAAGGTATAGGGGATCGTAATTTGGGTATAGCTGAAACCGAACTCCATTGTTCACTTCCTCGAAAGCCATATTGATGTGACTGTTTGCTTTCTGTAGCTCATGGTATCCTCGAAATGCTAGGAACGGTTGGATACGAAGAGTAGTTGGGGATTGAGCCTCCACCAAAGTATAACGGATCATTACCCGATCACGGTTGGAATCTAAAATCAATTCTTTTTGAAGCAGCACTCCTCCCACCCTGTAAGTGAGCTTTGGGATGGGTTCGGAGTTGAAATCTTCTAGGTATTTGTGGCCTCTAGGAGCATAGTTGCCAGGAAATTTAGCAATTCCTAAATTAAAGCTTGCTCCGCGCTGAATAACAGTCTCGTGAACGGTGGATAGCATCACGTGGTTTTGTGAGTCAATCTGTGGCTGTGGGACGACCAATAAACCGTGGTATTTTCTGGTATTGCATCCTATGATGGTGGTACTGGTATAGGCGCCTGATCGATTGGATCGAATGATCTCTCGCTCCAAAGAATAATTCAGGTTGATTAATTGAGATTTATCGAAATGGATATAGCTACTCATCGGAGAACATTGAATGAAACTAAAAATAAGGGATTAGTTGGTTAAGAAAAATTAAAGCGAAAAAAATAAAGAGTTGACATCTACTTTTTCTATTGTTACGAAAAAATATGGATTGAAATTGATTTAGGTGAGTTGTGGTCTATGGACAATCGATTCTAGATTGTTTCTGAAGTAATTCAAGCATTTATAAAGCCACTGCCAAAATTTCGGGTAACCCTAAAATAATT
>JAURGC010000083.1 GCA_030833985.1 Algoriphagus sp. | reverse complement strand
GTTTGGCCAATCTCAAAAATTTTTTCTTGATCCCCTGTCAAAAAATTCCAAGTAGCTGCATCTGGAACTCCTAGTCTTTCTGCATACTCTTTCAATACTAGTTGGGTATCGTAGCTAGGATCGATAGAGTGACTTAAAATTTTAAAATTTGGATTTTCTTTAAACTGCTCGTAGACCCGAAGCATTTCTTTTTTCATGATTGGGCAGATAGTAGGGCAGCTAGTAAAAAAGAAATCGGCCACATACACTTTGCCTTCCATATTTGCCGATTGGACGGTATCACCCAATTGATTCACAAAAGCAAACTCAGCGATGCGATGGTACACCGTATCCTGATTGTCATCTACATAGCGCTCGCCAAGAATAGGCAACTCTAAGTTGGTTGCTTTTTCTTGTTTGGAAGGACTGCAGGCTAGTACAAATGCCAGAAGTCCTAACAGGTAGGTAGTTTGTGTCGAAGATATTCCATTCATTTGATTCTGTATTTTTTATAAACCTTGATTGCGGCTAGTAGCACAACGAAAAGTCCTACTAGTCCCAACATGCCCCAAAGCATGCTAATCGTATTTTTTAAGACAATGAGAAATACAATGGCAAAGAGTAGTAGGGTAGAAACTTCATTCCATAGGCGAAGCTGGGTAGAGGTCCAATGGGCCTCCCCGCGTTGCAGCCTAGAAAATAGTACCTGACTGTAGCCGTGGTATACGTAAAGTAGAAAGACAAAGATCAGTTTAGCCTGCATAAATTCTTGTTGCAGGTATCCCCAGCGGTAAGTAAGTACCCAAAAGCCAAAAATTAGCGTCAGGATGGCCGATGGCCAAGTGATGATGTACCACAATCTTCGCGCCATCAAATCGAGTTGTGGCTTTAGGATGAGACGTTCGTGTTCGGATTTTTCGAGAGCTTCGGTTTGGTAGATAAACAGGCGTACAATGTAAAAAAGGCCTGCAAACCAGGTGACAATAAAAATCAGATGCAGCGCCTTGATGTATTCGAATCCCATTGTCAAAATTTTAGGCTAAATTAAGGGCTTCAGCCTACAAACCCGCGATAAATTTTTGAAAAAACCATCGACCCTCTTTATTCTCCTTGGCATCGCTGTAGTGCTTGTACTAGGGATGATCGTTTCCGAAAGTTTTTCCGAACAAGGAATCGCTGCGTATCAAGACGAGTTTGAGGAAGTGGGTTTTTTTAGAAATGAAAATAATACTGGGCCTGTAGTACGAATTTATGCCTTTCGAACCCAGGTTAAGGATCCAGAGGTACTAAAAACTTTCGCGGACCTGCTTCCACACACGAAGTACGGGCGTACGCTAGTTTTTTTTGTAAATGAATCTGTGCTTGGGCCTGTAGAACTCAGTCCAAAAAGCCCGTATTTTCCTGCTTCACAAAAATCTGCTGTTATTGCGAAGTATGAAAAAACGCCGATGGGCGAACAACAACTCGAATTGGTTAATCCATGAGAAAAAGACGCTCCCTTTCAGAATTTAAAGCCGGAATATTGGCCGGAGATCGAGTTATCCTTGCACAGGCCATTACCTTAGTAGAGAGTGTACTTCCTGCTGACCAAGCCTTAGCCACAGCACTAATTCAAGAAGTATTGCCACATACGGGGAATTCTTTTCGGATAGGGATTACTGGCATACCTGGTGTAGGAAAAAGTAGTTTTATCGAAGTTTTTGGAATTCGGCAATTGGATGCCGGTAAGAAAGTGGCGGTCTTGGCAGTAGATCCCAGTAGTTCCCTATCCAGGGGGAGTATTTTGGGAGACAAAACCCGTATGGAACGGCTGGCTATGGATAAGCGTGCATTCATTCGTCCCAGTCCTTCACGAAATACGTTGGGAGGGGTAGCAGGAAAAACCCGGGAGGCTATTCTTCTGTGTGAGGCGGCAGGATTTGACCTGATACTAGTTGAGACGGTAGGCGTGGGCCAAAGTGAAACCGCAGTGAAAAGTATGGTTGATTTTTTCGTGTTGCTATTGCTCGCTGGGGCAGGGGATGAACTGCAAGGGATTAAAAAAGGGATTGTAGAAATGGCCGATTGCTTTTTGATCCATAAGGCCGATGGGACTAATTTAGATTTGGCTGCTCAAGCCAAGTTGTCCTATCAAAATGCGTTGCACCTTTTGCCTCCTAGCGACAAGGGATGGGCGCCTAGGTTGTTGCTGGGTTCCTCACAAACTGGCCTTGGGATACAGGAATTGGAAGGCATTTTAATCTCTTATCGTGAGCAAATGAAACAATCTGGATTTTGGGAAGATAATAGAGGGCTTCAACGACTCACTTGGTTGGAAGATCAGCTGCAAGAGGTATTGGGGCATGCTTTTTTGAGCCATAAGGAAGTTAAAAAATCCTTGGAAGGGGGAAAGTCTAAAGTTCAATCTGGCTTGTTGAGCCCCAATTTGCTTGCCCAGCAGGTGGTGGATTTGTTTTTAGCTAAGAAATAAAGAATAGAGAAATTTAGGCGAAGAAAATTCCTTAATAGGAACGCATTTTAAACTTCTTTTTCAATTCATTGACTGCATTTCGGAAACTTGAATCTGTTTCCATGATGTCATTAACCGTTTGGATTGCATGAATAACCGTACTGTGGTCTCTGCCTCCAAAGTGGTATCCAATGGATTTTAGGGAATGGTTGGTAAACTCTTTACAAAAATACATGGCCACTTGTCGGGCAATCACGATTTCTTTTTTTCTGGTTTTATCCTTAAGCTCGTCTACTTGGATGCTGTAGTAATCAGCGACCTCCTTCTGGATAAAATCTATCCCAACTTCAGTTTCAATATCCTTGATAAAATTCTTGATGATTGACTTGGCTAGCTCCAGGCTTATTTCCACGCGATTGAGGGATGCATGGGCTATTAAAGAAATCAAAATTCCTTCCAATTCTCGCACATTGGTATCTACCGTGTAGGCTAAATATTCTAATACCGTTTCCGGAAAATGAATTCCTTCAGACTCCATTTTCCTACGAATGATGGCCACACGAGTTTCAAAATCTGGCATTTGCAGATCTGCCGTCAATCCCCATTTGAACCGGGAAAGTAAGCGTTCTTCCAGTCCCTTTAAGTCCCGTGGAGGACAATCAGAAGTCATGATGATCTGCTTTTTGTTCTGGTGGAGGTGATTGAAAATGTGGAAGAACATTTCTTGTGTTCGATCTTTTCCTGCCAAGAATTGGATATCATCGATAATCAAGACATCCACCTGCATGTAAAAATTTGTAAAATTCTTCACGTTACCATCCTTGATGGAATCCATAAATTGGTTTACAAATTTTTCAGAGGACACGTAAAGGACAAATTTCTCCTCAGGTCCATTTTTAATTTCATTGCCAATGGCTTGCACTAAGTGGGTTTTCCCCAGGCCTACTCCACCATACACCATCAGTGGATTGAAGGAAGTGATGCCAGGTTTGTTGGCTACTGCAAATCCTGCTGACCTAGCCAGGCGATTGCAATCCCCTTCGATATAACTGATAAACGTATAGTTGGGATTTAAATTGCTTTGAGTTAGCAATCCTGCATCCAAGGATTGCATTTCGAAAGGCGTCTTCACCTCCGTTACATTGTTACTATTCTTTTTATTGGAGGCAGTTCCTTGCGGAAAAGAAACTACATATGGCTGGTTGCTTGGATTGCCTTTGTCTACGACCACTGCATATTCTAATCTTCCTGCAGCACCCAAAGTGTTTTTGATAGCCAATTTGAGTTCTTCCACATAATTGTCTTCCAACCACTCGTAAAAAAATTGACTTGGAACTTGAATGGTTAAGGTAGAGCCCTCTAATTTGATTGGAAGTATGGGTTTGAACCAGGTAGAAAAGCTCTGCTCATTGACGTGTTCTTCGATGACACGCAAGCATTCACTCCATACTGCACTGGCTGCTGTAGCACTCATTTTTAGATTTCAGATTACACTACTGTCAATAGCTGACAAAGGGGGGGTTAAAATTGTGGAAAATTAACTTAAATAAAAAATTCAAAAAGTACTGATTGCAGTTTTTTGAATAATTTTATTCAATGACAGTTTTCAATCGCCTAATTCACGAATTGAGGCCAAGTTTTTTTGCAAAAAATCAAAGAATACAAATCGAATTCGAGAAACTCACTTCCAGGTAGTGACTACCATTCAGCCTTCTTCTACTTGATGATTTGCATTCATTTTCATTGGCCTTTCTCTACTTCCATCAGAATGGTTAATTTTACCCAACTTACAGGGTTAATTTTTAGTAATTATGGGGACTAATTTATTTGCAGACTTTCTCTTTTCTTCCAAAAAGGATTGGGAGAAACAAGCAAAAAAAGATCTGAAAGGATTGGCTCCGAATCAAGTTTTTCAAACTAGGTTGTGGGGCTCTATTCCAATAAAGCCCTTGTATGCACTTGAGGATCTTACTTTCCCCATACCACAAGGTGTTTTTCATTCCCCTTCCAAAATTCCGGGTGGGTCACCGCGCTACTGGACCAATGTGGTCACTGTGTTGCCAAATGAGACCAATGCGGATGTGCTTTCTGCCTTGGGGAATGGGGCGGAAGGCTTGATTTTGCCCCTTTATGGAACGGAAGATCTCCCAGTACTTTTGGAAGGGGTGATGCCCCAGTATCTAGCTATTTATTTGCTTCCCTTGGGAAATCCTGTTGCCGCATTCCAACTTTTTCAGGACTGGCTAGAAAGCATAGAGGTGGATGGGTCTAGTTTGCATGGAGGGATGCTCTGGAATCCAGCAGACCAAGTATTTGATCAGCATCAAGACTTGGGCTTAGGAGTTGAACTTTTGGAGGAACTCCTTGAGCTAACGGAAGATTACCCTAATTTTAAATCCTTTTGTATAAAAACGTCCCGCTACAGCGAGTCAGGAGCTCACCCAATGGATGCGCTCACTTTTGGTTTGGGGGAATTGGTAGATATTTTAGATCGGATTTCTGTTTCTCCTTCTGCGGTATTTCAAAATTTATTTTTGGAATCTGCACTTGGAGAGCATCATTTCGGAGAGATTGGCAGGCAGCTGGCATTTAGGCGACTGGTTCAAAATCTTGCGTTGCTCTATCAGGTAGAGTTGGAGGAGCAAGAACTTATTCTTTTTTGCCAGACGGGCCACTGGTCCCAATCCATTTTGGATGTGCATACCAATACGATTCGCCAAACCTACCAAGCACTTTCGGCTGTTCTAGGTGGAGCAAATGTACTTTGGGTGAAGCCTTTGCATGAGGAAATTGCCTCCACTCAGGAGCGGCGTATCGCACGAAATGTGTCTGCTATTTTGAAGGAAGAAGCGTACTTAGATAAGGTTCAAAATCCCAGTACAGGATCCTATTTCTTGGAAAATTTGGTTGCCGACCTGGTGGTAGAAATCCAAACTGCTTTGACGCTCCTCGAGCAGGAGGGGGGGTGGTGGAAAGCCTGCCAAACAGGAACACTTCAGTCTCGTGTCAAAACACATCGGGCAAAAATTCAAGGAGAATTTTTGGATAAAAATCAGGTAAAAGTGGGAGCAAATACGTATCCTGCACCCCCATATTTAGCTTTTAATAAGCCTTTTCTCCCTTTTGAAGAAGCAGCTCAGGAGTTGAAGCCTACTCGTGCTACGTATTTGGTTGAGAGTTTAACCTTCGAAGCCCAATGAGACCAGATTTTAAGCAGTGGATTGTGAAAAGTGAGTCTAAGGTGGCGAAGGTTCCCACTACAATTTGGGAGTCATCAGAGCAGGTTTCAATTCCGGATCAGTTTGATTCAGCAGTCATTTCCCAACTACCAGGATTGCATTTTACCGCAGGAATTGCACCTTTTCTTCGCGGTCCTTACGCAACGATGTACTTGCAGCGGCCTTGGACGATCCGTCAATATGCTGGGTTTTCAACAGCAGAGGAATCCAATGCTTTTTACCGACGCAATTTGGCAGGAGGCCAGAAAGGGCTTTCGGTTGCGTTTGATTTGGCTACACACCGAGGTTACGATTCGGATCACCCACGGGTGCAAGGAGATGTGGGTAAGGCCGGGGTGGCCATCGATACAGTAGAGGACATGAAAGTCTTGTTTGACCAGATTCCTTTGGATCAGATTTCAGTCTCCATGACGATGAATGGGGCGGTAATTCCTATTCTAGCTTTTTTTATTGTAGCAGCAGAAGAGCAAGGGGTGCCTTGTTCAGCACTTTCGGGCACCATCCAAAATGACATTCTAAAGGAATTCATGGTGCGTAACACCTACATTTATCCGCCCCAGGCCAGTATGCGTATCATTGGAGATATTTTTGCTTTTACATCCAAGGAGATGCCTAAATTCAATTCCATTTCCATCTCCGGTTATCATATGCAAGAGGCTGGAGCTACGGCAGATTTGGAATTGGCATACACCTTAGCGGATGGGGTGGAATACCTACGTACGGGGTTGAAGGCAGGGTTGGCGATCGACGATTTTGCTCCGAGACTTTCTTTTTTTTGGGGTGTAGGGATGAATTATTTCATGGAAGTAGCCAAGTTACGTGCAGGTCGTTTGCTCTGGTCCAAACTGGTTGCGCAGTTTGGACCTCAAGACCCAAAATCTTTAGCTTTGCGCGCACATTGCCAAACCTCGGGTTGGTCACTCACTGAACAAGACCCTTTCAATAATGTCACCCGAACTGCCCTAGAAGCATTGGCTGCGGTCATGGGGCATACCCAATCGCTGCACACCAATTCCTTGGATGAGGCAATTGCGCTTCCCACTGATTTTTCAGCACGAATTGCACGGAATACCCAATTGGTATTGCAGCAAGAGACAGGCGTTACAGAGGTAGTAGACCCTTGGGGAGGGTCCTATTATGTGGAATACTTGACAGATCAACTGGCCAAAAGAGCTTGGGATTTAATACAGGAAGTAGAAGCATTGGGCGGTATGACCAAGGCCATTGAAACCGGACTTCCAAAGCTGCGAATTGAAGAGGCTGCAGCCAAAAAACAGGCTCGAATCGATGGTGGGAAGGATATTATTGTCGGGGTCAACCGCTACAAAGTGGATGAGAAGACAGAATTAGAACTTTTGGAAGTAGACAATCACTCTGTTCGGGATTCTCAAATTTTGCGTTTGAAGCAAGTAAAGAGTGAACGAAATCAAGAGGAGGTAGTGATTAGTTTGACTAGAATTCGTCAAGCTGCTGCTTCTGGTGAAGGAAATTTATTAGAACTGGCTTTAGATGCAGCAAGAAAAAGAGCTACTTTAGGGGAAATCTCCTTAGCCATGGAGGAAGCTTTTGGTCGTCATAAAGCTCAAACCCAATCCATATCTGGAGTATATGCAGCAGAAGTGAAACAACAAAAATCATTTGTAGAAGCCCAGCGCCTATCGGATCAATTTGCTCAGTTAGAGGGCAGAAGACCCCGGATTTTGGTTGCAAAAATGGGACAAGATGGTCATGATCGAGGAGCCAAAGTGATTGCTTCCGGTTTCTCTGACTTGGGCTTTGATGTGGATATTGGTCCCTTGTTTCAAACACCTCAAGAGGTAGCCGAGCAAGCTATTGAAAATGACGTTCATCTGGTGGGAGTTTCTTCTTTGGCTGCTGGGCATAAAACCCTTATTCCAGAATTGCTCTCTTGCCTGCGGAATTTGGACCGCTCAGATATACGCGTGGTGGCTGGAGGGGTAATCCCCACCAAGGACTATGACTTTTTGAAAAGTGCAGGGGTACTTGCTATTTTTGGGCCTGGAACTATCCTATCGGAGGCTGCTTGTGAGATACTTCATGCCTTACTGCAAGAAGAATAGGTCATTGAAGCAGGTGAGTATTTACTATTATAGATAAAATTGCTACTTGAAACCAGGCTACGGTTCATTTAATTGAACTTCAAATTCATTTTTTTGGTACCTGTGTGGAAGCGAATGATTGTAAAAATCAATAGACTAAAATTGGCTTATTGCCTTCACATTGTATCGTTCTTGGAGGACCGACAAATAGGCAATCAGAAAACACATTGTTTTTTTCGTTGTATGCTTTTTGTAATGCGGTGAAGCGGTTGACCAAATCTAAAAACTCACGTTCCACACTTTGATGGTAGGCAATGTATTGGGTAGGGCCTCCACAGGCTTTGCTTCCCATGGCCGTAAACCTCCATTCCAAAGCATTTGTACAGGAGACCGATTCCGAAAGCTGGAATATTTCCTTTTGGTAGTTCAATAATTCTTCCGAAGAAATGATTAGCGGATCGGTCGTAGAAAGTTCACAACAGACGAGTAGTAGGGAGGTCAAAAAAATAGGGATATGTTTCATGGTTTCTTTTACTTTTCCGCAAACTAAAAGAGGTAGGGATTCGATACACTAAGATAAAAAAAAGCCCTATGCAGGCACTGGGCTTTTTTTAAGTTTTTAATAAAAGTTGACTAAATCATTTTGGAAGGTAACTTCGATTTAGACCACGTCTTCGCCTCGAAGCTTGATTACCGCACCCTCCAATTGGTCTCCAATTCGAATCTGGCAAGCCAAGCGAGAGGTAGGAAAGTATTCGGGAAGATTTTCCAATTGGTCCAATTCGGTGTCTGTCGCATCACCCAAACCCTCTTGGCCATCCAGAATCTCTACATGACAGGTGGCACAAAGAGCCATGCCTCCGCAGGTAGCCAAAATAGGATACTCAGAAGCCTTGAGGATTTCCATCAGACTGAGTCCCATGTCAGTGGGTGCTTCCACTTCCTGGCGTTCCCCTTGCTGGTCTTCTACAGTAAATTTGATCAATTCCATAATTTGTCTTAGAATGCATTCACCCCGTTTACCGTGGTGTATTTAAAACTTAGTTTTTGGTCTGGATACACGTATTTAAAGGCGGAGTGCATCATGATCGCAGCTTCATGGAAGCCACAAAGGATGAGTTTTAACTTGCCGGGATAGGTATTGATATCCCCAATCGCATAGATGCGTTCTACTCCGGTGGAGTAATCACGCGTGTCTACTTCAATCGCATTTTTGTCAATGCTCAAGCCCCAATCCGCAATAGGCCCCAATTTTGGCGATAGCCCAAACAAGGGAATCAAGTAATCGGCATCCAGGACTAATTCTTGGTGATTTTTATCTTCCAATATCACCTTCTCCAATCGATCCCCGCCAGCCGCTTCTTTGAGGTTAGCAGATAGAATCAGGTCAATTTTCCCTTCTTGGGCCAAGTCAAAGACCTTAGATGCAGAATCGGGTGCGCCTCGGAAGGTTTCGTTTCGGTGTACCAAAGTCACGCGTTCGGCTACATTGGCAAGAAAAATGGTCCAGTCCAAGGCGGAATCTCCACCACCCGCGATTACTACCTTTTTGTCACGAAAGGTCTCTGGGTTTTTTACCATGTAGTGGATCCCCTTGCCTTCGAAGGTTTCTAGATTAGTTAAAACAGGCTTTCTAGGCTCAAAACAGCCCAAACCACCTGCAATTACGATCACCTTGGCATGCACTGAAGTCTTGTCGCTTGTAGTCACGATAAAACTCCCGTCTTCTTGGCGGTCGAGAAAGTCCACTCGTTCCCCCAAAGTGAAGGTAGGATGGAAAGGTTTGGCTTGTTCCATGAGATTATCTACCAAATCTTGAGCATTGATTTCAGGATATCCTGGAATATCGTAAATGGGTTTCTGTGGGTAAATTTCAGAAAGTTGACCTCCAATTTGTGGCAAAGCATCAATTAAATGACATCTCATTTTGAGTAATCCTGCCTCAAAAACTGCAAAAAGTCCTACTGGGCCTGCACCGATAATGCAAAGATCTGTGTGGATGGTGGGGGTGTTCATGGAGTGGTAAAATACGTTTGGTTAAGGTCTGATATTCGTCTACTGAATTTCAAATTAGCTGTTGGTTTCTTTGTTTGACTCGTCCAAATTTTGATAGATGGTATTTAGAATGCGTTTGAATTCTAAAAAGTCCTTTTCAGTCAACTTTTCCCAAGCCTTTTCGCGAAATTGAAGTACTTTAGGCCTCAATTCAGCAACTTTGATCACCCCTAATTCTGTCAAGTGCAATTGAAAACTTCTACGATCCTGTGGATGTTGGACCCGAATAATGTATCCTTTTTTGTAGAGTAAATCTAAAATCCGAGTTAGGGTAGGGTGGTCCTTAAACACTAAGTTTGCCAATTCAGTCTGGCTAAGTTCCGGGTTTTCGGCAAGGTTTTTTAATACCAACCATTGATCCACAGTCACATCGAATCCGCCTTGCTTGAACTGCTGCTGCGCATACTGCTTTACCTTACGGGCCGTCCGGTCCAATAGGAAGGAATAACGCGTAAAAAGTTCTTGTGTCATAGCAATTGTTAGTGTGACAAATATATAAATTTATTTTTACAACAAGACTGTTGTGAAAAGGTTTGAAGTTCAATTAAGGTGGCGGTAATTTATCGACTAGAATCCACACGGCAACTAGTCCACTTACTTAGGATTATGATTGGAAATACCTACTGGCTTAAAACCTTAAATCGTACCAAGCCCCACTACTTCTGCATGGAGACCATCAATAAAATGGAGTAGTTGCTAGGTATCCAGTTAAAAAATGGAGAAAAAAAACTAGGCTTTTTGCCTAGTTTTTTTCCAAAGGATGCATTTTCAACAGCTCTTGAGGACTCCAAAATCCTTGTTTGCTCTTGACTTCTTCCCGAACAATTTTTACCAAATCAGGAGAAATTGGAGAGGCTTTATTGCCAAAGGAATTGCGCACATAAGTAAGTACCGCCGCTACTTCGGTATCGTTGAGCATGCCTTCATGCGGTGTCATCGGCACCTGCCCCGAATAGCTTCTGCCTGCCACTTCCATAGGACCCATCAGCCCTTTGAGTACCAACTTGATGAGTCTTTCGGGGCTTCCAGTT
>JAURGC010000129.1 GCA_030833985.1 Algoriphagus sp. | reverse complement strand
TCAAAGTCATCTTCGGCATGAGCCCATGCCAATCCATAAGCGGCATCAGCATCGGATTGCCCAAAAATATGGGGCACTCCAAATTCATCGCGTGCGATTTGAATATTTTTTGTATTCCAGTTGGAATTCTTGTGGACTCTTTGGCAGGAGACAAATAAAATAGCAAGCAGAAAAAAGAATGGAAAAATTTTCATTAGAAGAGTATATTTTGTGGGAAGTTACTACTTCAGTTGAAAATTTTTATCCTATGAGTTTTGCTTTTTGAATTCAAGGAGTTTCTAAGAATTAGTGGACCGTCTTATTTTTAAGTCAAAAAAAAACCAGCAAATGAAATAAGCCGGTTTTTGATTTACAAATAATGAGATCTCTACCTAAACTCATAAGCTACGCCACTCACCTGCGTCAGTAAGGTAGCTGGTACATCCAGTGCTATGGCAGATTGAGGTGGGGCTGGTGTCACTGGTGAGTGGGTACCTAGATAGCTTTTTACAGCTTGATGCAAGGAATAAGGGGTGTTTTCTGTGGCTTGTACCCCTCTAAATCGGCAGAGCATGTCGTCAGGGTCTCCATCTCGTTCGCATGCACAAATTTTATAAACCCGTTCAAAATCTAAAGGTAGGCCATGGACTAAAGCCGATTGTACGCGCTTTCCTTCTTCCCCAAAGGCATTGAATTTCACTTCCATCCCTTTGAATTTAATTACCCATCCACCAAAACGCTTGGAGGCATCGGCTGCAAAAACATTGTTTAGTTCGCGTTCTAGCCATACTTTAATTTGGTTACCGGTCACCTTACCTGTTCGGATGGTACTGTCCACTGGCAGCATGTCAAAAATATAGCCATTGGTGATTGGGATATTCCCAGTGGCATCTGGGGTAGCTCTTGGTGGGCAGAATCTGAATCCATTGGAAAGAACAATGTCCACATCTGGGACCTGCCAGCTGATGGCATCTAGGATAAGGGTATCGATGGTGTTTTCAATAACAAAATAACGGTATAAGGGAAGGGTGGAATGGCCAACTACCTCTTCAATTTCATTTAGGTAAGGGCCTTCGTATTTTGAGATGACTTGTTGCATTTCTTTAGAGGCCGGATATTTACTTGCATCTACCTCCAAAAGTTCGTAGCGGTCTCCTACTACTTTTCCATTTTCGATTTGGATTTCGAGGTTGCCTACAAACGACCCAAAAGCTCCTGGCTCTACTACCTTGGCGTACTTGGCTTGAATAGGGGTACGAACCCGCTCATGTGTGTCGCCACCGAGGATGTAATCTACTCCTTCGCAAGCAGGATGGTTGGCCAAATGAATTTGTTGCGAAAGTCCCAAATGGGCAACAATGGCTACAAAGGCACATTTTTCTTGATTTCGTAAGACATCCACGTAATGTGCTAAATTCTCCTCAGGCTTGGTATAAATGATTCCTTTGCTATAGTTGGGGGATTGACGGACAGGTACCAAATGATCTGTATAGCCCAAAAAGGCAATCTTTATCCCATTTACAGTCCAAATGGAGTAAGGAGGAAAGATCAATTCTCCTTTTTTTCCTTCACCCAGGTCATGGTACATATTGGCACATACCTTCGGCGCGGTAAGCGAGCCCAGCAGGTGTTGCATGGATTTTTTATAATAAATCACTTCCCAGTTGCCAGGAAGGTAGAGGTTGTAATCCAAGGCATTTAAAATAGGCACCATGGCTTCCCCGGTTGTTTTGACGGATAGCTCCGAGCCTTGAAACATGTCTCCAGTATCGATCAAGTAACTGTATTCCATTTCCTTGCGGTGCGCATCCAAAAAAGTTTTTAGGTGAGCATACCCTCCTGTTTTCCGATATACAGCCTTCCCGTTTTCCCAAAACAACTCGTCGTGTGGATGAATTTGGCAATGCACATCAGTGGTTTGTAAGATATTTAGTGTAAATGAAGTAGGGGCTTTTTTGCTAGGGATTGCCTTAGGGCTTGCCGTAGCTATACTGGCCAAGCCTGTGCTGGCTCCAAGTGCGCCCAATTGAGCTATAAATTTTCTCCGAGAGGATTTCATGGGTATTTTGGGTATTTTTAAGTACAGTAGTCTCGGGCAATATGCTGCCGAATATAAGAGTAAGTTACAGTGGTCCTCAGGCTATAATTGGTGACCGGAGTCACATCAGCACTTTCTTTTCCAAAAAAAGGTATTTGGGAAGCGTGAAGTTGGTGGAATAGTTGTAGAATTAGCTTTGAAATTAAAACTTTCGTTTACGAATGAGGATATTTGCAACAATTGGATTGATTTTGATTTTTTCTTCTAGCTATGGCCAATCTTTGGTAAGAAAAGACATAGAAATACTTGCTGGAAGGCATTTTTTGACTGGAATAACGCAGCTAAGAAGTTTTTTGGCAATTCCCAATCATGGGGTAAGTTTGGAAGCTATTGAACAAAATCTGGACTGGTGTCAAGCTGAATTCGAATCTTTAGGCTACCAAACCACGGTTCTAAAGTCGGACACCGTCCCGTATTTAATGGCTCAAAAAATCATTGACCGGAATTTGCCAACCATTCTGGTGTACTTACAAATTGATGGGCAGCCGGTAGATCCAAAAAAATGGACCCAATCCAACCCTTTTTCTGCGGTATTGAGAAATTGCGAGTCCAGCCCTTGTGTAGACGTTCCCTGGGAAAACCTTGAGCAAAACTGGAATCCAGATTGGAAGATTTTTGCCAGATCTGCATCAGACTCGAAGGGGCCTGCCATAGCTTTTATACAGGCCTTAAGAATCTTACAACAAGAAGGGATAGCAGAAGCATTCAATTGTAAGGTAATTCTTGATTTTCAAGAAGAATTGGGCTCTCCAACACTTCCTGCATTGGTTACCCAAAATAAGGAATTGTTTGCGGCAGATTTAATGTTAATTATGGATGGGACGCGGCCACCAGGAAATATCCCTACGCTTACATTTGGAGCCCGTGGAATTGCCACACTTAAATTGACGCTTTTTGGAGCTGAAACAGATTTGCATAGTGGTCAATATGGAAATTTTGCGCCAAACCCAGTATTTACCATGTCCCGATTACTGGCTACAATGAAGGATGAAAACGGGCGCGTGCTTGTACCAGGATTTTATGATGGGATTGAACTTTCAGAAGCTCAAAAAGAATTAATTAATAGGGTTCCAGAAGACCGAGAAGCAGTATTAGAAGCCCTCGGGATTTCTCAAGCAGAAAGGGTGGGAGAAACTTACCAAGAAGCTATGCAATACCCCACACTCAACGTAAGAGGAATTCAGGGGGGATGGGTTGATGAAGAAGTGCGAACAATAATTCCTTCTCATGTGACCGTAGAAATTGACATGCGATTAGTGGCAGAAACCCCTGCAGAAAGGCAGATTCAATTGGTAAAGGACCATCTACGCACGCAAGGGTTTTTTCTATTAGATTCTTTGCCCACCAAAGCACAACGGAGAAACCACAATAAACTCATGCAGGTAGAAGAGCGTATTGGTTCCAAGCCATTTAAAACACCCTTGGATTCCTCGATTGGGTCTTGGCTAAGATCTGCCATGGACGAGGCCCTTGGTGAAGGAGGGGCAGTAAGCATGCAGGCTACAGGAGGGTCACAACCGATAGAGCCATTTATTTCAACCTTAGGAATTCCAGCAGTAGCACTTCGGATTTCAAATCCAGACAGCAATATCCATGCACCTAATGAAAATTTGAGATTAGGAAATTTTTTGGAGGGATTAAAAATGTGCTTAGGCGTTTTGACAAGAAGCTATGAGCGATGAAATAGAAATGCTTTTTGCCTGTGGATTGGTACTTGCTACTGTACTTTTTGTCAGTTGGTTAGGGCAAACAAATTTAAAGTGGATCAAACGAATTCTAGACTGGTTTCCCGCGATTTTATTTGCGTATGTTCTCCCTGCTGCAGTGACGCATGCACTTGGAATCAATCTAGCGGAAGTGGAGCTTCACGAGTGGAGTAAATCAATAATTATACCGTTCACAATTCTTACTGTAATGAGTGCCTTGCCCATCAAGCAGCTCAAAATTGTTGGGATAAAGCCGTTGGTGGTTTTTTTCTCTGGATCATTAGTGATAGCGCTATTGCCGGTATTTCTTGTCTTGGTGTATGGGCTTTTAAGTGAGGATGGGAGTGCGTTATTTTTAAAACAAGGCTATTGGAAAGGACTAGTTCCATTGGTAGGTAGTTGGATTGGTGGAAGTACAAGCCAATTGGTTTTGAAAGAATTAGCAGGGACCCCCTCCAGTTTATTTCTTTCCATTTTGGTTTTGGATAATGTTTTGGTCAATGTTTGGACTATTCTAATGTTTCAATTTATCAAGCGAAGTGATAAAATCAATCAATTTTTGGGGATTGATGGAAAAATTCCACTGAGTCAATCTACCAATTCACCAGACGATAAAACTGCTATTTTTCGAAATTTAGTTACTCTAGGATGTGTTGGTTTAGGTATGATTTTGGTTTACTTTTTTCCATTAAGTTTCCTAGAAAGTATTGTGTTACTTTCCCTAGTAGGAATGATTTTGGGGAATGTAATTCCGATCTGGAATCATCCATTAGTTTTAAAGCTGGCTAGTTTTTCTATTCTCGCTATCATGGCAATTCTCGGGTTAAAGCTTGATTTTCAAAATCTCTCTTTGCCAATGAGTCTAGTGATTTTAGTTGTAATTTGGATGGTGCTTCATTTTTTTTCAATGCTAGTCGTGGCGCGATTGCTAAAGGTGAATAGCGCTTGGGTTGCCATTGGGAGCATGGCTAATTTGGGAGGAATCTCTACTGCGCCTGCAGTAACGTCAGCCTACAAAAAAGAATTGATGCCCCATGCAATCGTGCTTGCCATTTTGAGTATGGTTACAGGGACTAGCTGGGGGATTTTGACCATTTATTTATTTGAATGGCTACTTAAAATCACTTAGAATTAGCCAAAAAAGTTCTTGCTCCAAAGGTACAATTTCCTTCTTAGTAAAATGGGAATAGGTAGTGCAAGTCAGGGTTGAAACGTTACATTGTTGACCTTCAGGTCTTACTTTCTTTTTGATTTTGATAAAAAAGCGGCTAATCTCAAACCAAAAAACATCATTGGTCAAAAAACATTTCTAATTTCAAGCATTTAACACACTACCTATGAAAAAATTACTTCTACTTATTTTTCTTTTTCCTGCAATCACGTTGACTGCGCAGGAAAAAGAGGTGCTCACTAAGTTGGATGCAAAAGCAGATTTCTACGGAGACCTGGCTCGCCAAATTTGGAACAACCCAGAACTTGGGTATCTAGAAACAAACTCTTCCATGCTTCTTCAAAAAACACTTGCAGACGCAGGGTTCAAAGTGAACGCTGGCGTGGCAAATATTCCTACAGCTTTTGTGGCGGAGTATGGATCGGGTAAACCAGTAATCGGTATTATGGCTGAATTTGATGCACTTCCGGGAGTTTCCCAGGAGGCGGTTCCATTTCGCAAACCTGTGGTAGTAGGAGGAGCAGGTCATGCCTGTGGACACCACCTTTTTGGTGCTGCTTCTGTAGCGGCTGGCATCTCAGTGATGGATTGGATGAAGGCCAATAAGATTCAAGGCACCGTTAGGGTATACGGTACACCTGCAGAAGAAGGGGGAGGAGGAAAAGTATATATGGCCCGTGCAGGCTTGATCCAGGATGTAGATGCCATGCTACACTGGCACCCTGGCTCCCAAAATGCAGCAGGAGCTACTTCCTCTCTAGCAAATATTTCGACCAAATTTCGATTTTATGGAGAAGCTTCCCACGCGGCAGCAGCTCCAGAGCGAGGCAAGTCTGCCTTGGATGCAGTAGAGGCAATGAACTTTATGGTCAACTTGATGCGAGAGCATGTGCCTATGCAAACGCGCATGCACTACGTGATCACTCGAGGAGGCGAAGCTCCGAATGTGGTGCCAGCATTTGCGGAATCTTATCACTACGTTCGACATCCAAATGCCTTGGTAGTGCAACAAATTTTTGAGCGTATGGTCAAAATCGCAGAGGGTGCTGCTTTGGGTACTCAAACCCGCATGGAATACGAAGTCATCAATGGGGTGTATAATTTATTGCCAAACGAGACTTTGGCACGCATCATGCACAAGAACTTGGAAAAAATCGGCGGTATTATTTACAACGAGGAGGAACGCAAATTTGCCGAGGACATCATCAAGACCTTTCCTGAAGGCGTGAAGGCAAGCCCTGCTGACGCTACTAAAATCACTCCTTTTTTGGTTAGTGAAGTAGGTGGAGGAGGATCTACCGACGTGGGGGATATCAGCTGGCTGGTGCCAACAGCAGGCTTGGGTACGGCCACTTGGGTACCGGGTACTTCTGCCCATACCTGGCAAGCTGTAGCTGCTGGAGGCATGAGTATTGGTCAAAAAGGGATGATGGTAGCAGCCAAGACCTTGACTTTGACGGCAATGGATATTTTTACCAATCCTTCCGTTACAGGCCAAGCTTTGCAGGAGCTCAATACGCGTAGAGGAGAAGGATTTTCGTACAAGGCCCTCGTGGGAGATAGAACCGCTCCTCTGGATTACAGAAAGTAAGCTAGTCTTGAAGAATAAAAGGCTGGATTTCCGTTGATGGAATTCCAGCCTTTTTTTTATGCCTTATTTTTCAAAAGGAGTATATTGGAATTGTGATTATCCTTATGCATTGCGGTGGATTAACTTCCCTAAATATAATTTCGGATAATCATGCACAGATCGCAGTCAACAACCCATAGCTCACCTTTATAAACAACAAGCCTTGTTCTCTTTGGTGTTTTAAAAAAGTGGATAGGAATAAAAATTGAAAAATAGTTTTCTTACTTGAGGTATTTATGCAAAG
>JAURGC010000034.1 GCA_030833985.1 Algoriphagus sp. | reverse complement strand
GGCATAACTGGATTGCCAGGAAAATGCCCCATAAAGAATGGTTCATTCATAGTGACATTCTTGACGCCTGCCACTACATTCTCATCCAAATATATGATTTTATCGATGAGTTGAAATGGATACCTGTGAGGTAAAATATTGCTAATCTGATTGATATCCATCACAGGAGGAAGCTTGGGGTCGTAATAGGGAATATGGGTAGACCCCATTTTTTCCATTGCCCGCTTCAATTTTTTAGCAAAGGCTACATTGGCTGCATGCCCAGGTCGGGCAGCTAGAATCTGTGCCTTAAGTGGTCTACCCACTAAGGCTAAGTCTCCAACCACATCCAAAAGCTTATGGCGAGCAGGCTCGTTTTTATAGCGTAAATCTACATTATTTAGGATTCCCTCTTTCTTTACTTCTACCGACTCCTTGTTAAACATCTTTGCGAGATGAGCCAATTCTTCTTTTTCTACAATGCGGTCTACCACGACTATGGCGTTGTTCAAATCTCCTCCTTTGATGAGATTTGATTTGTACAACATCTCTAATTCATGAAGAAAACAAAAGGTTCGGCAGGAAGCAATTTCTGATTTAAATTGGCTGATGTTTGTAATGGAAGCATGTTGGCTACCTAGAACAGGAGAATTGTAGTCTACCATAACTGTGACTCGGTAATTGCTTGCAGGCAAAGCCACCATTTCCACTTCTCTGGAGGAATCTTTGTACTGTATGGTTTCTTGAACTTCAAAAAATCTCCTTAAGGCATTTTGTTCTTCCAATCCTGCATTTTCCAATACTTCAATGAACTGAATGGAGGACCCGTCCATGATTGGTGGTTCTGGTCCGTCTAATTGAATCAAGACATTGTCGATCTCCATGCTCACTAATGCAGCCAAAACATGCTCCACTGTATAGACTCGAGCTCCATTTTGTTCTAAAGTAGTGCCTCTCGACACATCTACCACCAAATCACAATCTGCATCGACCGTAGGACGACCTTCTAAATCAATCCTCTGAAACTTTATTCCATGATTTGGAGGAGCAGGAAGGAAAGTCATGTTGGATACCACACCGGTATGCAGCCCTACGCCGGATAATTCCACCTGCCTTTGAATGGTATGTTGCTTAACTGTCATTTGTTACGTGCTAAAACGAGAATTGGGCCTCAAATTTACCCTTTTTTTTCGAGTTGTTGAACGCGATTTTGTAGATCATCCAGATTTTTAAACACTGAATAGGAGCGAAGAAAGTCTCTCAAATCCATGGCTAAGAATCCAAAAAGGGACCTTCCTGGAACTTTAATTGATTTATTAATTCCTGTATTTCCACCAATGCTTGTATGATCGGCAATTTTGAGGTGCCCAGCTATTCCTACTTTTCCAGCAAGGACACAGTATTTTCCAATTTCTGTTGATCCCGAAATACCAGTTTGCGCAGCAATAACGGTATGTTCTCCTATGATTACGTTGTGTGCTATGTGTACTTGATTGTCTATTTTTACGCCTTTTCGGATTAAGGTTGTGCCCATCGTTGCTCGGTCGATAGTCGTATTTGCCCCAATACTTACTTGATCCTCGAGCACTACATTTCCAATCTGTGGAATAGTTTTGTAAGTACCATCCTCCTGTGGAGCAAATCCAAAACCGGTTGATCCCAGTACTGCTCCTGCATGAATAACACACTGACTACCAATTTGGGTGTCAGCAAGAATTTTTGCACCAGCATATACGATGGTTCCATCACCAATAGTTACTCGGTCTCCAATGTAAGCATGCCCATAAATTTTAACTCCTTTCCCAATCTTACAATTTTTGCCGATGTAGGAAAAAGCACCCCGATAACCCTCTTCTCCCATCGTACTGTTATCGGCGAGGTAACTGAGATCCTCGGCACCTACTAAAGCACTCTGTTGAAGATGCTGATAAGTTTCCAATAAAGTGGTAAATCCTAAATAGGCATCTTTGACACGAATCAAAGTAGTTTTGTAGGGTTTGTTAGGTACAAAATCTTCAGATACAATCACCGCTGTGGCTGCTGTATCGTATAAAAATGCTTCGTATTTGGCATTGGCTAAAAAGGCAATGCTCCCAGTTTGACCTTCTTGGATTTTGTCGAGTCGATTCACCTTTTGCGAAGAATCCCCCTCCACAGTTCCACCTAAAATACCAGCAAGTTGTTTCAACGAAAATTCCATAGACACGAAAGCGGTTTAGAAGGGCAAAATTAAACTTTTTGCCAGGCATACGTAATGTTTTTCTACCATCTTGCTCATTATCTTGATGTTTGGTAGGTCCGCAGCACTTGCGACATCGATGACTTCCCCTTTCTTAGTTAATATAGAGATTCGATCTTTTTCCAAATACCCATAATTACTAATCGTTCCGGTAGAAAAAAAATAACCTAAATCCTCCTCAGGAATTTGAAGCTTTTTTAATGCTTTGGAACGAAACTGATCAATTTCAAGGTTGGAAAATGGGGCATTCGCTAAATTGATTTTGAAGAGTCTCCGAGTCAAGAGCATTTGTGAAATATTTTTAAGAATATAATCCCCATCATTTTTCCAAAGTTTAATTGCTCCCCAAATATCGAAGTCATCCAATTCTAAAAATTTTTTCAACAAGCTACTGTCATTTTTAAAATCTTCTAGGCTGACTTCATGATTCATAAAGTAGGCCATCTCCTCGGTAACGTGAAATAGGCGTCCCGCTTGGGCTAATTTTTTGGCTCGCTGAATCAGATTGATGAGCATTTTCTCTGCACTCACTGTCGTTTTGTGCAAGTATACTTGCCAATACATCAACCTTCGCGCACTCAAAAAATTCTCTATGGAGTAGATGCCTTTTTCCTCAATGACCAGTTGATCTTCCTTTACCGCCATCATCTTGATGATCCGATCTGCACCTATAGTTCCTTCTGATACCCCAGTAAAAAAACAATCACGCTGTAAATAATCTAGCCGATCAATATCTAATTGACTGGATACTAATTGATTTAAAAATTTTTTAGGGTGCTGATTCTTGAAAATCTGAAGTGCTAAGGACAATTGTCCACCAAATTCTAAATTGAGTAATTCTAGGGTAAGTAAAGAGAGTTCTTCATGGGGAATCCCTTTTAATAAGCTATATTCCAAGGCATGAGAGAAAGGACCATGTCCAATATCATGCAAAAGAATAGCAATTAGAGCACCCTCGTATTCCTCTTCAGTGATTTCAGTTCCCTTAATTCGGAGGTTGTCTAAAGTAATACTCATGAGGTGCATGGCACCCAAGGCATGGTGAAACCGGGTATGCAAGGCACCAGGATACACAAAATCAGTTAAACCCAATTGCCTAATTCGGCGTAATCTCTGAAAGTAAGGATGGTCAATGATGGCAAAAATTAACTCGCTAGGTATGGTGATAAAACCATAAACGGGATCATTGAGGATTTTCTGGCTTTTCAATCAGCACGGATTTGATTGACTCAAAAGTAATTATAATTTTAGAAGAAAAGGGAAGAAAGATGTCTCAAAAATTCCAAGTCTTGTGGGCCGACGATGAAATTGACCTACTCAAACCACACCTCTTGTTTTTAGAAGCAAAAGGATGCCTAATTACCACGGTAAATTCGGGTATAGATGCCATCGAAGAAGTTGAAAAAGCAAATTTTGATGTGGTATTTTTAGACGAAATGATGCCAGGGATGACAGGGTTGGAGACCTTGCAACAAATAAAGCAACTAAAGCCTCAGATTCCTGTGGTCATGATTACCAAAAGCGAGGAAGAACAATTGATGGATGAGGCGATTGGTGGCAAAATAGCAGATTATTTAATCAAACCCCTTAACCCAAGCCAAATTTGGCTTTCTGTTAAAAGAATCCTCCAAAATAGACAACTCATTGATACGAGGACAGCCAAAAATTACCAACAAGAATTTAGGCAAATTGGCCAAGCATTGAATGAAGCATATACCCCCCAAGCCTGGGCTGATTTGTACAAAAAGCTTACTTTTTGGGAAATGGAAATTGATCGAACTGAAAATAAAAATATGTTGGAAGTGCTTGAAGCTCAAAAAACGGAGGCTAACTCTTCTTTCAGTCGATTCGTAAAAGCAAATTACTTGGATTGGATAGCCCATCCCGAGGAAGATGCTCCCTTGCTTTCACCACATGTTCTAAAAGAATGGGTATTTCCTATTTTAAAAAAGAAAAAGCCCCTATTTTTTATTTTGATAGATAATCTTAGGCTAGATCAATGGGAGGAAATTGAACCCTTGCTTAGCCCCTATTTCCATGTAGAAGAAAAATCAAGCTATTACAGTATCCTTCCCACCACGACCGCCTTTGCTAGAAATTCATTATTCTCTGGAATGATGCCGGCAGAGATGGCTAGTCGCTACCCTCACCTTTGGGAAGATGAAAATTCGGATGAAGGGAAGAATAAAAACGAAGAACTCTGGCTCAAGCTTAATCTTGAGAAAAATAAACTTCCTGTAAAATTTTCCTACCACAAGATTTTACAAATGCACGAAGGGAAAGCCATTTTGGATCAATTTCATTCCTTGGCACAAAATGAATTTACAGTCTTAGTATACAATTTTGTAGATATGATTTCACATGCGCGAACAGACATGAAAATGATTCGGGAACTTGCGCCCGATGAGTCGGCATACCGTTCGCTTACCCGGAGTTGGTTTGAGCACTCTTCTTTATTTGAACTCATGAAAAAAATTCAACACGCTGGTGGAGAGGTGATTTTGACTACCGATCATGGGACAAAACGAGTAAATAAACCCTACCGGATTGTTGGTGATAAAAATGTGACTACCAACCTCCGTTACAAACAAGGAAAAAATCTAAGCTTTGAGTCAGGAAAGGTTTTTGAAATTCGTAATCCACAGGAAGCTCAACTCCCTCGTTTAAATGTTTCGTCTACCTATGTATTTGCTGTAGAGGATTATTTCTTTGCCTACCCCAATAATTACAATCACTATGTAAATCATTACAAGGATACCTTTCAGCATGGTGGAATTTCTCTAGAGGAAATGATTATTCCTATTGTACATTTGCGATCTAAACGCTGAAAATTTTGAGTTTTTTTTCCTACGACAAGTCACAACTCGACGAATTAGCTTTACAACTACTACAAGAAGCTGGGGTGGAAAAAGTATGGGTTTTCAAGGGGCAAATGGGTGCTGGTAAAACTACACTTATCAAATCACTAGCAAAGGCCCTGCGGGTAACGGATCAGGTAAGTAGCCCTACCTTTGGGATAGTAAATGAATACCAAACCTATTCCAATGGGCCAATCTTTCATTTTGACTTTTATCGATTGGAAGATCCTATGGAAGCATTGGATATTGGAATAGAAGAGTATTTTTATAGTGGTAATTATTGTTGGCTAGAATGGGCTGAAAACATCGGAGCCCTACTACCTGACCGCTATTTTCTAATTGAGCTTACGATTGAATCCGAAACTAGAAGATTATTAACCCTTCACCACCATCAAGATGGCCACTGAATTGTCTGGAATTGCTGCTGTGGGATTGATCCCAAAAGAGTCTCCCGCTCCCCTAAAAAAAGGAGGGAAACCCATCACTTTGGGAATGCCGAAAGAAATTTCAACAGAGGAAAAAAGGGTAGTTCTTAGCCCTGAAGCGGTTCGTATTTTGACTCAAAATGGCATCACCGTACTCGTAGAAACCTTAGCTGGAGAGCGTGCCAAATTCACAGATCAGCAGTTTTCAGATGCGGGAGCAAAAATAGCCTACTCCTCGAAGGAAGTATTTGCCGCCGATGTGGTGGTTAAAGTAAATGCGCCTACCGAAGAAGAAATCATAATCATGAGCCAGGGAGCATGCTTAATTTCAGCCTTGCAACTTGAAAAACAAGAACCTAGTTACATTCAAGCTCTTAATTCAAAAAAAATTACAGCATTAGCTTTTGAATACCTAGAAGATAAAGTGGGAGGGATGCCCGTCGTTCGTGCCATGTCTGAAATAGCAGGCAGTACCGTGATGCTCATTGCCTCGGAATATCTTTCTAGTGTAAACGAGGGTAAAGGGTTGATTTTAGGGGGTATAACCGGTGTTCCACCAACCAAAGTAGTGATTATTGGTGCGGGAACTGTGGCTGAATATGCTGCAAGAACCGCCCTTGGTTTGGGAGCAAACATCCAAGTTTTTGACAATCACTTGTATAAGTTGCGACGGATCAAGCAACTTCTCGGACAACAGATCGCAACTGCCACCATTGATAACGCAAGCCTTTCTCAGGCGCTTGCAGAAGCTGATGTAGTAATTGGTGCCTTGCGCGCAGAAAAAGGTAGAAATAAAATTGTAGTAACCGAAGAAATGGTTGGAAAAATGATTCCTGGGAGCATTGTTATTGATGTAGGAATCGATCAAGGGGGTTGTTTTGAAACCTCTCGCATGACTACCCATCAAAATCCAGTGTATCGAGTCCATGAGGTGATTCACTATTGTGTGCCCAATGTTGCCTCTCGAGTAGCCCGTACGGCTTCATATTCCCTTAGCAATATTTTTACGCCCATCTTACTTCATATGAACGACCTAGGAGGCGCTGAGGAAATGATATTTACCTACAAATGGTTTCTCAAAGGAGTTTACACTTACCGAGGTAGCTTGACCAATGCTTTCCTCGCAAAGAAATTTGGGCTGAGTCATAAGGAACTGCAATTGCTACTTGCTGCACGGTATTAATTTGGTGGGGATGAATCCCTCGTTTCAGATTAAAAAAAATGACTTAATTTTGATAGAATCATCTGCGAACTCCCAAACAGCGCTTATGCGAAAAGTCCTACTTGTTCTTTCCTTTATTTTTTTTACTGCTTTAGCCATAGCCCAACAGCTGCCTCCTGCCTATATCAAAGCAAAATCAGATTTAAATTCCAAAGAATATATGCTAGCAAAGGCGGGATTTTCTCCATTTTTGAATGAAGCAAACTATGGGGTCCTTTCGTACTATGCTACTTTTCATAGCGCACAAGCTGCTCTTCAACTAACACAAGCTCCTCAGGCCATTGAATTGTTAGCCTCCCTGAAGGGGAAAGATTGGAATAAATCCGATGAGGCAACCTACCTTCTTGCCTTGGCTTACTTCCAAAATAATCAACTTTTAGCAGGCCTTCAAGCATTGAAGGAGCTTACCCGCGAACCATTTTTGAGCAAAGCAAATCGCGCTACGTTTGAATATCTCCAAAATTCCTCGCCTAGTTTTTTGATTACACATTTGGATGAGTTTCAAGAAAACCAAGGATTCACAGCTGCTTTGGCCTATGGCTTGCATCGTAAATCCATCATGTCCGCTTCCGAAAGAAACACGCTCAACCAACTAATTCAATCGGGTACCCGATCCGAATTAAAAGATAAAGTGTTGGATGTGGTATTAATTCTTCCGTTCACTACAAGTTCAGAACAGGTAATTTCCAATTTGGAGTCAAGCAATTTCTTATTCGAACTTTACCAAGGAATATCCTTGGAAGTAGCTACACTCAAAGCCCAAGGAGAAGCTATCCAATTGCATACTTTCGATTCCAAAAGGGATCTTAATTACCTCAACGCACTCGTCAAAGACCCTACAGTACTTGCTGCAGATGTAATAATTGGACCTATTTATGCAGAAGAAAGTGAATTGATCAGCGCTTTTGCTGAGGCACAGCATATTCCATTTATTCATCCCCTCTCCAACCTTGGTGATCGTTTTGAGGGAAACCAATACAGCTATTTGTTTAGACCCTCCTTGAATTCATTAGCCGAAGGGATTGTGAAAGCATTGAAAACTCAAAATATGGGTAAAAAAGTAGCTGTTGGCTTCAGTGCTTCCTCACGAGACGAACAACTAGGGATGCTTCTCCAAAATAAGTTAAAAGCCGAAGGCTTTGATTTATTGAAAATTCAACAAATAGATTCTAAGTCAGTAGCCAGTTTTCTTCAAAACCTTGGCTTACAAATTGGGAAGCAGCCTGCTATCAATCAAGTAATTCTACTTTCTGATGATCCAGCACTTGCTCAACCTGTTTTTTCATTGATGGAAAGCATAACGACAAATGTCCCCTTACTAGTGATGGACTCTTGGTTAGCTTTTAATTTTTCCAATTACGAGATGCTTGAATTTCCTAATTTTTATTTTATCTCAAATAATACGCCACGGTTCCATTCAGAAAGTATAGAGACTTTTCAAGAGCTGTATTATGAAAAACATTTGCAATACCCTTCAACCAACGCTCTGTTGGGAGCAGAATTAATGCATTGGGTATTTACTAATGCTGAATTCGCAAGTGATTTTGATCTTCGCCCTAGTTTAAATCAGAAAGGCTACCAGGCCGGTCGACTTACTTGGGGATTTAATTTTCAAAAAGTAAACAACAATAGCTATTCCCCAGTTTTTAAACTCGAAGCTGGAGAACTGATCCCATTACATTAACTCATGCAAATTTCTGAAAGCAAAAGGCTCTTTGCCCATGCTAAAAATTTTATCCCTGGAGGAGTCAATTCTCCCGTTCGTGCTTTTCGTGCTGTAGGCGGTGAGCCCATCTTCATTAAGAAGGCAGATGGAGCCTTTATTTACGATGAGGATGGAAATTCTTTCATTGAATTAATCAATAGTTGGGGTCCCATGCTTTTGGGTCATAATTCTCCCCTAATTCGGGAGGCAGTGATTCGTGCCATGGAAGATGGAACTTCCTTCGGTGCACCGACAGGTCGTGAAGTAGAAATGGCTGAACTCTTGGTGAAAATGGTCCCTTCTCTTGAAAAAGTACGCATGGTTAACTCGGGTACCGAAGCCACCATGTCTGCGATTAGGGTAGCAAGAGGATACACCGGAAGAGATAAAATTATCAAGATGGAAGGGCACTATCATGGACATGGGGATTCTTTTCTAATTGCAGCAGGTTCTGGGGCGATTACGATGGGACACCCCGATTCTCCGGGAGTGACTTTAGGAACGGCTAAGGATACGCTATTGGCTCCTTTTAATGATTTAGTAGCGATTGAAGCCTTAGTAGATGCCAATAAAGGACAAATCGCTTCCCTAATTTTAGAGCCCGTTGCAGGGAATATGGGGCTAACATTACCGCAAGAGGATTACCTGAAAGAACTACGTAAAATCTGTACCCGTGAGGGAATCGTCTTAATTTTTGACGAGGTGATGACAGGATTTCGATTGGCTAAAGGTGGGGCGCAAGAACGTTTGGGTGTAATTCCAGATTTGACCACTTTGGGTAAAATTATTGGTGGAGGGATGCCAGTGGGTGCCTATGGTGGAAAAAAAGAGATTATGGACTTCGTTTCGCCAGCAGGCCCTGTTTACCAAGCAGGTACACTTTCTGGAAATCCCATCGCAATGGCGGCTGGATTAGCTATGCTAAGACACCTTGACTCGCATCCCGAAGTCTATGCTCAATTAGAATCCATTGGAAATCAACTCTGCTCTGGAATATTGAAAATTAATGCCAAGCTAGGGTTTGACTATACCCTCAATCAATTGGGGAGTATGTATTCTTTGTTCTTTACTTCAGCACCCGTAACTGACTTTGAATCAGCAAAAAAATCCAATACCTCGCTTTTTGGTCGTTACTTTCAAAGCATGCTGAAGCGAGGGGTTTATTTGGCCCCCTCTCAGTTTGAAAGTCTATTTTTATCTACCGCCTTGACGGACGAACTGATTGGAAAGGTCCTTCAAGCGCATGAAGAAAGTATGCAAGAAATTCATTAATCGAAGTGAAATTATGAAAGTTTACGGAATTAAAAATTGCGATACGATGAAGAAAACCTTTGCCTTCTTGCAAGAAAAAGGGGTTTTTTACGAATTCCTAGATTACAAAAAGCAGGCTCCTACCATTCAGCTGCTCCGAAGCTTTTTATCCAAAACTAGCCTGGATGGATTAATCAATCGCCAGGGGACAACCTTTAGAAAGTTAGACGATGCTCAGAAGGAAGCCTTGAAGCATGAGTCAACCGCACTTCCAATTTTGATGGCACAGCCTAGCGCCATCAAAAGGCCTTTGATTGAATATGCAGACGGAAGTATTACGTTGGGTTTTGTGCCTGAGCAGATAATTGCAAAGCTGAAGTAAAATAATTTCGAAGGCCAGTATTCTAATTGCTAAAGAATCAGGACCCTATTGGAAAAAATCTAGGTAAGTTTGCAAGGATATCTTTACTCATGCTATCTAAATCATAAGAAGGTTTCCAGCCCCAATCCGCTCTAGCATTCTTATCGTCGATACTGTCAGGCCAAGAGTCTGCAATGGATTGACGGAAATCCACCTTGTAGTTAATTTCAAAGTTGGGGACCTCTTTTTTGATACTTGCAAAGATTTCCTTCGGAGAAAAACTCATGCCTGCGAGGTTGTAGCTCGAACGAATTTTGACTGCTTCTTTGGGAGCGTTCATCAAATCTAAGGTAGCTTTGATAGCATCCGGCATGTACATCATGGGTAGATAGGTATCCTCTCTCAAAAAACAAGTAAAGGGCTGCTTTGCTATTGCCTTGTGATAAATATCCACTGCATAATCTGTGGTACCTCCACCAGGCAAGGATTTGTAGCCTATCAATCCTGGATAGCGTAGGCTACGCACGTCTACTCCATATTTTTCAAAGTAGTACTTACACCAACCTTCACCTGCCAATTTACTAATTCCATAAACTGTATTTGGATCTTTTTCGCAATACTGGGGAGTGTTGACTTTTGGGGTGCTGGGGCCAAAAACTGCAATGGAAGAAGGCCAGTAGATTTTATCCAAGCCACATTCTTTTGCGAGATCCAACACATGAAGCAGACTGTTCATGTTGAGTTGCCAAGCAAACTGTGGATTTCTTTCACCGGTAGCGGAAAGCACTGCAGCAAGGTGGTAAATCTGTGTCACCTTTTCTTTCATCACCAATGCACCCAAGGCATCCTTGTCCATCACATCCAATACCTCAAACCTACAGAAGGGAAACTGTTCGAAAGCAGTGGCCCTTAAATCAGTTGCAATCACTTGATCTTCACCAAATTGATCTGCAAGCGAACGGGTTAATTCTGAGCCAAGCTGCCCAGCTGCTCCAATAACAAGGATTTTGTCCATAGGTTGGTGTTTCAAAAAAGCCCTAGTAGTGATGAGGGTTTTTGTTTTATATTTGGGTTTACTAGCGCAAAAATAATAAAATTCAACTGTTCTAACCGGATTTTTGATTAGCGGAATTTAATTTTTTGCCAAGTCCAAACCCTAAATCAATCGATCATGTACGAGCAGTTTAAACCTAAATTAGAATACGAATTAAATGCTATTGAGGAAGCCGGTTTATTCAAAAGGGAGCGTATCATTACCTCTCCACAGGCTGCTGAAATAACCACCACTGGGGGTAAAAAAGTATTGAACTTTTGTGCCAACAACTACCTTGGGCTTTCTTCACATCCTCGAGTAGTTCAAGCAGCAAAAGATGCTATCGATTCACATGGATTTGGTTTGTCTTCTGTTCGATTTATTTGTGGAACTCAGGATATCCACAAAGAACTTGAGAAAAAGCTGTCTGAATTTTTGGGTACAGAGGATACCATTTTGTATGCTGCTGCTTTTGATGCTAATGGAGGTGTTTTTGAGCCACTTTTTGGGGCTGAGGATGCCATAATTTCAGATGCATTAAATCATGCCTCCATTATTGATGGGGTACGACTTTGTAAGGCGATGCGTTACCGTTACGATCACAATAACATGGAGGATTTGGAGAAGCAACTTCAGGATGCTATGGCAGCGGGAGCACAACAGAAGATTATTGTGACAGATGGGGTATTTTCTATGGATGGCACTATTGCTCAATTGGATAAAATCGTAGCCTTGGCCGAGAAATACCAAGCCTTAGTGATGACAGATGAGTGTCACGCTACAGGTTTTATGGGAAAAACCGGTCGAGGAGTGCACGAACATCGAGGAGTCATGGGTAAGATTGATATCATTACCGGTACTTTGGGTAAGGCCTTAGGGGGAGCGTCTGGTGGATTTACTTCAGGTAGAAAAGAGATCATCGAGCTTCTACGCCAACGATCTAGACCTTATTTATTCTCCAATACCTTAGCTCCATCTATTACAGGAGCGTCTTTGGCAGTTCTTGAATTGCTTTCAGAAACCACCGAACTAAGGGATACTTTGGAAAAAAACACCCGCTACTTCCGCGAAAAAATGGAAGCAGTAGGGTTTGACCTCAAACCGGGAGAACATGCCATCGTGCCAATCATGCTTTACGACGCTGTTCTTTCTCAGAAAATGGCTGAAAAATTGTTAGAGAGAGGGATCTATGTCATTGGGTTTTATTACCCTGTGGTACCCAAGGGCCAAGCGAGAATTCGTGTGCAAATCTCTGCAGGCCACCAACAGCAGCATTTGGACCAGGCAATCGAGGCATTTATCTCTGTAGGGAAAGAACTTGGAGTAATTCAATAATGCACTCCCCTAATTTCTTGATGTAAGTTTCTCAGCCATGTTGCCGCGAATTCCACTTCAAAATAGGGTGATTGATCTAATTAAAAAAAGGTTTCAACTACCTAAAATAAAAATAGGGATGAGTAATCATCCCTATTTTTTACCCACTAACTTTTGGTGTTAATTTTTTTTTATTTGCATAATCGTACTCAGAAAGATTTTCAAATCGGTCGTACAAATCCTCATTGTTGAGGTAGTCGTTTATGATTTCCCGAACTTCTTGGAACGAAAGATTGTGCAGCACTTTTCCATTTTTAGCCATCGAAATTTGCCCAGTTTCTTCAGATATCACTAAAATAAGTGCGTCTGTTGCTTCGGACATTCCAATACCTGCCCGATGTCTTAATCCAAACTGTGCAGGCACTTCTCTTTCGGTAACAGGCAAAATACAACGAGCAGCTTTAATTTTTCCTCGGTGAATAATTACTGCTCCATCGTGAAGAGGACTATGCTTGTTGAAAATCGATATCAAAAGTCGTTTGGATAATTCTGCATCAAGAATATCTCCACTTTCAGCATAGAATTTTAGTTCCACCGTGCTGGTAATTACAATTAAAGCACCTGTATTAGATCCTGCAAGTACTTTGGCAGCGTCAATTATTGGGCTAATATTGAATCCTATATTCTCTTTTTTCTTCCAGAAAAAGAGAATATCCTTCCATACATTGTCATCAGAAAAAATGGAAGACCGGCCTAGTAATAGTAAGAATTTTCGAATTTCTGGTGCAAAAATGATAATAGCAGCTATAACACCTACTCCCATAAATTGGCCAAGGATAATGGATAATAACTCCATTCGGACTGCACGAACCAATAAGTAAATCAAATACAAGGATAGGAATCCTAGGAAAATTTTGATCGCAACAGAGCCCTTTAGAAGTTTATAAACCTGATACAATAGGGCTGCTACCAACGCGATATCTATGATATTGACGATGGAGATATCTAAAAATCCTATTTTGAAGAGAAAATTCAAGGGTATAATTGTTCAAATAGTTGAATTGTTTCTTTGGCTTCTTTTACATCATGCACACGTAATATATTAGCTCCTTGCATTAAAGCAAACATATTAAGCGCAGTAGTACCATTTAATGCTTCATTTGCACTGATTTTCAAGGTTTTATAAATCATAGATTTTCTAGAAACCCCTGCCATAACTGGTAAACCTAATCGATTTAGGGACTTTAATTCCTTTAATAGCTCAAAATTTTGAGTGATAGTCTTCGCAAAACCGAATCCAGGATCAATAATTACATCTTTAATGCCAAAGTTTCGGAATTGTTCAACTTTTTTTGAAAAGTAAGCTAAAATCTCCGGAACAAGATCCGTGTAGTCCGATAGTGATTGCATGGTTTGAGGCGTCCCTTTCATGTGCATGGCGATGTAAGGCACGTCGAGTTGGGCTATTAACGGGAGCATCTCAGGGTCTAAATTCCCTGCTGAAATGTCATTCACTAAATCGGCCCCTTCTTCCACGGCTGCTTTGGCTACTTGTGAACGAAAAGTATCTACCGAAAGCAGAATTTCAGGAAATTGTCGTTTAATTGTACCTACTGCAGGGATTACTCTAGCAATTTCTTCTTCCATAGAAATAGCTGTTGCCCCAGGCCGTGTACTATATCCTCCTAAATCTAAAAAATCAGCTCCTTCACTAATCTTTTTTTCTACTGCTACCAAAACAGATTTCTCCGTTGTTGGCACTCTGCTTCCCTCAAAAAATGAATCAGGAGTGAGATTGAGGATTCCCATTACTTTAGGTTTCTTCAAGGAGTATAGGCATCCCTTGATTTGAAATGTATATTTTTGAGGAAATAATTTATCTTCGGTAGCAGAATGCATCGTAGAAAAGTAAAATTTAACTAAAGTAAGTGTGGAAACACAGACCAGCAACGAATATAAGGAAGTAATCGCCCG
The DNA here is from genome assembly GCA_030833985.1 of Algoriphagus sp. Classification (GTDB taxonomy): domain Bacteria; phylum Bacteroidota; class Bacteroidia; order Cytophagales; family Cyclobacteriaceae; genus Algoriphagus. The sequence continues at coordinate 7,971 of JAURGC010000034.1, read as the reverse complement.
ATGTAAAGAACTGTTTCGGAAGAAAACACTGGATTACGGTACCGCTTGGAGAATTTTAAGGCTTGCCTCCTTGACAGACCAAATTTTTATCAAAGCTCAGCGGATTAGGTCAATTCAAGAGAAAGGCAATCAAAAAGTAAATGACCCTATTGTCGATGAATTTGTAGGGATTATTAATTATTGCTTGATTGCTTTAATCCAGCTTTCGTTGGCAGATGATGAGCGAATGGAAATCCCATTTGGTGATTTGGAGCCACTTTACGATCACTGGGCCTCTGCAACCCAAGCGCTACTTGAAAATAAAAACCATGATTATGGTGAAGCTTGGAGAGACATGCGTGTCAGTTCCATGACCGATATTGTACTCATGAAATTGTTTCGGGTCAAGCAAATAGAAGATAACCAAGGTGCCACCTTGGTTTCAGAAGGTATAGAAGCAAATTACCAGGATATGATCAACTATGCAGTGTTTTGTTTGATTAAACTAGGATATCATGAATAAGCAGGGGTTTTTTTGGATCCTTCGGCTATTAGTTGGAGGTCTTTTTGTGTTTTCTGGTTTGATTAAGGTGAATGATCCTGTGGGCACAGCCATCAAGTTGGAAGAGTATTTTGATGTATTTTCCAATGATATTGCACCATTTTTCTACTTACTAAAGCCTTATGCGCTTCCGCTTGCCGTATTTCTAGTAGTTTTTGAAGTGGCGTTGGGTATCATGCTTTTGATAGGAGTACGGCTAAAAGAGACCGTATGGGCCCTAGCTTTAATGATTCTCTTTTTCACTTTTCTAACCTTTTACTCAGCCTATTTCAATAAGGTGACCGATTGCGGTTGTTTTGGTGATGCGATCAAATTGACCCCTTGGGAATCCTTCTATAAGGACATTATTTTGTTGGTATTGATTTCTTTCCTATTCTACTTCAGGCAGGATCTCCCCATGAATGCCCCTCGCTGGGCAAATTATACGGCTGTTCTAAGTTTGATGCTCTCTCTTGCCTTGGCGGTATATGCGATTGAAAACCTACCATTTATTGATTTCCGTGCTTACAAAATAGGCGTGAATATCCCGGTCAATATGCAGCCTTCTGAACCTATGGTATATACGTATGTCATGAAAAAAGGAGAGGAGGTAGTGTATTTAGATCAATACCCTACGGACGAAGGGTATGAATTTGTGGAGATGACTCTAAATAATCCTGAGGCACTACCAAAGATCTCTGATTTTGCTGCCTGGAATTCAACGGGCGATCAAGCAGAAGATTTGTTTAAAGGAAATAAGGTCATCCTGCTCAGTAGTAACTTGTCCAAAATGAGTGTTAAAAACCTGGATCAACTTAGCCAGCTGTTTGCTTCACTTGAAAAGGCTCCTGTCGACCTCGTCTTTATGGCTGCTGCTACACAGGAGGAAATCGATGCCGTTATCGCCAAGTTTGGATGGAAAATCCAAGGCTTACAAGCAGATGCTACAGTTGTAAAAACTATCATGCGGGCCAATCCTGGAATCATGATTTTGAAGAATGGGGTAGTAGTTCAAAAATACCATCACAACACTACTCCAGAGGCACTGGAGATCCTTGAATTATTTTGATGAATAAACAATTAAAAGTTGTTCTTGTAGGATTACCTGGATCGGGTAAAAGTACCTTTGGTAAGCAGCTTGCTAAAGAATTGGGATTTAAATTTTTAGACCTAGATCAATTGATTGAAGATCGGTACCAACTCAAAATTTCTGAAATTTTTTCAATCCATGGGGAGGGGACTTTTCGAGATTGGGAGTCCTTAGTACTGCAGGAAACCTTACTACAAAGTCACTCCTTTATATTGGCATCTGGGGGAGGGACTCCTAGTTTCAATGACAACATGGATTTCATTAATTCCAACTCGATTTCTGTTTATTTAGATGTCCCGTTAGATTCAATAGCTCGTCGCTTACAATCGTCAAAGGCAAACCAAAGGCCTTTGTTTCAGGGCTTAGATCAAGGGGAGATCACCTTAAAACTCAAATCTTTGTGGGTTTCTCGCGAATATTTCTACAACCAAGCAAAAATAAAGCTCAGCGGTGACGATTTTTCAGCTGAGCTGTTATTGGTTGAGTTGATATCCAAACTCAAAAGTTAACTCCAATCGTAACTTGCGCGGAAGTAATTGAGTTTTTAATTTCCGTTAATGGACCGTAATTAAATCCATTGGAATCCAATACCTGGTAGCTTCTATACACAGAAGTGAAACTACGGCTTACAAGGGAAACATCTACACGTAAAGCCTTAAATTGTCCTCCAAATCCTGCCGAAAGTTGTTGGGAACTCTGGTCAAGCTCAGCGCTTGAAAGAAAGGGATCTCCCATATGCGCATATCCAGCCCGTATTCTCCAATTATTGAACCTTCCTTCCCCACCTAATCGGTAATTTACGGTGCTTGTGTAAATGTCTTGAATTACGAAGTTGTCAGGATCTACGTCAAAATCTTTAGAACTAATTTGCGCACCACTATAATCTACCCAATCTACATCTGCTGATATAAAACCATGTTTTCCAAAAAAGAAGGTAGCGCCACCTCCCACTTTTAAAGGGGTCCTGAGGCCAAAATTACTCAAAAAAAGGTCTGACAGGGCGGTTTGGGTACCTAAGATTACATCCTCAGGCTCAAAATAATAGTTGTCATACTCTGCAGTCATACTTGCCTCATATTCCTCATTCAATGCAAACCAAGTAGGCGTTTGGAGAACAAGCCCCAGATTTAAATAATCGATTGGCTTGTAAATAAGCCCAAGATTTAAGTTTACCCCAGTACCGTTAATAAAGAGACTTTCGCGGAGGGACGAACTGAGCAGTGGCTGGTCTGTGAACTCTTCGTTATAAACCTTGATGGAAGAAAAGTTTAAGGACCGAACGCCTAAACTTCCACCAACAAAGAATTTGTGGTTGAAGTTGGCCCCATAGCCAAAACTAATTTGACTTGCACTTCCTTCCTGCGTGATAGTTTCATCTTGAAATGGGAGTCCCAAAATAAAAGAATCGTAATTTCTAGGGTTGGCAATTGGGGTACCATCTGCATCAAAAAGTATAGGATTGATTTGATAGGTTTGGTAGGCTAATCCGGTTAATCCACGATTTTCAATTTGGCTTTCTGGAATCCCAAAAGCATCATCCAGATAAAAATCAAGGATTGAACTTTCCCCTAAAAAGTCTGAGTAGTATCCAAATTGATTTGAAAAATTTGCGATTCGTTGCACACTGAAACCCCATGCCCCACCTTTAAAGGCTCCTTTTTCAAGAATATTTTTTGGGTTTGCCCCTACAAAACCAAGATTTGGAAGTGAGAAATCGCTGTTGTCATAGGATTTAGACTGATTTAAGTAAGATGCATCAGAAGACCAAAGCTCATAGCCCAAACTCAAGCTTGCTTCTGAGCTTCTATAAAATCCAAGCCCTGCTGGATTTCCGGTGATATTAGAAATGTCTCCCCCAAGAGACCATTGGGTACCCCCAATCCCAACAATTCGGGCAGTCCCTGAAGGGATGGTTTTACTAAAACGTAGGGCATCTTCGAAATATCCACTTTGTGCTAGTGCAGAAGTAGAAATAAAGGTGCTCAAGTAGAAAATTGAAGTAAGTAATCGCATCAACTATAGAGTTAAGTTGGATTAATAACGAAAAAGAGAAGGTTTTCGGATAATTTTCACCAAAAAAAAGGGGAATTAATTCCCCCTTCCTCTGAACCCTCCTGAGCTAGTGCTGCCTGAGGACCCACTTGAACTTCTTGATGTGCTTACTCCAGCTCCTGAGCTGCTCCTACTGGGAGTGCTAAAACTTGAACCACTAGATCTAGTAGAACCACCGTTAGAGAAAGTCGAGTTTGAACTTCTTCCTGAGTTGGAGATTCTTGAACCTATATTTCCACTAGAAGATCTATTGTAAGATGGACTTGTAGAAGCTGGTCGTGACATTGCTCCTCCTGAAGAATAAGCACTTCGAGATGGGCTTGTAGCATAACCTCTACCTGAAACTGTAGGGGAAGAATTACGGGTTGCAGCTTGTGATGACACTCTATTGGGAGAGAAGGCACTCCGCGCAGAGGCGGGAGAATTTACATTTCTTGGAGAAGTTGCCATGCGGCTTCTGCCTGAAGAATAGTAATCGTTTTGTGAAGTGCTAAAATCACGACTAGCAGCTCGAGAAGATTCGGAAGCCCCTAACCTCCTTGGAGAAGCTCCAGTTGAATTGGCTATATTTTCTCTGGCTTGAGCACGTGCCGTACTAGGAGCACCAATACTCTGGGCTATACCCCTACTTCCACCGCTCATGGAAGCACCTCGACTTGGTCTTGCGCCATAAACCACCTTCCGATTGCTATTTTCACTTCCTGATAGGATGACGATGGGGCCAGTTGCATAAATGGGTCTTCCCCAAGACCAAGGTGATCCCCAGTTAGTACCTCCCCAGAATGGGTCATAAAATCCACCCCAACCGAGGTAAGGATTCATAGAGGTATAAAAAGGTCTACCCCAAGCTAGACTCAGGCCCACATTAAATCCTGGTCTCCAACCCCAATTTGGTCCCCAAAAAGGATCAATCATTCCTATTCCAAAAGGGCTAAAGCCCATCATCCCCATACCAAATGGACTCATTCCCATTCCAAAAGGGCTGAAACCATTGTTGAAACCAGTATTTCCCCATCCCGAATTAAAATTGGAAACTCTGAAGCTATTGTAAACATCAATGTTTGGAGCTTCAGCCGTACTAGAGACTTGATTTTCTTCGAAATAGATGATATCCTCGTCGGAAGTATTTATCTGCCCATAACGAGAGAGGTATTCTGGGTTGATGTTTTTGGCACTAAAATTTTCCTGGGGAACGACTTTTGCTTCCGCTAAGGTTTGAAATGTACCAGGCTGGTTGTTGGCCACAGCATTCTGTGTAGCTTTTTTTACATCTGATGACATGAAATACAAATTGTCTTCAAATGTGTTCACTGCAAGTTTGGAGGAAGTGCAGGAGACGAGTGCAACTGAATACAACAATGTAGAGGCGGAAATAACAGCTAATTTCTTCATGGGCGAAGTAGTTTATTGCTTGGATATACGAAATGATCAAGCAGAGGTTGCACTTTTTGGGTTATATTTGTACTTCCTATTGATCAAATTAAATACATTTCTCCTTATACAACAAGTAAATGAGTAAAGGACTTCCAAAACGCAGTGAAGATTATTCACTATGGTACAATGAATTAGTTAAAAGGGCAGATTTAGCTGAAAATTCACCAGTAAGAGGGTGTATGGTCATCAAGCCCTATGGGTACTCTATCTGGGAAAAAATGCAAGCTGAATTAGATCGGATGTTCAAAGAAACGGGGCATACCAACGCTTATTTTCCTCTTTTTATCCCGAAATCTTTTTTGAGTAAAGAAGCGAGTCACGTGGAAGGTTTTGCCAAAGAGTGTGCAGTCGTTACCCATTATCGTCTTAAAAATGCAGAAGATGGATCAGGGGTAATTGTAGATCCAGAAGCTAAGTTGGAAGAAGAACTCATTGTGCGACCTACCTCGGAAACCGTTATTTGGAGTACTTATAAAAATTGGATTCAATCCTATCGTGACTTACCACTGTTGGTAAATCAATGGGCAAATGTGGTCCGTTGGGAAATGCGAACGCGTTTGTTCTTGAGAACCACAGAATTTTTATGGCAAGAAGGGCATACTGCGCATGCAACTGCAAAAGAAGCAATGGCAGAAACTGTGCAAATGATGAATGTGTATGCTCAATTTGCAGAAGAGTATATGGCGCTTCCAGTAGTGAAGGGTAAAAAAACAGCAAATGAACGATTTGCAGGCGCAGATGAGACCTTATGTATAGAAGCACTGATGCAAGATGGAAAAGCGTTACAAGCAGGCACTTCTCATTTTTTAGGGCAAAATTTCGCCAAGGCGTTTGAAGTAAAATTTGCGACTAAGGAAGGGGGATTGGATTATGTGTGGGGGACTTCTTGGGGGGTAAGCACGCGTTTGATGGGGGCACTCATAATGGCTCACTCGGACGATAATGGATTAGTTTTACCACCTAAACTTGCCCCATTTCAGGTAGTGATAGTGCCAATTTATCGTGGCGAGGAGGAGTTGACTCTGATTTCTGTGAAAGCAAATGAAATTATGGCAGATTTACGAAAAGCGGGTATCAGTGTAAAATACGACGATAGAGATACGCAAAAGCCAGGTTGGAAGTTTGCAGAGTACGAATTGAAAGGGGTACCTATACGAATTGGTTTAGGACCTCGAGATCTGGAAAATAAGACTTTAGAAATTGCGAGGAGGGATACGCTAACGAAAGAATCTTTCCAATGGGAAGAGATGCCTATTGCTCAAAAAATTGGGAAACTCTTGGAGGAGATTCAGGAGCAGATTTACCAAAAAGCATTTGATTTTAGAATAGAAAATACTACCGAGGTGAATTCTTGGGAGGAGTTTAAGGAAGTGTTGGAAACAAAGGCAGGGTTTTTGTCTGCGCATTGGGATGGCACCTCAGAAACAGAAGAAAAAATAAAAGAATTGACTAAAGCGACTATTCGATGCATCCCATTGGATCAAGTCCAAGAATCAGGGAGTTGTATTTTCAGTGGTCAGCCTTCAGTGGGGCGTGTGCTTTTCGCAAAGGCCTATTAATTTTCTTATTTAAAGAAAAAAAATGACCCGGGTTTTCCGGGTTTTTTTTCTTTTGAAGCAAGTATTCGGCAGATTCTAGTAGATTAGTGGCAGTTCAATAGGACTCGTATGGAATTATTCGTTTTAAGTGCGCTCTTAATTATAGGCTTGGTTTTACTTTTGGTAGAACTCCTGTTTATACCAGGAACCACGGTAGTAGGTGTTTTAGGATTTTTGGTGAGTGGGGCAGGACTTGTTTTTGCTTTTCTGAATTTTGACTATACGCTTGCACTTTGGATCACTGCCTTTGCCCTTTTCTTGAATTTTGCAGCGGTAGGGTATGGATTTAGTTCAGGGATATGGAAAAAATTTTCCTTGAAATCTACCCAATCGGGAGGCGTTTTTGAGGAAAGGATGATTGGACTGGAAGTAGGAATGAAAGGCATTGCTGTTTCCGATATAAAGCCTTATGGGAAAGCTTCTTTTGCTGAAATTTGGGTAGAAGTGAAATCAGAATCTGGGTTTATTGAAGTCAAAAGCCCAGTGACTATTATAAAAATTGAAAACAATAAAATCACTGTAAATTAGATACTTATGTTAGAAGATAGTTCGTTATTTCTTTTGGTTGCTGCATTTGGTGGCCTCGTTTTACTATTTGTTTTCCTGTATTTTGTTCCGGTCAATTTGTGGATTACGGCACAATTTTCAAATGTTCGGGTTGGAATCGGGGAATTAATTGGGATGCGAATCCGAAAAGTGCCACCAAGTTTGATCGTTAATTCGATGATTACAGCAACTAAGGCAGGCTTGCAATTGACCACCAATGATTTGGAAACTCACTTTTTGGCTGGAGGCAATGTGCCTTCTGTGATTAGAGCGTTAATTTCAGCAGATAAGGCCAATATCACCTTGACTTTCAAACAGGCCACAGCCATTGATTTGGCAGGAAGAGATGTGTTTGAGGCTGTACAAATTTCAGTGAACCCAAAAGTGATCAACACGCCCAATGTGGCGGCTGTAGCTGCAGATGGGATTCAATTGGTTGCTAAAGCAAGAGTAACTGTCAGAGCTAACATTGCTCAGCTGGTGGGAGGAGCCGGGGAAGAAACGATTTTGGCAAGGGTAGGAGAGGGAATTGTAACTTCTATAGGTTCTGCCTCCAATCACAAGTCGGTATTGGAGAATCCAGATAAAATCTCAAAACTTGTGCTTTCTAGAGGCTTGGATGCAGGCACTGCTTTTGAAATTCTTTCCATTGACATTGCTGATATCGATGTAGGGGTAAATATTGGTGCCAAATTACAAATTGATCAAGCTTCCGCAGATTTGAAAGTTGC
>JAURGC010000080.1 GCA_030833985.1 Algoriphagus sp. | reverse complement strand
TTTCTCCATCACCGCTCTTGCGAGCGAAATAGGATGCTTGACTTGTCTGACAAAAGCTACCGAACCACAAGATCCATCTCCCAACATAATGGAAGCATCTAGCGTTGTGATTCCTTCCCGATCAGGTAGGCCTTGCAATCCAACAGATAGATTTTCTAGGTCCAATTCCGTGTTCCGCACCCCCGCTTCCACTGCATCCAAAATACTCCCTGTTTTCTTGAGTTTAGCCCAAGCATCCGCATTGGCAGGAACTCCATGGTTCCAAGTGGAAAGTATAATCGGTTTGGCTCCAGTCATTTTTTTAACAGGAAATGATTCTGCTTTAAGGGTGGATAGCCCTGGGATCAATAGGGCCGAGCCCAACAAGGATTGCTTGATAAACTTTCTTCTTTGCGACATGGGTTGTACTTTAGAATCTGGAAGACAAATTATCAATTTTACCTCAATTTACCCCTCCCTTTCATCAAATCTCGCAACAAATCCATGAGACCTTATATCCTAAAAGAAGCCAGCTGGAAATCACTCCAAACTTTTCGTTACGAGCTTGCCGTTTTACCTTGGGGAGCCACGGAAGCACACAACTACCACCTACCTTATGGTACCGATGTCTACGAAGCAGATGCCATTGCTGCAGAAGGAGCAAGAAAAGCCTGGGAAAAAGGCAATAAAGTGGTTGTACTTCCCACTGTTCCTTTTGGCGTAAACACCGGACAATCAGACATCTACCTAGACCTCAACATAAACCCTAGTACCCAACTTCTTTTGCTTCAAGATCTGATTGAGGTATTTCACCGACAGGGGCTCAAAAAATTATTGATCTTAAATAGCCATGGAGGCAACAACTTTCAGCCCATGCTTCGGGAACTAGGTCTAAAGTACCCTGATATGCTCCTATTTACTTGCAATTGGTTTCAGGCATTAGAAAAATCCACGTATTTTGAAGAAGAAGGGGACCATGCTGATGAGATGGAAACCTCCTTGATTCAGCATTTACACCCAGAACTTGTTGCACCCTTATCTGAAGCTGGTGATGGAACTGAAAAAAAATCAGTTATCCGTGGAATTCGTGAAAAATGGGCTTGGGCAGAGCGAAAATGGTCAGAAGTTTCTGAAGATACAGGCATAGGAAATCCAAAAAAGGCTACCCCAGAAAAAGGAAAGCGCTATTTCGAAGACGTAACAGACAAGGTTGCTGACCTACTTGAAGACCTATGCCAAGCACAACCTGGAGCATTGTATCGCTAAGTTAGTCAGGGAGCTTTAAGGAACTATTTTCGCCTTTGTAATTGATTTTTGACGCCGATTTGACACCACTTGGCAAGTGAATGGAACGACTAGATTGAGATCCAAAACCTGCTCCGAAACTCGTCTCTATCCGCTGTTTTTTACCATTTGCCAAAATAAGTTCTATGGCCATTGCATCAGAAGGCACTTTTAAAACTCTTTGTTCTTGTTGAATCGCCGTAAAGACCAGCAATTTGGATCGGTTTTGAGATGCAATATATAAGGGATTTCCTTCAGCCCTAGTAAGTTTAACCAAGGCTTTAGCATCTCCTGGAACTATAAATCCGCTTTCTCTCGCTGAAACAGTCTTAAAGCCTCCCTCACCATCTCCAAGAAATACCCAACCTAAAGCTGCATCAAGCCTACCAATAAATACTTCATTGCCGTAATCATTGCCTACTTGGACCAGATCTAAAAATCCGTCCTTATTAACATCCTCCACTTGCATCCCATACATGGGAGCCAATTGCGCCTGCCAAGGCAGTTCATGAAGTGCAAACTTTCCATTTCCCAAATTCTCCACCCAAACCGATCGATCGAAATTTCCAGTTAGAATACGCACATCTTTCTTTTCCTCTTCAGTAAAAAAGGTTTGCTCAGTACTCAAAGCAAAGTATTTGTAGCGATCAAATTTTCTTCTAAACATAGGGCTTTGGCCGATTAAGTCATCCCAAAAGTGAGAAGGGTATGCCTGATAATCCCCGCCTATTTTTGATTTGTAGTAGGCAAAACTCACGGGATCCACTGATCCATTGGCATCAAAATCTTTTGCATAAACCGAATAAGGTTGGTTCGCAGTAGGGTGAAAAGGATTGTTGGCCCCCAAATTACCTACTACCCAGTCTGTATCACCATCTTGGTCCAAATCCGCACTAACTACACTATTCCACCAGCCACTGTATTGCTCCAATCCAGTTTCTCTAGCTCGCTCAAATCGCCCACCTTGATTGATAAACAAGGTAATTGGCATCAATTCTCCTACGACGAGTAAATCCACTTTTCCGTCAAGATTAACATCAGACCAAACTGCATCCGTAATCATTCCAAAATCAATCAACTCTGGGATCCAGGTTGCAGTTACATCTACCAACTTCCCCCCTTCATTCTTGAGCAAATAGGGTTTTTCTGGAAGTGGATATTGACCAATAGGACTACGACCTCCCACAAATACATCCAAAAATCCATCCCCATCAAAATCTGCTCCACGGACAAGGGATCCATTTCCAACTGCAATGGAGGAACTGGGGTCAAATTTAAAATTACCCTTTCCATCATTGAAATACACCCGATCTTGGTATTCTGGAGCACCAGGAGCAAATTCTGCACTTCCGGAAACTAAATACAAATCCAAATCCAAATCATTATCTAAATCCAAAAGCAGCACCCCAGTCACTTCTTGGGTGGTTGATTCTGAAACTGGAAGCAAAATATGTTGGGTAAATTCACCTGCTTTTGTTTGTTTAAACCAAGTTGGAGAAAACCCTGAGGAAGACCCTACCACCAAATCTTCCAATCCATCCCCATCGAGGTCCCCAACTGCTAGCGCAGGCCCATATTGCGAGAGTTTGTGCGGAAGTGTACGTTGAATATTGTAATCAATTTTATCCGCCTCTTGGTGAACAAAAGAAATCCCAACAGCATCTGAAACTTCTAAAAATAAGCCGTTTCCTTCGGGCTGTTTTGCCACTGCTACAGAAAATTCCCCTAAAACAGCTTCTTGATAGGCAATAGTGAGCACTTGGTTCGTAGCAACTTGGTGAAGGATAGATTCTTTCCCGTCGGGCCATTTAACCAAAACCTCGTCCACCCAAGTAGAAGAATCCAATCCAAAATGCACGATTGGTTCAACAGAAGACATATAGCCTCTTACCAATTGCTGTTCTTGATAGCCAAGATTACCTACTCCATAGCGGATCCATACCTTTGCTCCCAAACCCATAGGATTTGAATTTGGACCCACTAGCTGAATTCGCAAATAGTTGGGCTTATCCTGTTGCTGATTCAACTTGCTTTCAAAAACGAAAGCAGGATCATTGATGTTATTCACAACATAATCTAGATCGCCATCCAAATCTAAGTCCACAGTGACTGCACCATTTGAAAAAGAAGGCTGATTTAAACCCCATGCTTCCCCAACATCTTCGAAAGTTAAGTCGCCTCGCTGTCGGTAAGCATAATTTGGAATTTTTACGATTGGTATAGAGTCCAATAGTTGACGTACGGAAGCGATATTACCCACATCAGCACGATAATTGGCAAAATCCTTGTCTGTAATATCTCTAGGGAACCCATTGGTAACCACTAAGTCACGATACCCATCGTTATCCAAGTCAGCAAACAAAGGCGCCCAACTCCAATCCGTTTGGTATATACCTGCCCGAATACCCACCTCACTAAATGGAATACCTGGTCCATTATTAATATGAAGCATGTTACGAACATATTGATAGTCATAGCCAAATTCTTCGTTATTCAGGTATGTTTGGTAGCTATTCTTACCGATGGTCGTCTTTTTACGGTAGCTATCTTCTCCAAGCATATCGATAGTCACTAAATCAGGCATTCCATCATTGTTCACATCGGACAAATCCGATCCCATTGAAAATTGACTTTGATGCCTCAGTAATGCCTTTGTTTGGTTAGTAAAAGTCCCATTTTGATTATTGAGGTAGAGAATATCGTTGGTGATGTAATCATTACTTACATGAATATCAGGCCATCCATCGTTGTTGACATCTCCAATTGCCAACCCCAATCCAAAACCTTCGTATCGAATACCTGCTTCCAAGGTCACGTTGGTGAATGTACCATCTCCATTATTTCTATAAAAAGCATCGTTATTTATTGCAGATCCATCCGTAACCTTTGCTCTAAAATTGGTAGGCTTGGCTACTAATTGCTCGTTGTTGAGCACATACAAATCTAAGTCTCCATCCAAATCATAATCTAAAAACGCTGCTCCCATTGAATTTCCCGCATCGGCAATTCCATACTGATGCGCCATTTCCTTGAAACTTATCCTTCCGGTAGCGTCTTTTCCTTGATTTACAAAAAGTAAGTTATCCCTCTCCCCAGGACCTTTTTTCATGGCAGTTGCTACATAAATATCCAACCACCCATCTTGGTTGATATCTACAACTACAACCCCTGTGCACCATTTATCTGGCGCGAGGATACCTGCTCTTTCCGATACATCTTCAAAATTAAATTCTCCATGATTAAGATATAGCTGATTCGAAACTTGATTTCCAGTAAAAAAAAGATCTGGAAATCCATTATTATCAAAATCAGCAGTAGCTACCCCTCCCCCATTAAAAATATATTCATCCGTCAAAATATTGAAGCTATCTGACTCGGTGAGTAGATTAACAAATGTTATCCCCGTTTCTTCAGGAGACTTCAAATCAAATAAAGTCGGGGCTTTCTGACAGGCGCTAGTGGAAAGAAGAAGTAAAAAAAGAATAGAAATCGGGCTAATTCGTAGAAATGGCATAGGAATAAGAAAGCAATTGAGCTAGAAATTTACCAATTTTTCAAGCCAAAAAAAAAGGAGAAGGTCTAAGACCTCCTCCTTTAAATAGAAATCAAATTTCTAATTAGAATCCAGGATTCTGAGACAAGATATCAGAGCCTACCAAGTCAATTTGATCTTGAGGAATAGGAACCCACTTATATTTGTCTGTGTAAGTAGCTCCACCTAAAGCAGAAGTTAACTTAGCAGCATCATAAGCTAGGTAGAAATCCAATTCCTGCTTGGCAGTACCCCAGCGCTGAAGATCATAAAAACGGTGACCTTCCATGCCCAATTCTAGGAGTCGTTCGTGACGAACAGCCGCTCTAGCAACATCCTTATCTGTCCAAGGAGCCGTATAGGTGCTAATTTCATAGTTTGCGGCATTGCTACCATCCTCACGATTCAAAAATGAATTGATTGCTCTCGTTCGAACAAGGTTAACGTATTCACGTGCTTTTTCAGCGCTACCTACTTCGATTTCAGCTTCTGCAGCAAGTAATAGAATGTCTGCGAAACGGATAATCATGAAGTTGATCCCGGTATAACCTGGAGTCCAAGAAGAGTTATCCTGGAAAGTTCCTTTTTCAGACTTAGCATACACATACTTTTTAGGCGAGTAAGGTCCTGCATTCGGTTGGTTACGGATCCAAGCTTGACCTGGATGATCCATCCAATCCAAATAAGGAATACCTCTACGTCCTACTGTATGATCCAATCTTGGGTCAAGAGTACCTGCATCTGGTGTGAAAGCAGCACCTGAAGCCACACCCATGTCGTTCTTTACTTCGTTTGCGGCACTATTATACGTCTTGTCTAAAAGTGGAAGACCGTTCTTAGTTCTGAACGCATTCACGAACGTAAAGCTAGGTTGAAAGAATCCACAGCAGTTACCAGGACCAGCAGGACCCGTATTGTAAGGGAAGTTCAAGTCAAACTCGGGATTGGCATTTGCGACAGAACCAGTGTTTGCAGAAGACTGATAAGCCCAGATAGACTCCTGGTGGTTATCGTTTTTGCCACGGAACATATCGTCATAGTAAGGAACCAAACCGTATTTCAAGCCATTAGAAGTAACGCCATTAGCGATCACATCGTCAAACAAGGTTTTTGCTTTGCTATATTCCTTTGTATACATGTACACTTTACCTAGGTAAGACTTGGCAGCCCATGAATTTACTCGGCCTACTTGAGGCTGAGTTGCAGGGAGCTTTGAAATAGCAAATTCTAGGTCAGCGATAATGAAAGGCCACAAGTCCTTGTCATTTTTCACTTCTTCCAAACCGCTTCCGTAATCCACCGTCTCGTCCACATAAGGTGTACGATTGTAATCACGTGCAAGTTCAAAATAGAAATGTGCTCTCAAGAATCGAGCCTGTGCAGAAAGTCGTGCTTGATCATTTGCAGTAATGGCATCACCAGCTTTCGCTACTAATCTCAATACGTTGTTTGCTCTAGCAACACCTTCATAAGCCACGTTGTACTTTGAACCCATATCCCCTCCTGCAGCATCGTTTTCATAACGCTGAATTGGGTTAATGGATGTAAAGTCTCCCGGGTCAGTTCCTTTGTTGGCCTCACCCCCTCTAATACTACCCCACACCCAGTTGGATGGAGACCCTAATCTGTTGCCACGTCCGTTTACTTGGGAATATACCGCGATCAATGCTGCATCTAGACCAGCCAAAGAAGAAAGCTGATTTTCAGACAATTGACCAACCGGCGGAACTTCCAAGAACTCCTCGCTACAACTCACTGCTACTAGCATCGCTCCGGATGCGAGTAGGGCACCGATTTTTAATTTGAAATTTTTCATTTATTTAATCAATTATAGTTTCTATAACTCGATTCAAAATTAATTGTTTGGCTTAGAAGCTCAAATTCACACCGAATGTCCAACCTCTAGTAACAGGGTAGTTTCCGATATCAATACCGAACGTCAAGTCAGCGTCTCCACCAACAGCCGGATCCAAGCCTTCATACCCTGTTAAGGTAAATAGGTTGTTTACAGAAGCAAATACTCTTGCTCTTTCCATTTTCAATTTCTGCAATACATTTGCTGGTGCTGAGTATCCCAAAGTCAAGTTCTGCAATCTTAAATAAGATCCATCTTCCACATAGAAAGAGTTGGCTACGTTGGAAGTAGAGAAGTTAGAAACTCGCTCTACTACAGGAATAGTTGCATCCAAATTTTGCGGAGTCCAAGCATTCTTCAAACGGTTGGAAATTGCTGCACCCTCAAAAGTCTGGAAGAAGTCAGTAAACCAACGAGATTGGTTCCAGATTTCATTGCCAATTGAGGTATACAAGTAGGCAGAAAGGTCAAATCCTTTGTAACCGATAGTGAAATTCATACCTCCTGTAAAATCAGGAACTGGATTTCCAAGGAATACACGATCATCAGGAGTAATTTTTCCGTCTTTATTCACGTCTTCAAACTTGAAACGACCAGGTGCAGCACCGTCTTGAGTAGCATGGCTTGATACATCTTCTGCATTTCTAAACAATCCTAAAGTATTGTATCCAAAGAAAGAAGATAGTGGTTGACCTACCGCGTTACGAATTGGTTGAATACCTCTGTAAGATGGGTTAACAGAAGTAATAAAGTCCAAGCCAGGAGAAAGAGATACAATCTCGTTTTTCAGTGTAGAACCTGTAACAGTCAATTCATAAGTTAAATCTGTAGTTAAATTACCTCTGGTAGAAACCAAAAGGTCTAAACCTCTATTCAACATCTCTCC
The DNA here is from genome assembly GCA_030833985.1 of Algoriphagus sp. Classification (GTDB taxonomy): domain Bacteria; phylum Bacteroidota; class Bacteroidia; order Cytophagales; family Cyclobacteriaceae; genus Algoriphagus. The sequence continues at coordinate 3,800 of JAURGC010000080.1, read as the reverse complement.
TATGTTCACCGCTGGAGGGGAAGCATTACTACCTGCAGTCAATGGAATTGGAACAGTGAATAACAAATCTTTGGTGTCTTTTTTCCACCAATCGAAAATTACATCCAAACGACCATTGTAGAAGGTACCGTCAAAACCAATGTTTTGCGTTACTGCAGTTTCCCACTGGGCATTTGGGTTACCAATTCGAGATCTTCTGAAACCAATAACTGCACCAGAGTTAGATCCTGTAATATCATAGGAAGACGCTCCAACGTTACCAGCAAACAAAGAATATTGGTTGTTTGGATCTACGTTATTGGAATTACCCATTTGACCCCAACCTCCACGGATTTTCAAATCATCAATCCAGGTAGCTCCTTGAAGGAAAGACTCGGAAGACACTCTCCAAGCAGCTGAAAATGCTGGGAATACACCATATCGAGCATTCGCTCCAAATCTAGAGGAACCGTCACGACGTACTACCGCACTCAAGATGTACTTGTCATCGAAAGTATAACGTAATTGACCGAAGTAAGAGTTAAAGTTAACTCCTTTAAATTGGTCAGAGTTTACTTGACGCGTACCAACTGGTAAATTAGATATTGTAATAAAATCTGGGTCTGTAGAGAATGGATTTTGTCCATTGGCACTCATGTTTCTTCCAGCACCAGAGTTCAACGCTTCTTGTCCTACCAACGCATTAAAATCATGCTTGCCAATCTTCTTTTTATAAGAAACGGTGTTGGTAAAGGTCCAACCGAATGAGAAGCCAGCTCCTTCATTGTATCCAAATGCAGAGTTGTTTTCTGAGTTTTCATACTGAAGTCGAGAATAGCCCCAGAAGTAGTAATTATTATATTGTCCACCCACAGAAGTTCTGAAAGTCAGATCATCAATAATGTCCCACTCTCCATACACGTTACCAAATGCAATTGCATTAAAGTTTCTATTGTTATCCTGTCCATCTCGGTTAGCAACTGGATTTCTAGGGTTGTTAAAACCTCTAGAAGCTGTACCTGCATAGCCACCAAATTCATCGTAAACTGGGATGATTGAAGGCATACGGAACGCTTGTAGGATATCATTTTCATCATCTGAAACCCCTCGGCCACCGGTACCTCCTTGCTGACCCAGTACTTGACGATAGGTAGCTTGGAAGTTTTGACCAATACGAATACGGTTGGTTACATCAAACTCAGAGTTAGCACGCAAAGAATATCTTTTGAAATCATTGCCGATCATGATACCTCCTTGCTCTTGTACACCCAATCCAATATAAAATCTGGAAGTTTCGGAACCTCCATTGAATCCTAAGGAATGTCTATGCAAAGGGGCAAAACGAGTCAACGCTGCATACCAGTCGGTTCCTTCACCAGTCATTGCTCTTGTCAATTGACGAATTGTTCCTGAAGCAGGATCCACATTATACCACTCCCGCTGCTGTTCAATTTGTGCTTGAGAAAGAGGGCCTGGCTGACCAGACAATACTCCGTAAGCCCCAGTAGTTGCATTTTTAGTAATTAAGCTTAGGTAATAAGGCATTACTGGCGTAGCACCTGTACCAAACTGTGGGTGTCCATAAGCTGGAGCACGATTTTGAAGGGCTGCAGTGTTTTTCTCTGCCAACCAAGTAAAATCTGCATACCCTTGAGGGGTAGCCATATCCAAACCAGTTCCTGGGTCAGTAACTCCATACATGCCGTTGTAATCTACACGTAACTTCTTGTCTCTAGCACCACGCTTGGTAGTGTAGACGATTACACCGTTTGCAGCACGAGCACCATAAATGGAAGCTGCAGCAGCATCTTTCAATACAGTAGTGGACTCGATGTCGTCAGGATTCAAGAAATCTGTAGATCCAGTAGGTAGTCCATCCACAATGTACAAAGGCTCGTTACCACCGAAGGCTCCGAAACCACGTACACGAATAATAGAAGAAGTACCTGGCTGACCATTGGTAATTACTGTTACACCTGAAACACGACCTTGAAGGGTCTGCTCGATGTTACCAGTTGGAATTACGGTCAAATCCTTTGGACTAACTGTTGAAATCGCACCTGTGGTTTCTCTTCTTGAATCGATAGAGTAACCAGTTACTACGAGTTCAGTAAGTGTTCTTTCATCAGGCTTCATGCTGAGGTCCACCACACTTCGAGCACCAACTGCTTGTTCAACAGTAGTGTATCCAATAAAAGAGAAAACCAAGGTAGCTTGGTCATTTGGGACATTGAGGGAATATTTACCGTCAATGTCAGTGGCAGTTCCGTTTGTAGTTCCTTTTGCAAGGATCGATACTCCCGGAAGGCCTATGCCATATTCATCAAGGACTGTACCTGTCACTGTTTTCTGCGCATAGGCAGCCGAGACAGTAAGTACCAAGAGTGTGAGGCACACACTTAGGAATTTGTAAACATTTTTCATAAACATAGATAGATTGGGTAACAAGATTAATCTCAATTACTTGTTTGTTAATTGATAATGCAATCGTTTGCGATTATTCTTAAAATAATTGCAATAGAAAATCCAGTTAGTTTTTAAGGATTCTATTGCGCTTATACCTGGTCAAATGACCTGCGAACTAAAAAAACCGATAGGTTTGACATCGGTCGATGCTAGGTGAGAGAAGAAATTGTCTAAGTAATTTTACACATAGGCTGTTTTTTCGGGTTAATTTATCCATTCTTGACTTCCAATGTTAAATAATCTTAAAGAAAAATCAAATTTTATGAGAAAAATAAAAAGTGAAATCTTAAAAAAAAAATATCCCTAGATGCAAATCACAGACATTTGCTTACCAATTTACTCACGTATAATACCTAAAGTTCATTGAAAAATGAAAAGAATAAAACCCCTGGTTCACACGCGCATAACACCCACCGGGTAAATTCAAAAACTTCTAGAAAAACGCAACAGAAAGGGTTTATTTTTGGACCCCATTCCCTTTAATCCAATTGGAAAAATAAACCAAATTCCGGATCTATTTTTGCTTTAGCACGTAGGAAGGGATTAACTACCATGGCTTTTTCAAGGTAAAAACTCATGGATTCCAATTGACCCAGTTCCAAAGCAACCATAGCAAGTCCATAGTAACCGTATCCCGACTCCCTATCCGCAAGCACAGCTGACTCAAAAGATAAATTTGCTGAGGCATAATCGCCAACTAAAAAATTAGCAAGTCCCTGATTAAATAAATCATCCGCTCCTTTGCTTGAATTTCCAAAACGGAGTAGGGCCAATTTGTAATCTTCTCTTCGGATATCTAGTGCAGCTCTCAACAAATCTATAGTTGAGACCAATTCAGGAGTTGATTTAGCAAGCACAGAAGCATTTGAAAGCACCTTGTATGCTTCCCAATAAGATCCTTGAAGAGTAAGCAATTGCCCTAGGTTGTAAAAGGTCAAAGGATCCTCTTTCAGACGATTTGCCTCAGCCAAAAGTCGAGCCGCCTCCTCCCACAAGATAGCTTTAGATACTTGATCGTCCACTTCTTGACTTTGGCGCATCCGCACTACTGCAAGGTTACTCAAAACACTGGGCTCCTGATACCAACGCCTCATCGAAGACAATACCCACAATTTTTCGTCTAAGAGATGACAGGCAGCGGCTACTTCTACCCATTCTTGGTAGGTCCATTGATTTTTTGCAGTTGGATGACTTACTTCTTGCAAATAGGCTTTTTGATTTTTAGTCATCCCCGTTGCGGGCATGGAGGTGATCTCTACTTTCACTGCGCGTAATTTGGGGAAAATTTGAGCAGCTACTTCATGAAAACCTGGTATTGCTTTTAATTGGGTAGCTTGCTCAAAATAGGACCCTTC
>JAURGC010000054.1 GCA_030833985.1 Algoriphagus sp. | reverse complement strand
GAAGGATATGCTTTTCCTGGTGATCCAAGAAATTGGGAACAAACTAAATATGATACTGCAGTATTAACAGATTTAGGCAAGAAATTATTAGGCTTAGAAAGTTGGTAGATGAGAATTTTGAAACATTTAAGAAATAATAGAATATGAAATTTTTAATTTGATAAATAGTTAAGTCTTTGCGTGAGGAAAACATCCCCTTAATTCGACTGAAATCGGTTGATTTCGGATTTGTAAAAACTTAACGCATTACAAATCAACGCTTTCATTTTCTCAAAAAATCTTCATAACCCTGAGGTCGGGAGTTCAAATCTTCCTCTCGCTACTCAAGGGTCTTTCGTAAGGAAGACCTTTTTTTTTTGCAAAAAAAAACCTCCCGAATAAGGAGGTTTTCGTAAAATAAGGCAGTGCCGGTCTTATTTTACTCTTTCAACTACAGCTTTGAATGCCTCAGGATGATTCATTGCTAAGTCAGCCAAAACCTTTCTATTTAATTCGATTTCTGCTTTCTTCAACAATCCCATCAACTGAGAATAGGATACTCCATAAGCTCTTGCTCCTGCATTAATACGCTGAATCCACAAAGCTCTGAATTCTCTTTTCTTTGCTTTACGGTCTCTGTATGCATACTGAAGTCCTTTCTCGTACTTATTTTTGGCTACAGTCCACACATTCTTACCTCTTCCGAAGTAACCTCTTGTGGCTTTTAAAACCTTTTTTCTTCTTGCTCTTGACGCTACCGCGTTTACCGATCTAGGCATAGTGTTTTGTTTTTTGACTCGTGGTGTCCCTTGTTAGGAGCTTAGTGACCAACGCATCTGGTGAATAAATAAACCTGTTTAATCTAAGACAGTTCTGAAAATCAGATTCTCAACATGTCTCGTACTCTACCCTCGTCAGACTCATGCACCAAACCAGCTTTGGTAAGGTTGTGCTTACGCTTGGTAGATTTCTTCGTAAGGATGTGGCTTTTGAAAGCGTGTTTCCTTTTGATTTTACCGGTACCGGTGAGGGTAAACCGCTTTTTTGCACTGGATTTAGTTTTTACTTTTGGCATTTTACTGTATTTAGTTGGTTGAAATCACTTTTTTCCTGGTTTAGGGGCAATGAAAATATTCATTCGTTTGCCTTCTAGCCTTGGCATTTGCTCCACTACTCCCACTTCTTCCAAAGCTTGAGCAAATTTTAATAATAACATTTCTCCTCGCTCTTTGAAAACAATGCTTCGTCCCACAAAGTGCACATATGCTTTTACTTTGGCCCCCTCTTTTAGGAAACTGATCGCATGCTTCAATTTGAAATTGAAATCGTGATCATCCGTGTTGGGTCCAAATCGAATTTCTTTTAAAACTACTTTAGCCGCATTGGCCTTAATCTCCTTTTGTTTCTTTTTCTGCTCGTATTTAAACTTCGCGTAATCAATGATTTTGCAAACCGGAGGATCTGCATTTGGAGAAATCTCGACCAAATCAAGCTCATTCTCTTGAGCAAGCTGAATAGCTTTTTCTGTAAGAAGGACAGCATTGCCTCCTTCTACAAAGTCACCCACTACGCGTACCTCACGGACTCTGATCTTTTGGTTGATCTTGTAAGGTTCTTCTTGTCTACCTCTTGGCTGATGTGGTCTTGGATTCAAGTTAACTTGGTTAGTTTTAAATAAAATTGCCTGCAAATATCGGAATTATTTCGAATTGAAAAAATAGAATGCCATTTCTACCTTATTCTTTCGCTAAAGATTCCGAAATAATTCCTTGAAAATAACTTATAAACTCGGCTGGACTTAATACTCCAAGATCACCATGCCCATGCTTGCGTACTGCTACCTTTCCTTCTTCTTGCTCTTTTTCTCCTACAATTAGCATGAAAGGCACTTTTTTCACTTCGGAATCCCGAATCTTACGTCCAATTTTCTCGTCACGGTTGTCAATCGTTCCTGTAATCCCCGCCTCATCCAAAATACTTTTCAATTCCTCCGCATAGGAAATAAATTTTTCGGATATCGGTAGAATATTAATTTGCTCTGGAGAAAGCCACAACGGAAAATCTCCGGCACAGTGCTCAATCAGTACCGCTACAAAGCGCTCTAAGGAACCAAATGGAGCTCTATGAATCATGACTGGTCGGTGTTTTTGATTGTCCGAACCGATGTACTCCAATTGGAATCGATCTGGTAGTTGGTAATCCACCTGGATGGTGCCCAATTGCCATTTTCTCCCTAAAGCATCCTTGACCATGAAATCAAGTTTGGGGCCATAAAAGGCAGCTTCTCCCAATTCAGTTACCGTTTCCAATCCCTTTTCGGCAGAAGCTTCAATAATCGCTGCTTCTGCTTTATCCCAGGCCTCATCCGAACCGATATACTTCTGCTTGTTTTCTGGGTCCCGCAAGGAAATCTGTGCAGTATATTCACTGAATCCCAATGCCTTAAAAACATATAAAACCAAGTCAATTACTTTGATAAACTCTTCTTTTACCTGGTCTGGTCGACAGAATATGTGTGCGTCGTCCTGTGTAAATCCACGAACACGGGTCAATCCATGTAATTCACCGCTTTGCTCATAGCGGTACACTGTACCAAACTCAGCATAGCGAATAGGCAAATCCTTGTAGGACCTAGGCTTGTGTTTGTAAATCTCGCAGTGATGCGGACAATTCATTGGCTTTAATAAAAAGGATTCTCCCTCATGGGGAGTTGCAATTGGCTGAAAAGAATCTTTCCCGTATTTTTCGTAATGACCTGACGTTTCGTATAAGGCTTTGTGACCAATATGAGGTGTGGTAACTTGCTGGTAACCAGACTTATCCTGAGCCTTTTTCATAAAGTTGATTAGACGCTCTCTAAGAAGTGTTCCCTTTGGTAACCAAAGAGGAAGTCCCATACCAACCTTTTCTGAAAAGGTGAATAGCTCCAATTCTCGACCCAGCTTGCGGTGATCCCGTTTTTTAGCCTCTTCCAACAAGGTTAAATAATCTTTCAATTCCTGTGCCTTAGGGAAGGTCACTCCATAAATACGAGTAAGCATCTTGCGCTTCTCATCCCCTCGCCAATAGGCTCCTGCAATATTGGTGAGCTTAACCGCTTTGATAAATCCAGTATTCGGAATATGTGGCCCACGACAGAGATCGGTAAAATTGCCCTGTTCGTAAAATGTAATCGTACCATCTTCCAAACCTTCCAAAAGGTCCAACTTGTACTCATCCCCTTTTTGTTGAAAATAACCGACCGCATCAGCCTTTGAAATTTCCTTGCGGATGTAGTCTGACTTAAGTCTTCCCAACTCAAGCATTTTAGTTTCAATTTTTTCCAACTCATCCCCTTCCAACTTATGGTCACCAAAATCTACATCGTAATAAAAGCCGGTTTCTATAGATGGACCTATTCCCAACTTGACGCCTGGATACAAGGCTTCCAAAGCCTCTGCCATTAGGTGCGCTGATGAATGCCAGAAGGTACTCTTCCCTTCACTATCGTTCCAAGTAAGTAGCTGCAAACTAGAATCCTCCGTGATGGCACGCGAGGCATCCCAAACTTGCCCATTAATTTTGGCAGCAAGCACATTCCGAGCTAAACCCTCGCTGATACTTGCAGCAATCTGTAGTCCGGTAATGCCTTGATCGTAATTCCTCACTGAACCATCAGGGAGGGTAATTTGAATTTGCTTGGTCATTTTATTTTTTTTACTGCCTATACAAACAGGCTGTGAATGCAGGTGCAAATATGCACAAAAGGGATTCCCTATGGAAAATTTTAAATGGGAAAGGAGAAAAAAAGCTTACAAAATCACCTGCGCACTGACTTTAATATGAAAAGGCCTAGCCTCTGGTCGATCCAAATAGTTCATACGGTGAAAAAAATCAACTCGGAAAAATCGAAATATATTTTCAATACCATAGCCCAACTCCACATAAGGAATCTGAGGATCTAAACTGCCAAATGATTTCAAGACCCTTCCATCTGGAGTCATTTTTGGGATATTGAGAATATTTTGATCTCGAACCGACCCCATCAAGACGTTTGCATTTCCCACCATACGCCACTTTAATTTCTTTACCAAAGGAATGGAATTGAACAAAAATCCTTCAAAAGATTGGCGGTAGCGAAGACTTACAAATCTATCAGAAGCAAATTCATTAAAATTCATCGTATTGAAAGCTGCCGTGGTGTAAAACAAAGTTTCATTGCCCAAATGGTTCTCTAAGATAGGGTAAGGCACCTCTCCCCAAATTTTCCCTGCATCTATTTCGTAACGTCCCACCCCCAATAACCCCAAATTTATGCGGTGATACAGGTAGAATTTGAGTTTAGTGTAATCCAAGGAGGATCCAATGCTAGGAAGACCTTGAGTATAATTTAATTCTACAATTGGCCATTTGATAGATCCAAGGGAGGCCCGACTATTATCATCAATCAAGATAATTTCATCATGACCATAACGAACGCTTGCTCGAATTTCAGTGGCTTGGAAACTGGTTCGCAAAACCTTCAAGCCTTGTTCGTAATAGTAAAAATCAAAAAGTGGATTAAATTGACTCTTGTTCAAACTTGAGGAAACTAAGAATCCTTTAAAAAATTCACGTTGGAAGGTGATTCGGTGGTTGGCGGACACAAAGGGTCTTCGCAATGTTCCAAAACGGCTTGCTGCCAAGAAAATTGAATTTCCATCTAAATTCTCCATTTCTAAGCCCACCTGATCCAGCTCCCTTCCTATCCGAACACCTAGAGTGGTCCAATGCTTTCTAGATAAAATCCAGGTTGCCCCTACCTTGTACTTCCACCGCTCATCCATTGTACCGTAAGCTCCATACCCTTCAACCAAAAAGCGATTGGAAAAACTATAATTAGTACGCATTCCAAATCCAAGACGCAGGCCCTCTACATTGTTGTAATTTCCAAACTCTGTCCAAGGCCCCAAATCCAATTTATTAAAAGGTAGGTAGCCTGTGGCAAAAAATTTAAGTGACTCTGAATAGAAGCGGATGATTGGAATTCTTTTCAGCGTATCTACCATTTGCAAAACAGCCAACTCCTCTTCGCTCAAGGGGTCAGGTCGTCTGTTTTTCCAATAATCAGATGAGACTTGATTAAAATCTGGTTTCAAGACCACTGCCTGGTCAAAAAAAGAGGTTTCCAAGGGCTGGTTCACCACAATGCTGTCTGTGGCAGTATAAAACTTGGCCAAAAGCCCCGCAGAATTATTAGTGATTTGACCTATTTTAACCAATACACGGGTTTTGGAAGGCATTAAAGCTCCTGCAGCTGTGGGGGTAAGTTCTTGCTGAATCTTTATTCGATCCACAAAATTCAAATTAGCCGCTTTTGGGATGGTTAAATCAACCTGCTTGAGAGAATAATCGTTCTTCTTGATCCAAATCGTGCCCGTGAACGCAAGATCTTGCTCTCGTCGAGGATACACCTGAAGTTTGTAGCAACTATCCTGTCCGACCAAGACATCTTCGAGCAAATCGTAGTCATAATAGGTTTTCCATCCATCTGCAATGGGGGAAATAAAGTCCTTGTTCAGGATTTGCAGCCAGTTTTTATAAAAATTGTATTCCTGAAATACCGATCCCGTAATCTGAGAAGTAGTAGATCCATCAGTAATCCCTACACCGGTAACCTTGGTCTTTTCAATAACTTCTTTTCGTAATTCTGGATTAGATCGGTAGTAAAAAGAAGACACAGTTTCTGAAAAAAATACAGGCAAAATCTTTTGTCCCTCCTCATTCCTTAATTCACGAATACTATCCAATACTGCTGTTACTGTTCGGACAGATTTTCGTTGGTTGAAGTCTTCCGAAAGGTTATCTATGTCAATTTCTATTTTTGTGTAGTTTTTCGTTTGGTAAGCCTGTAATTTGCTTTTGTCGTAGGACACTCGTTTGGCAACTGCCTGCCGAATCACTTCAAAAGCTGGATTTTCTCCAGCCTCAAACACAAAAGTTCCTAATTCAAAAGCCTCTGGCCAGAGTTGAAAATTAAGTGTTTGTACTAAATTTTTGGATAAAACCTTGGACTGCGTGGAATAACCTAAATAACTCACACGAAGGCTATCGCCTACAGAATCCGCTTTTAACAAATAGTTGCCTTCAAAATCGGTAGTCGTTCCAGAAGTTTTTCCTTGTAAAAAAATGTTAGCAAATGCGATTGGATCCCCCGTTTCTGCATCCGTCACCTTTCCCTGGAGAATAAACTGCCCAAAAGAAACTGATGTCCAAAGAAAGAAAAAACCTACGAATAAAAATCGAAGCATAAGTCGGGAAGCAGATCGTTCCATTAAAGCTGCAAAGTTAAACGATATTTTTGAGCACCTACTCATTACCTAAAAACAAGTAAGGCCATTTACTTAGTTTTGATATTTTTCTAGATGGCATTAAAAAAAAGTAGGGTTAGTTAGTACATTTGATTTTAAATTTTTGAAAGATGGTATACGATGTTGTCATAATAGGAGGAGGAATCGTTGGATTAGCCACAGGATACAAATTGATCAATACACGTCCTGATTTAAAAGTCGCGATACTGGAAAAAGAAAGTCAATTGGCCAAACATCAGACTGCCAATAACTCTGGGGTGATTCATTCTGGCTTATACTACAAGCCGGGGTCATTAAAAGCAATAAATTGCATCAATGGCTACCACGAGCTAATCAATTTCTGTAAGGAAGAAAAAATCCCATACGAAATAACAGGGAAGGTTGTCGTGGCCACACGAGAATCTCAGAAGCCCCTCTTGACTATGCTACTAGAAAGAGGCTTAGAAAATGGATTGACAGGAACTCGCCAAATAAGCCTTGAGGAATTAAAAGAATACGAACCATATTGCATCGGTGTGGGCGCAATCCATGTTCCTCAAACTGGAATCGTAGATTACCTTCAAGTAGCTCTTGCCTATGGACGTAAAATAATGCAACAAGGTGGTGGAATTTTTTTAGATCATAAAGTATTGGAAATCAATCAAAAAGACTCAATTAATTACATTGAAACATCAAAAGGTACATTCCAAGCGAAGTTAGTGGTTAACTGTTCTGGACTCTACTCAGATAAGGTAGCCCGAATGAATGATGACTCCATCACTGATGTAAAAATTATTCCTTTTAGAGGAGAATATTTCAAACTCAAGAAGGAGCGAGAATATCTAGTCAATAACTTGATTTACCCTGTTCCTGATCCTAACTTCCCTTTCCTAGGTGTACATTTTACCCGAATGAAAAAAGGAGGCGTGGAAGCTGGCCCCAATGCTGTATTGGCATTTAAAAGAGAAGGATACAAAAAAACTGATGTGAATTTTGCCGAATTGGCTGAAACCTTAGGTTGGCCAGGCTTCCAAAAAGTAGCGGCCAAGTACTGGAAAACTGGTTTGGGGGAATTGTACCGCTCCTTTTCCAAAACTGCATTCACCAAGGCTCTTCAAGAACTAATTCCTGAAATCCAAGAATCCGACCTTGTAGAAGGTGGAGCTGGGGTTCGTGCTCAAGCATGTGATCGTACTGGAGGCCTTTTGGATGACTTTGCGATCCGTGAATCAGCTTATGCCATCAATGTGCTCAACGCTCCTTCTCCTGCTGCTACCAGTTCCCTATCTATTGGAGGCACAGTGGCTGAAATGGTACTCAAGCGGTTCTAAAACAACATTCCAAGACTAGTTTCCCTACTGAAATGGGCCTACTAGCATTGCGTTAAAAACTCAAGAAGGCGATACTCTGCATAATTAAATTCCGAACCTGGAATCGTAAATCCAGTATGTCCCCCACGATTTGGGATTTCCAAGAATAGTTCAGAGCTCCAATTTGCAAATTCTATAGGGTAGCATTCTTTACCCAATAATGGGTCATTGGCTGCATTTAAAATAAAGGTGGGTACGCGAATGTCTTTCAAACGTGTATGCGGGCTTGCTTGCTCATAAAAGTCAGTTGCATCTACAAATCCATGCAGTTTCGCTGTATACTGAGTATCAAATTCATCAAAATCTCGAACTAAAGGCAGACGTTCCAAGTCGATTAATCCTGGATATTGCTTTCCCTTGGCCTCCATTTTCTTTTTCAATTTCCCCAAAAATTTTTGTTTGTAAAATTGATTTGCTGGCCTACTAAGTGTAGCTGCACTGGACGGTAAGTGCACGGGTGTAGAATATATAGCTGCTTTTTTAACTATTGAAGGGACCTCCTCTCCTTTTTTACCCAAGTAATTTAGAGTTTGCGCCCCTCCCATGCTTATTCCTGCCAAATAAAGTTTCTTATACCGATTCGTAGAAATCACCTGCTGAATCACCGTATCCAAATCCTGGCTAGATCCATGGTGATACAAAACAGGTTGTAAATTGAGCTCACCCCCACAGGATCGATTATTCCAAGCCAATGCATCAAATCCATGTTGGTTAAATAATTTGACCAAAGCTCGGACATAATGGCGCTGAGAATCCCCTTCCAAGCCATGAGAAATAAGTAAAAGTCTATCTGATCCCACTCGAGACCAATCCAGATTTAAAAAATCTTCATCTGGAGTTTTTATTTTTTCCCGTAGGTAGTTGACCCCATGAATTCTTCTCCAAATACTGGGCATAATGGTTTCAAAATGGCCGTTTAAATAGAATAATGGAGGCTTGGTGTAGGAAGAAGAAAGTATAGGCATGGTTCAATGTGTGAAAACTTCAAGTCAACTTCATTTTTAGGTAACCTTGCAATGAATGTGAGCTCGTAATTTTAGACCAGATAGCGTACTCATAGGATCTAACAGAGTTAAAGGGGATTAAATTTGAAAAAGAAGGCAATAGGTATTGTCTTTTTTTTTGTCATTTTTCTTTCAAACGAGAGGTTGATTTACTCAATAAAATTAGATCTCAAGCGTGCAGATCGACCAGCAAGGTAACCGGTTGTCCAAGCTGCCTGAAAATTAAAGCCTCCTGTGATCCCGTCCAGATTAAGTACCTCTCCTGCAAAATAAATGCCTGAATGAAGTTTGCTTTCCATAGTTTCTGGATAAACCTCATCCAAAGAAATTCCTCCGGCTGTAACAAATTCCTCTTTGAACGTAGTCTTACCCTGCATAGCCACTGGATAGCAAAATAAGCATTGCACCAACTTGTTGTACAGTCTTTTTGGAAGTTGACCAAATAATTGCTCCGTATTGATTTCGGATTGGCTGCAAAAATGCTCCCAGAGGCGTGCAGGTATCCCAAAAAGTGGATGAGAATGGACTTTTCTATTGGGATGAAGTTGCGCATAGCTATTAAGCTGCTCTACGTAAGCTTGTTCAGTCAAGTCTGCATTCCATTGAATAATTGCCCGAGCCTTATACTGCTGCTCGTAAAGCCAATTCGCACCAAAAGCCGAAAGTTTGAGTACTGCAGGACCACTGATTCCCCAATGGGTAATTAAGAGTGGGCCTCGGTAACTAAGTTTGGTGCCTTCCAATTTCACTACGACATCCGGCAGGGATACCCCCATCAATTCACGAATGGGTTCCTGAGGAGTGTTAAAAGTAAAAAGCGAAGGTATAGGATTTATTAGCTTATGATTCAATTGATTAAGGTAACCATATGTACCTAAATTGGGATGTCCGCCAGAAGCAACGATGATTTTAGAAACGGTAATTTCTCCCCTATCTGTACCTAGGGTATAACCTTGTAATTTGGTTTTAATGGATTTGATTCCATTGGAAAGCTGGATTTGAACACCCAGCTTTTTTGCTTCTTCTTCCAAACAAGTAACAATAGTTTGAGAGGTATTGGATTCGGGAAATACACGTCCGTCCCCTTCAATTTTCAACAGCACCCCCCTAGATTCAAACCAAGAAAACGTATCGTGGATTGAAAAGTGGAGAAAGGCTTTTTTCAAGAACTTTTCACCTCTAGGGTAATTCCTAATCAATTTCGAAATCTCCATTGGTCGGTGTGTCACATTGCATCGACCCCCACCAGAAATTTTTACTTTGGAGAGTAATTTGGGGGATTTTTCAAAAAGGATTACCTGTATTCCAGGCCCACTAGCATGGATGGCTGCAAAAAAACCTGCAGCTCCTCCTCCAATTACAGCAATGATCACGTAGAATAAGATTTGTTCAAGGCCAAAAATCAACATCTTTTCACTGAAGCAAAAGGGATTACTCCTATTTTTTATAGCATTAAGTGTTCTTTTTTATCCAGCTGGAACCGAAAATGAAGATTTATTTTTCAGAAGTCTCACTTTTTCTTGAATGAACGATTTTCAGTTGCTTACTTGCTAAAAATTAGATTGAATTGAAAACTACTGCCCGAATTTTTTCCCTTCTTTTTTTCCTCCAAATTTATTTTGGGGTAACTGCTTCTGCACAGGTTAATCTTGGTCAAACAGACCGCTGGATGAAAGGTGCGTTGGCTGCCATGGAGCGAAGCGACTACCAAACAGCTAATTCTATATTTCGAAACCTCATTGATTCAGGCCTTCCTCTTCCCGAGGAGATGCCTTATTTTTTTTCCGAAACTCTTTTTCAACTAGGACAATACAATAACAGTCAAAATTTTGTCAACAAATACCTGGAATTGACAGGATTTACAGGTAAAAACTACGAATCAGCGACGCGCCTGAAAGAAAAACTCAAGGGTCCAATCGCAGAAATTCAAGCTTGCGACCTATGTGATCGACAAGGCTACCGCTTGGAAAACTGTACGACCTGCCTTGGTAAGAAACAACTTGAGCAGCCTTGCTCCTATTGCAAGGCTAAAAGCGTGGTAGGCTGCAGCCGATGTGGAGCCACTGGAATGATTAAAAAAGTAAATGTGTTTAACATCGTTGATTTTTACGAATGTGAACGCTGTGGAGGTAAGGGACGGCTGTCTTGTCCAGATTGTGAAGGCACTGGAAAAGAGATTAGTAGTTGCAAAATCTGCCTAGGAGCAGGAAAAACCCCTTCTGACAACTTATGTACCCATTCTGGGGAAATACACCTGCATGGAAAGGATCGGATCTTACCTTAATGGACTCCAGTGAAAATTTAGAATTAGAATGTTCAAAAAATTAGTTGCAATACTTTTGAAAAGACTCCTCTGCTCCGGGATATTCCAACACCATTGCTAGTTTAAAATCTTCACAAGCTTGCTTGTTCCTTTTTAAGGCAATTTTAAGTAAGGCTCTGTTGAAATAAGCTTGCCCAAAGTTTTTATCCAACTGAATTGCAATTCCATAAGCTTTTAATGCCTCTTCTGGCAATCCAATTTGATGCAGTGCCCTTCCTTTCAGCAAGGAAGCCAAAGCTGGAGCTCCTGGGATTTCTTCTGCTTTGGTCGCGTAAAGCAATGCACTGGCATAATTCTTTCGTTCAAGTTGAAGATTTGACATACCCAACAAAGCTTGGAAATTAGTTGGCTCAAGTGCCAAAGCTCTTTCAAAATCAGCTTGAGCTTCAACCAATTTCCCCAATTCTTGATACGACCTCCCTCTTCCATAATAGAGATGATAGTCATTTGGCTTGGTTTTTAAATTTTCCGAGTAGCCAGCAACTGCACTTTTAAAATTACCATTTTTGAATTCATTATCTCCAGTATTCACTTCTGAACCTGAGGAACATCCCATTAAAATCAAACTTACAAGTATTCCAAAAAAATAGGTATTCACTGCTAGTCTCATCATGGCTTACACAGCTACGTTATTCTCCCGCAACGCATCATTAAGTGAAGTTTTTAGGTCTGTTGAGGCTTTTCTTTTTCCAATAATCAATGCGCATGGGACTTGATAGGTTCCAGAAGGGAATTGCTTAGGTATTGTTCCTGGAATTACAACTGAACGAGGAGGAACGTACCCTTTGTATTCTATCGGGCTTGAACCGGTTACATCAATGATTTTTGAACTAGCAGTCAAAGTCACCCCTGCTCCTATAACTGCTTCCTTACCTATTCGAACCCCCTCTACTACAATGACGCGACTCCCTATGAATGCCCCGTCTTCTACAATTACAGGCGCTGCTTGTACAGGTTCTAATACACCTCCAATCCCAACACCCCCACTCAGGTGGACGTTTTTTCCAATCTGAGCAC
Source organism: Algoriphagus sp. (assembly GCA_030833985.1). Lineage (GTDB taxonomy): Bacteria > Bacteroidota > Bacteroidia > Cytophagales > Cyclobacteriaceae > Algoriphagus. The sequence continues at coordinate 3,395 of JAURGC010000054.1, read as the reverse complement.
AAGATCCAACAGTGGCCCAGGTATCCACCATAGTGCCTGAATCTACGTACGCCCCTATGTTTACATAACTTGGCATCATCACTACTCCTGATGCCAAAAAAGCACCGTATCGCGCCACTGCATGAGGCACAACACGGACTCCCTGTGCTGCATAGTTCGTTTTTAAGGCCATCTTATCGTGAAATTCAAAAGGTCCCACTTCAATGGTTTGCATTTTTTGTATAGGGAAATAGAGTATTACTGCTTTTTTTATCCAATCATTTACGACCCAGTCGCCGCCTTCAATAGGTGCCGCTACTCGTAAATTACCAGCGTCTAAATCAGCAATAACATCTCGAATGACTTCTTGAATAGCTGCGTCCTTCAGCAATTCACGATTTTCCCAAGCAAGTTCAATAGTAGATTTAATATTCATGGATTTTTAATTTCTGGCCGCCTCCACATTTCAATGGAAACAAGAGGTTTTAATTTGAGAACACGAAACAAAGAAATCCTGGCTGAAGTTCATAGGTTTTTTAAAGAAAAGACAAGGGAATAGCAAGGGATTAAAAGGATATTCTCTTTTTTGAGTCCTACATTCTTAAAGCAAATAAGATTTGAGGCACATGACCATCCTCAAGTCTGTGGGGTGTCTTTAATCAGTAGTTTGTAAGCTTTATTCAATAATCCTTTATGAATAAATCGCAGGGTAAAACCTCGAATCAATCCTAAGTTTTAGTGCTTTCATTTTTGAGTTTGGATAAAATAGGTTTCCTAGTACGTTTAAAAAATTGCGTCGAAGTATTGGTATAAAAAAGGAATCTAGATCAATACAGAAAATTATAATTATCTCTGATTGAAACATATAGTGATTTTTTTAGATGAGACTATTTTTTAATTCAGTTTATCCTAAATCCGAACCCCCAATCTATTGTGAGTTATCCACAATACATTTAGACTACTTGAACATATTTTTTAGATTTATCTAATATTATTTTTATATTTGTCTTATTGACAAGCTACACATGGAATTAACGACTGCAGAAGAAAACTACCTCAAAGCAATTTACCATCTATCGGAGGAGGGTAAAAAGAGTGTATCAACCAATGACATTGCCACACAGATCCAAACTAAGCCTGCCTCAGTGAGCGACATGCTCCGCAAGCTGGGAGAGAAAGAAGTTATCCAATACCGGAAATACTATGGCCTTCAGATCACAGCACTTGGAATGCAACTAGCCTTACAGACCATTCGAAAGCATCGACTTTGGGAAGTCTTTTTGGTAGATAAATTACATTTTGCTTGGGACGAGGTGCATGAGGTAGCTGAGCAACTTGAACATATCCAATCTCCCCTACTTATCGAGCGTCTAGATGCCTACCTCAACTACCCTAAGTTTGACCCTCATGGAGATCCTATTCCTGATGCATACGGGGACGTGCGGACACGTCCACGTTGTGCATTGAACGAGATGGATATTGACCAAATTGGACAAATCGTCGCCGTCAAAGACAGTTCGGCAGCTTTTCTCCGCTATCTAGATAAAGTAGGAGCCTACATCGGTGCTCGGATCAAAGTACTCGACAAAGTAGAATTTGATGGATCCATCGAGATTTTAGTGGATCAAAAAAAGACCCTATTCATGTCCAAAGATGTAGCCAGCAACATTCTCGTCCTGCAATCATGAAAAATGTCCTGTACCTTTACTTCTTCCTTCTCCTTATTTGTAGCTGTACCTCAGCTTCCAAATCTACACGTACCAAACCCTTGATTGTGGCTACCACAAGTATTTTGGCAGACGGCATTCAGGTCCTTGTAGGAGATCAGGCAGAAGTAATTGCACTAATGCCTGCTGGAGTAGACCCCCACTTGTACAAGGCTTCGGTGCGTGACCTAGACTTGCTTACACAAGCCGACTTGGTCATTTACCATGGACTGTATCTTGAAGGGAAAATGACAGAGATTTTTGAGAAGCTTGCCAAGCAACAGGTCCTTATTGATGTTTCCAATGGGATACCATCCGACCAACTTATTCGATCTGGCCCAGAATTACATAGCGTAGATCCCCATGTTTGGTTCGACATCACCCTATGGTCTGCTGCACTAACCTATGCCAGTCAGGAACTTCAAATTTGGCAGCCATCTTGGAAGCCACAGCTTGAAACAAATACTAAAACTTACCTGCAACAACTCGGTGCGCTGGATCAACTAACCCGAACAAAGGTGCAAGAACTAGTTCAGCATAACCAGGTGTTGGTGACAGCACACGATGCTTTTGCCTATTTTGGTAAAGCCTATGGACTTCCCGTGCATTCGCTACAAGGGCTATCAACCCTGAGTGAACCGGGTTTGAGGGATCTTACTGAATTAATCTCACTCATTCAAACCTATAAGGTAAAAGCCATATTTGCGGAACAAACCATCTCTCCAAAGGCGCTACAAGCTGTGGCACGAGGTGTGGCAGAAAAAAATCAGGTAGTCAAACTCGCAGGCCCCTTGTATACAGATAGCCTGGACGCGCCAAATACCCCTGCCGGAACCTACCTTGGCATGTTTGAAACCAATTTGCAACTTATTTACAACCAACTTCTCCCATGATCACTCAGGTATCTCAACCCGTCCTAGAAGTACATGACCTCACGGTGAGCTACGATCAGCATCCCGTGCTCTGGAATGTAGACTTGAGCCTTCCAGCTGGGCAATTGATTGGTATACTCGGTCCAAATGGTGCAGGCAAATCCACGCTCATCAAGTCCATCATGGGCTTGATTCAACCCACCTCTGGGTACATCAAAATTTTTGACAAACCACTTGCCGAAGTTCGCTCACGAATCAGCTACGTCCCCCAGCGGGAATCCGTGGATTGGAATTTTCCCGCATCCGTCTTAGACGTAGTTGTCATGGGTACCTATGGCAAATTGGGACTATTTCGACGCCCAGGTAAAAAAGAGGTTCAAATCGCTCAAGATGCATTGGATCAAGTGGGCATGATGGCCTTTTCCAAGCGACAGATTTCCGAACTTTCTGGTGGACAGCAACAGCGGGTGTTTATCGCAAGAGCATTGGCCCAGCAAGCAGACCTGTACTTGATGGACGAACCATTTGCAGGAGTAGATATGGCCACCGAAACTGCCATCTTCCAGTTGCTACAAGATATGGCCCGGGCCGGAAAAACTGTTCTGGTAGTCCACCACGACATCCATAGCGCCATGAATTTCTTCGAATGGTGTATCATGCTCAACCTACACCTGGTGGCTTCTGGACCTAAGGACCAAGTGATGACCGAAGAGCTACTCCGCAAAACTTATGGAGGAAAACTCAACCTACTTACCCAGGTGACCGATTTGATTCGTAAGCAAGATTTCAACCCATTGAAAAGCTGATATGGAAGATTTTCTTTACTTCTTCACTTTTC
>JAURGC010000006.1 GCA_030833985.1 Algoriphagus sp. | reverse complement strand
TTGAGGTATATTCCAGCATATTTTTCAGGATTTGTGAGGCTGTGCTTGGAGAGCACTTCAGCAGGAACTCCGTCCCAGACGTTAGGCACATTGCCTTGATAGCCCATGTAATTCCATCCTTCTTGAGTGGAAAAATATCCGGAACAAGTAAGGTTTCGTAGCATGTTGAACCAGCGAACTCCACCTTGGTAATCCTCGCTGGCTTGATCTGGCCAAGCGACTAGGTCGACTATTGCTTGTACTTGAACAGCCTCCAAGTCATTGAAAACTTTGCCAAAAACTTCTTGGGCTTCAAAGTCTAACCACATCAGGCCACCGCGCATGGGTGTTTGTAGGTTTGGCTGATCCTTCATCATAAATTCGATAAAAGCAGGTACCCCTAAAGCAGTGGCAGCAGGAGATTGGTCATCGGCAGGTAGAATAAGATCTACTAGCGTACTTAGTTTTTTCAATTCTTCCTCCGTAAAAAACTGCTCAGCAAGTAATTTGGCATCTCGTGCTTTCTCCTCCTCTGTACGGCCCCCAGGTGTACCAATCACTTTCCCTTCCAATTTAACTTGCTCAGGCTCGCAGCCCAGCAACAAGCTTGCTCCTAAGGAACCTGCAAAGAGCAGTTTTAAATTTTCTCTTCTATTCATGACCTAGATGTTTTTTTGTTTCAGTTGTTCGATGATGTAATCGGAGGTTCTCCAAGACAAGGCCAGAATGGTCCAGGTTGGATTTTTATCTGCTTGAGATACAAAAGGTCCTGCATCCACTACAAAAAGGTTTGAGCAGCTGTGCAACTGGCAGTTGGAATTGACTACGGATGATTTGGGATCGTTGCCCATCCGTGTTGTACCTACTTCGTGAATGATGCGGCCTGGAGCAGCAAGTCCATACATGCTTTCAGGGCCAGGTTTGTTGCCCAAAAGTAATGCTCCTGCATTGGTTAAGATTTCTTCAAAGGTATCCTGCATGTGTTTGGCTTGCTTGATTTCTTGGTCCGTCCAATTGTAATGGAACCGAAGTACGGGGATTCCATAGGTATCTACCACGTTGGGATCGATTTCGCAGTAATTGCTGTATTGGGGGATACTTTCTCCCCGACCGGACATCCCAAGGGTAGATCCATAAATTCGGCGGATATCTTTTTTAAGTCCTACTCCATAGCCCCCATTTGGACTAGGATTGCCAAATTCATCTTTGAGGTACTTCCGCATACTATCCATGCTGCCACCAGCTCCGTAGGCGGGCTGTCCCATCCCTCCCCAATATTCAATGTGGTAGCCGCGCGCAAAATCCAGCTGCTTGTTGTCTTTCCACCAAGGGGTGTACATGTGCATGCCCCCTACACCATCCTCGTTGTAGCGATCTCGGTCGATTAGGTCAGGGAGAATACCCATACGGCTAGCGCCAGTGGAATCATGGAGGTATCTGCCCAATACCCCAGAGTCTGCACCTATACCATCGGGATGTGCCTTGGATTTGGAGTTCATTAAGATTCGTGCAGACTCGCAAGCAGAGGCGCCTAGGATCACTACTCTTGACTTTAATTTGTATTCTTTCCGATCTATTTTGGATACAAAGGATACGCCATTGGCTTTGCCCGTATCATCCGTCGTGACCTTACGAACCATGGAATAGGTGAATAAATCCACCTTCCCTTTTTTCATAGCTGGATGTATTAAGCAGGTACCTGAGGAAAAATCAGCGTAAGCTTGGCAGGCACGGTTGCATTGATTGCAGAAAAAACACACTCCCCGTTCCGCATTGATGGGACGGGTAAGCATGGAAAGTCTTCCTGGAATCATTGGAATTCCCGCTTTATCGGCTCCTCTTTTGAGAAAAAGCTCGTGTAATCTGGGCTTCGGAGGTGGAAGGAAAAAGCCATCTGGCTCGTTATAAATTCCTTCTTTGGAACCAAAAACGCCAATCAATTTATCCACCTTGTCGTAATAGGGCTTTAAGTCATCGTAGCCGATAGGCCAATCGTGCCCCAAGCCATCGATACTGGCGCGCTTGAAATCATTGGGACCAAAGCGAAGGGAAATTCTACCCCAGTGATTGGTTCGGCCACCCACCATGCGGGAGCGAAACCAGTCAAATTGAGTTCCATCCTTCCGCGTGTAGGGTTCACCTTCAATCTCCCATCCTCCTATGGCTTGATCAAAATCTCCAAAAGGGCGTATTTTGGTTCCAGCACCTCTTCTAGGGGATTCCCAAGGTGGACGAAGCTGCGTCCGGTCCTCTTCCTTGGCGGGGTCAAAATCTCCCCCTGCCTCCACTACAGCTACAGAAAGTCCTGCTTCAGAAAGGATTTTGGAGGCCATGCCTCCACCAGCTCCGGAGCCAACAATAATGACGTCGTAGCTATCTTGGGTTTCTTTGATTTGAAAAGACATAAAAGATTGGAATTTATATAAGCTAATCTAAACAAAACAATGCATCTGTGAAAGTCAATATATTTTAAGCGGTTAGATGATCTGGGTGATCAAAGTGCCGTTGAAATGTAGGGCCACAAGGTTTCCATAACCAGTCGATGTCCTTCTGCGGTTGGATGGATTCCATCTGGAAGGTTTAAGTCCGGATTGCCAGCCACACCCTCTAGAAGAAAAGGAATCAGCTCGATGTTTTTTTCACTTGCTACCGCTGGATATATGGCTTTAAATTCCTCTGTATACTCTTGACCCATGTTGGGAGGGATCTGCATACCTGCCAGGATGACCTTCGTGTTGGGGTATTTTGCTTGTACCTTTGTAACGATGGCGAGGAGGTTTTTCTTGGTTTCGGTGAGTGGGATACCCCGCAAGCCGTCATTACCTCCCAATTCAAGTATAAATAAGTAGGGCTCTTCTTCCAAAAACCAGTCTAGACGACTCAAGCCACCAGCGGTAGTCTCCCCGCTCAATCCTCCATTGATCACTCTAAACTCTTTTTCTAAGCTATCCAATCGACTTTGGATTCGCCCTGCAAAGGATTCTTCCGGATCAATACCGTAGCCTGCAGTGAGGCTATTTCCAAAAAATAGAATTGTTTTTTTCGGTTCAACCTCTAGTACTTGCATTCCAGTTTCTGTCTTTTTTTTCTCTGGGTTTGGGTTGCAGGAACTTAAAAAAGGGATGATTCCACTAAGGAAAATTAAGGCAATTCCATTCATTATTATTTTCATAGCGACTAAGTTTATTTTTTCTACTCCAAGGGAGGCAGTGTTTTTTAGCGATCTAACGTCTGTTGGTCGATCAAATGCTATTGTCTGTCGACCACTCGACCCAAGGATGGTGTAATTTTGTTTTCTTTGCTTGAATTCCAAAGTTATTTGTTGAAAAGCCAACAAATTAGTTAAAAATAGCGTTTTCCTACTTCAACTTCTTTAACTCCTAGATGTCAATTTTATCACTTCAACACGTCAGTAAAACCTACCAAAGTGGCAGTCGAAAGCTTACTGTTTTGGATCAGGTCACCTTTTCTATTCAGGCAGGAGAAGCCATTGCTATTGTTGGGCCTTCCGGTAGTGGAAAGACCACTCTTTTGGGTTTGTGTGCTGGCCTAGATTCCAGCTCTACTGGATCTGTAGTTCTGAATGGGGAAGCGTTGGAAGGGCTGAATGAAGACCAGCGCGCTGCGATTCGTAGTCGAGATGTAGGATTTATATTTCAAAATTTCCAGTTACTTCCGACTCTTACCGCATTGGAGAATGTGATGGTTCCTTTGGAGTTGAAGAAAAGAACGAATGCAAAGGAAAAAGCAATGGAATTACTAGCAAAGGTAGGTTTGAAGGATCGAGCAACGCATTACCCTACCCAACTTTCAGGTGGGGAACAGCAGCGGGTGTCCATTGCTAGAGCCTTTGCCAATGCGCCTAAAATACTTTTTGCCGATGAGCCTACTGGAAATTTGGATACCGAAACGGGTGAGATGATTGAAAACTTGATTTTTGATTTGAATAAAGAGCAAGGAACAACACTGGTGCTTGTGACCCATGACTTGGAATTGGCAGCCAAAACCCAGCGAATCATTCATATCAAGGGTGGAAAAATACAGGAGGAAGCACATGCCTGATTTTGCCTGGATTTTAAAAATGGCAGGGCGAGATTTTAGAAAAAATCTTTCCCGATTGCTTCTTTTCGTTTCTTCCATTGTCGTGGGAATTGCTGCCTTGGTGGCAATCAGCAGTTTTGGAGAAAACCTAGTCAAAGACATTGACAACCAGGCCAAGGAGCTTCTCGGAGCAGATTTGGTTTTGGAAAACAACAAGCCACTTGGGGAGTTGGGCCTCGACTCTCTTGCTTTAGAAACTGCCTCAGAAGTCAATTTTGCTTCCATGGTTGCCTTCCCCAAGCGGGATGCCAGCAGGTTGACGCAAGTACGTGCCCTAGAAGGGAACTTTCCTTTTTATGGTAAACTAGAAACACTTCCGGATGCGGGCGAGGCAAATTTTAGAAGTGGCGGAAAAAAGGCGTTGGTAGAGAAAGCGCTTATGGCCCAGTTTGATGCGCAAGTAGGGGATTCCATCAAGGTGGGAAATCTTTATTTTGAGATCGTGGGAGAACTCCAAAAGGTGCCTGGACAGACGGGAATAACAGCTAGTGTAGCTCCGGCAGTGTACATTCCTTTGGAATACTTGCAAGAAACTGGGCTGGTGCAATACGGGAGCCGGGTGGAATACAATCGGTATTTGCAATTTTCCCCAGGAACAGATGTCGCTCAATTAATCAAGCCATACGAAGGGCAGTGGGAGCTAGACCGCATTGATGCAGATACGGTAGAGGACCGAAAGCAAAGTACAGGCCGCTCCTTTGGTAACCTTTCTAATTTTTTGAGTTTAGTAGCCTTTATCGCACTACTTCTGGGTTGTGTGGGCGTGGCTTCTGCGGTGAATGTATTTGTGAAAGAAAAATTAGCATCGGTGGCAGTGCTTCGCTGTTTGGGAGTAGCTTCCTTGGATGTGCTGCTGATTTATCTTGTTGAAATTGTGGGTATGGGATTCATTGGTGCATTGTTTGGTTCTGGTCTTGGAACACTATTGCAGTTTGTTCTTCCGGTGGTATTTGCTGATTTCCTCCCGGTGGAGGTGACAGTTGGAGTTTCATGGAAATCAATAGCCTTTGGTATGGTGACTGGCCTCTTGGTATCTGTGTTATTTGCCTTGTTACCCTTACTCAAGGTACGAAAGGTGTCTCCTATGGCCACTTTGCGTCCCGAAACTACCGATAGCACCTTACTTAAGGATCCTGCTCGTTGGGTGGTGCTTTTGGGGATCTTGCTATTTATTTTTGGTTTTAGCTTTTACCTCCTCACCAAAGTCACTTGGGCTTTAGGTTTTACCGCATTTGTTTTGATTGCCTTTGGGCTACTCTGGGGAGTAGGTACGGCGGTGATGTGGGGGGTGCGTAGATTTTTACCCCTTTCCTTGAGTTACCCTTGGCGTCAGTCACTTTCAAATTTGTATCGACCCAATAACCAGACCATTTCTCTAATTGCAACTATAGGTCTAGGTACAGCAATGATCAGCACGTTGTTTTTCTTACAAAATCAATTGCTCCAGGAAGCCAAGTTTGCTGATAAAAAGGATCAACCCAATATGCTGCTTTTTGATATTCAAACTGCCCAACTCGAGAAAGTAAAGGAAGAAGTTACTGGTCGAAAGATGCCTATTTTGCAGGAGGTTCCCATCGTCACCATGCAGTTGAATGCCATCAATGGGATCACCAAAAAAGCGAACGAGGAGTTGCCAGAAGAAGAGAACTACAGTCGCTGGCTGTATAATCGGGAATTCCGTGTGACCTATCGAGACACTTTAATTGCTTCTGAGCAGTTGACAGATGGAACCCTAATTCCTAAGGGGGTTAGAGGGGATAGCATTTTTGTTTCCTTTGAAAAAGGATTTGCAGCGGGCAATGGATTTAAGCTCGGTGATCAGGTGGAATTTAACGTGCAAGGGCGCCCGATTAAAACCTATATTGGAAGTTTTCGGGAAGTGAAATTCAACCAAGTTTCTACTAATTTTATCGTACTTTTTCCAAAAGGAATTTTAGAAGAAGCACCCAAATTTCACGTAATCATCACCAAGACCAGCACTGACAAGCAGGCTGCAGAGATGCAATCAGACATGGTGCGAGAGTTTCCGAATATCTCCATCATCAATCTAGGTACGATTGTAGAGACACTTGAGGAGATTTTGGGCAAGATTAGTTTTGTAATTCAGTTCATGGCCTTTTTCTCCATTGCCACTGGAATTTTAGTTTTGATCAGTTCTTTGATTATAAGTAAATACCAACGTATGCGGGAGAGCATTTTGCTACGCACCTTGGGGGCTAGTTCAGCCCTAGTACGGCAAATAAATACCTTAGAATATTTCTTTTTGGGAAGTTTGGCTTCCTTATCTGGGATTTTACTTTCCTTTTTTGCGACGTTCTTGTTAGGAGAATTTGTGTTTCAGTTGAACTTTAGTTTGGCCTGGAAGGAGGGATTGGTGATTTACTTGGCCATTACGGTACTGACAATTGTCTTGGGTTGGCTGAATGGACGAAAGATTATCAACCAGCCCCCGATGGAAATTTTGAGGGGGAATGGGTAATTATTCTAGACCAAAGTCTGCAGGCAGGCAACAGTTCACCTGATGGAACGGTAAAACTTTATTGAGTTAGTTGCAGATAACCCTAAAAAATAAAACAGGCTTGCAGTAATGCAAGCCTGTTTGCCTCTAGGCAGTGCCTATGTACCCAGAGCCGGAGTCGAACCGGCACGAGTGTAACCTCATTGGTGTTTGAGACCAACGCGTCTACCAATTCCGCCATCTGGGCAAATACACTTTCCCATTCCTTACTGAATGGGGATGCAAATATCAATACAAAAATGATTTCCTACAAACTCAAACTCCTACTTCCTGTATTTTTTTTGAACTCCAAGCTTGGGGCTTTTCAGAGAAGAGGGTTTTGGTATGGCTCCAAACCGATTTAAATAGCTGTGAATCACGATACTGATTCAAGGCTTCTTCGCTTTCCCAATGGCTGTAGGTGACAAAAATATTTTTTTGATTCTCGTCCTGCCAGAGTTCCAAATGCAGACAACCAGGGTAATTTCGGATTAATAGTTTGTTTTTTTCAAAATTCTCCAGAAAAGCAGAAGCTTTTTCTGGACGAAAAGTCATACGGACCACTCGAATTAAACTCATGGTTCAAAATTGATGTAGACCACACTGTCGCGCTTCAATCCCAAGAGATTGCCTCCATGCCCATGATTGATACCTATTTCTAGAACGTCCAAACTATTAAAAAATAAATAGGGTTCTCCTGCTTCCACTTGATCGTATCCGGTTTGCAATTGACTTATTTTTTCTCTGCCAAATTGGATTGTAAATTTCCCCGGATTTAATTTTTCAAAAACCTCTCGCCGGATGTTCGTTACCAAATTGCCATAGCGATCTACCCGTACTACATGCCCAATTAGTTGTTCTCGAGTTGCCTTTACTTGTCTTGGCATTAATTTTTTGAATTGGGTGGATGGGCCACCAAAATCATGTATGGCTGCACCTGAAGCCACCTTTGCGGCTATAGGGGCTAAAATATCTCTTGTAGGAAAGGTAGAGTCCTTCAAATGGATATCTGCAAACTGGACAATGATTCCAGGGTCATGGTCCGCTAAAAGGCTGAAAAGCCCATTGTTTGGCCCTATAAAAATATGATCTTCCAACTTGATGCCTAGGTACCCTGCAGTTGCCGATCCTGTAGTATTGATACCCACCAAATGAACGGTTCCTTTTGGGAATTCTCGGAAGGTAGCCCGCAAAAGAAAAGCGGCATGCTCCAAATCAAATGAGGCTATTCCATGAGAAATATCCACAATTTGTAATTGGGGATTGATGGATAGCATCTTGGCTTTGACTGCTGGTACGTAGTAGTCAGTGTCCCCGAAATCAGATAGGAATGTCACCAAGGCCATAGAAGCAAGTAAAGTAAAATTTTGTAGTTTTGTTTGTAGGGGATTGAACAAAAATAGGCATTTTATTCTTTCGCCTTCATGGTGTACCTAATCAATACAAAACTTTGGTCGAAAAAGTAATTACCCTAGAGCATGTTCCCTTAGCAGAATTTTTTGGCACTGCCAATGAAAATATCCGCCAAATTGCACAAGCGTTTCCTCAGTGTAAAGTAATTTCTAGAGGAAATGAAATTCGCATTCAAGGAAGCCCGCCTGAAATTTTGCGGATCAACGATTTAATTAACATGCTTTTGGAACATTTTGAGCGATTTGGGCACCTTAGTCCAGAGCATGTGAAAGATTTTTTGGCGATTGAAGGGGGACCATTTGAAGAAGCTAACAAGGATCAAGTTATTGTTTTTGGAAATAAAGGACTGGTGATTAAGCCCAAGTCAGCCAACCAGCGAAAGCTCGTTGAGGCAGCCCTAAAAAACGACTTGGTATTTGCTTTGGGACCCGCTGGAACAGGAAAAACCTACATAGCGGTAGCTCTTGCGGTACGTGCCCTTAAAAATCGTGAAGTAAAGCGCATCATCATCACCCGTCCAGCAGTAGAAGCAGGAGAAAATTTAGGATTTCTTCCAGGGGATTTACAAGAAAAACTCGATCCTTACTTAAGGCCCATTTACGATGCACTTCAGGACATGATTCCCCCGGAAAAATTAAAGTACTACCAGGAGACTCGGGCAATTGAAATTGCTCCGCTTGCTTATATGAGAGGCAGAACCTTGCACGATGCCTTTGTACTCTTGGATGAAGCACAGAATACCACCGCCGAACAAATAAAGATGTTTTTAACTCGTATGGGCCCCAATTCTAAGGTGATTATTACTGGTGATCAAACACAAGTAGATTTGCCGATCCGTCAAAAGTCAGGACTATCCGAATCCCTACGCGTTCTGAATGGTGTCAAGGGAATTGGCGTTGTTCGCTTGAGTGGAAGTGACGTGATTCGTCACAAGTTAGTCAAGGCGATTATAGCTGCCTATGAAAAAAGCGAGGAAGAAAAAGAAAAATTAAGACAAGATGCCAACGGTAGAAAAAATAACGACTAAGGAAGGACTTCAAGCCGCTTTTGGCATTCGCGAATTGGTGTTTGTGGTGGAGCAGGAAGTGGATGCAGCTGAAGAATACGACGAATTTGAAGATAGTTCGGTTCATTTTTTAGCAAAAGTTGAAGGGGTATCGGTAGGTACTGCCCGTTGGAGATTTACAGCAAATGGAGTAAAAATGGAGCGTTTTGCTGTACTCAAAGCGGCTCGAGGAAAAGGGGTAGGTCAAGCATTGGTGGCAGCAGTACTTGAGGATATTTCTAAACACCCGGAGGCACAAGGGAAAAAGAAATACCTTCATGCCCAAATTCATGCCATGCCATTGTATGCCAAGTTTGGGTTTCAAACTGTAGGGGATCAATTTGAAGAATGTGCGATCTTGCACTATAAGATGGAATTGAGCTAGAAATCGTACTTTTTTTAAGTTCAGGTAAAGTAAATTTTGTAAGGAGGTAGATTTTTTAGTACCCTGCTTTCTTTTGGTTTAGATTTAACCTGGTACTTAGTTTCATTTTTTTATTGCGTTATCACCAGCAAATAGCCGAGATAAAGTTCGAAATTCAGGAAGATGAGCTGTTGACTCCCGTTTATGAGGGATGATCCAGATTCGTTGACGCTCAATTGAGTCGCTGGTACAATTACGGATTACCCAAGTCATTTTTTTAGTCATTTATTTTTTACTCATGGCCTTTTCTGATTTTCCTTTTTTAAGGTACCTCTTCTTTTTTGCGCTTGGGATATTGCTTTCTAACGCTATGCCTGAAGCCCAGCCTAAAATATTTCTTGGGTTACTCTCTATTCTTTGGATTTTATACGCAATTCTCCTACTTAGACCTTCCTTTTCCACTTCGTATTCAACTTCCTTTTTAGCCTATTTATTGGTGATGTGTTTTGGAGTTTTTGTGGCGCTAAGGTCCAATTCATATGCGATTAAGGAAGAAATTCCATGGGGAGCAGGAGCGGGTTATCTCGCAGAAGTACAGCGCTACGATATCCCTAAGGCCAATTCTTCGGAAAATTTGCTCGCAGTGGTTGCGGTAAAAGAAGGGGAAAGCTGGCGACCCCAACGAGCATTGGTCTTGATTTATCACCAGCTGGATACTTCCCTTGTGCCTGGACAGTTGATTTGGGTACCCGAGAATCCGGAAGAACTAGCCCCAGCCATCTTTCCGAATGAATTTGCCTACAAAGAATACCTCGCTAGTAAAGGGATTCATTTTCGACAGTTTCTAGGCAAAAAGCTCCGTTTAATTTCTGGCCCCCAGACCTTCCAGTTCAAATTTGTGCTAGCGGATCTTCGCCATTACTTTGCCAAAGCCATCGAGCGCTATGTGGCTAGGCCTGAATCCATACAAATAGCTTTGGCACTACTTTTAGGACAAAAAGAATCACTGGGAAAAGACGTAAAGCAAGCCTTTGCTGTTGCTGGAACCCAGCATATTCTGGCAGTTTCAGGACTTCATGTGGGAATTATTTACTCCATCCTTCTACTCCCTTTGACCTATTTCAAGAAAGTGGGGACTACTTTTCGGAGAAGTTATCTACTTCTTGTCCTAAGCTTGCTATGGATTTATGCCCTGATATCTGGATTTTCACCTTCCGTGGTTCGCGCTGTGGTTATGTTTTCTCTAGTGACCCTTGGGCAAATACGAAAAAGGAAACCGTCCATTTGGAATACTTTATCTTTTTCGGCTTTGCTGCTTTTGGTCTTGGATCCGGGTGTAGGCAAGAATCTTGGGTTTCAGCTTTCATATCTGGCAGTAGCAGGGATAGTAAGTCTACAGCCCCTTATTCTCCAATTCTGGTCTCCATCCAGTCGAATTTTGGACTACTTCTGGCAAATGACTTCTGTTACCTTAGCAGCCCAACTAATCACGAGTCCACTGACAATTTATTATTTTCATACCTTCCCCACGTATTTTTTACTTGCCAACTTGCTGATTGTCCCGCTTTCTTACCTCATCCTTTGCGTGGGTGTACCCTTTCTTATGCTGGCTTGGATTCCATTTTTAGGGGGGTTGCTAGGGGCTGTCGTCGACTTTTTGTTGCTCTTCCAAATCGAAATTACCTATCGGATTTACTACTTACCTACTGCCTTGTTGCAGGGAATTCACCTGTCTTTTGCTGGGATGTTGGCGATTTGGGTTTTTTTATGGATCTGGGGTAATTGGGAGTTGGGTAACCGAAAATGGCATTTAAAACTTGGAATGCTGGTTGTCTTTTTATGGGCTACCTCAAATTTTTGGGAGGAAACCCAGCGTCCATCCCAAGAATTGTATCTGTTTAGCAAAGAAGGTCAGTGGATTTTAGACCTCAAACTTGGAGCACACCACCTCTCTTGGAATCAGAATTTTCCGGTGGACCAAATCTCGTTCTCTATACAGCCTAATCGTCTTGCCAGTCGACGAAATTCAATCCCAATTCCATTGAAGGCAATTGTAGAAAAGGATTCTATCTGGTTTCCAGGAATTGACCTAGTAGTGGTCCCTTCCCAAAATCAATTGGTTTGGGGAGCGCTAGCTCCAAAACTTCAAGAACTACTTGGAGAGGCTTCTACCTCAAATTCCCACAAAAAAGATCGCGCTCTCCGTCCTTTTGCTGGGTTTAGGGTGGTTTTTTAATTCCGGTCATTTTTTTTGTTGATTGTTCTTTGAATTCATTTAAGATTCGACTGTCGTGGGGAAACTTGGATTTTTAGTAATTTCAACCATTCATGGCAGAAGTAACAGATCGGTTGTTGTCCCTCCTTAAGGAGGTTTTTGGATGGAAGGAATTTCGTCCTGTGCAGAAGCAGGTCGTAGAAGCGGTCAGTTTAGGGATAGATACGCTTGCGATTTTGCCCACTGGTGGAGGGAAAAGTTTGTGTTACCAGGTACCGGGTTTGGCTAAAGAAGGTATTTGCTTAGTCATTTCCCCACTCGTGGCACTGATGAAGGATCAGGTAGATTACCTAAAAGTCCGTGGGGTAAAAGCTGTGGCTCTGCATGCCGGAATGAGTGCTCGAGAAATAGATACGGTTTTGGATAACTGTATCCGAGGAGGAGTCAAGTTTTTGTACCTCTCCCCAGAACGCTTGAAAACAGAACTTTTTGTGGAGCGCTTCAAGCAAATGAACCTCAACTTGATTGCCGTGGATGAGGCGCATTGCATCTCTCAGTGGGGGTATGATTTTAGACCTGCTTATTTGGAGATTGCAACCATTCGCTCCTACCATCCGAAAGTAAATGTGTTGGCCTTGACCGCCTCTGCCACGCCTGAAGTGGAGCAAGATATTTGCGAGAAACTTCAGCTAAAACAGCCAGCAAAATTCCACCAAAGCTTTGCCAGAAAGAACCTCAGCTACAGTATTCGATTGGTAGAAAACAAATTGGAAAAAGGGCTTGAAATCTTAAGGCGTATACCAGGTTCTGCTATCTGGTATGTACGAACCCGACAAGCTACTCAGCAGGTTGCAAAGCAATTGCAGCAATTTGGATTTTCTGCTACAGCCTACCATGCAGGCTTATCTGCTTTGGATCGATCTACTAGGCAAGAGTCCTGGAAAACCAATCAAGTACGAATTATAGTCAGTACCAATGCATTTGGAATGGGAATAGACAAGCCAGATGTGCGGGTGGTCCTTCACTCGGATTTACCCGAAAACCTAGAAAATTATTACCAGGAAGCGGGAAGGGCAGGTAGGGATGGGAATAAAGCCTATGCTGTACTTCTGACCAATGAGCAGGATTTTGAACAGCTGCTGGATCGAGCAGCTTTGGTTTATCCCCCTGTAGAATTTCTTCGACGCGTCTACCAATGCCTAGCCAACTATTTCCAATTGGCTATTGGAACGCAGTCCTTTAGGAGTCATGATTTTGAACTCTCTGATTTTTGTACAACCTACCAACTTCCGGTTTTGGACACCTTTTATGCGCTCAAGGTGCTAGAAGAGGAGGGACTAATCGCACTCAACGAAAGTTTTTTTGCACCCTCACGTGCACGATTTTTGGTCAATCCCCAACTTTTGTACGAGGTTCAAATTCAATATGCCAAATTAGACCCTTTCATAAAAATTCTTCTGAGAACCTATGGGGGGAATCTTTTTTCAGAATACTTTACTATTCAAGAAGCAAAACTTGCAAAGTCAGCGGGTTTTTCGGAGGTAGAATTAACCAAGGCACTGACTCAACTTGCCAAGATGGAGGTCTTGGACTACGAGCCGCGAAAGGATAGGCCCCAACTCACTTTTTTGACTGAAAGACACGATGCAGCAACACTGCCTCTCAATTTCAAGCGGATTGCATTGAGGAGAGACCTTACCCTCCACAAGGCTACTCAAATGGTAGCTTATGCCCATCAAACACGAATTTGCAGAACTCAATTTATTCAGATGTATTTTGGAGAGTCGGCTAATGAAAATTGTGGGGCCTGTGATTTTTGTTTGGAACAAAAAAAAGCCAACCTACCTCTGGTAGCTGAATCCAAATTTAAGGAGCTAGTTTTACAAACTTTAGCACAAAATGGATTGTTAAGTGAAGAGGAGCTTTTTGAGACTCTTCAAAAACCGGCTTCTGCTCCACATTTGAAATGCCTCCGTCAGCTAGTGGAAGAAGGAAAGGTGGAAACCAACGAAGCGGGGAAGTATAAACTAAATTTGGATGCCTGATTTCTTTGATGATTTATTGAAAAAAATCTTTCCAGCTCGTGGGAGTCATCAACCCGTGTCTGTTAAGGAGAACTTTTTATTGAAGGACCAGGATCTTCAAGACTTGGAAGTATGGGATCATTCCGAAGCCTCAAAGTTGCTCTACGACTTGGTTTATCGAAACTATCATTACAAACGAGCAGCAATTAACGAAAGACCAGAAGTTCATATTTTTTCCTCCATCTATGCCAATGGTTTTGCTCTTAGCTATGGTCCCCCTCTCGATGAAAATTCTTTTTCCTCACTTTTCTTGGGATTAAGTAGACGGATTATAGCTTTGGGGTACGAACAAGTAAGTTTGGATAGGAAGCTGGAAGAGGTCAACGAGCAAGTGAAGGAGACAGAGAAATTTTATTTCAAGCCTCCGCTTCAACTCCCACAAGAAGGAGCATTGATAAGTCAATTGTATGGTAACATTTCCTTAGAAAAAATCCGAATTAATCAACAGCCTAGTTACTTCAAATTGCTTGCTGCTGTATATTCTGACCGATTGTATCACGATGCCAAACCCTTTGATGAACTGATGGATCGGTTATTTGAAAAACAACATCATGAATAGAATTACACTACAAAATCAATTGAAGACTTACCGTAGCCCTTACGAAGAGGAAAATCAATTTGTGCCCGATTTTCTGGCCCTAACAGAGGACCCTTTGGCCTATTCAAGGGAACGGATTGCTGGTCATTTTACCGCATCAGCTTGGATTGTCAATAAAAAGCGAACGCATACACTACTTACCCTCCACCGTAAATTGGGTCGTTGGCTGCAGTTGGGTGGTCATGCGGATGGCAATGAAAATCTCCTAGAAGTAGCCATGCAGGAAGCCCGAGAAGAAAGTGGACTCACCACCCTGCAATTTGTGGATACCCATATTTTTGATTTGGACAAGCATATCATTCCGGAACGGCCTCATGTGGTAGAGCATTTTCACTTTGATGTCCGTTACCTCATTGAAGCAGATCTCCAAGAGCCCTTGGTGCGAAGCGACGAGAGCATTTCTTTAGCTTGGGTTACCTTTGACGCAGTGATCGATTTGATCGGCTACAATCCTTCCATCTTACGAATGCTAGAAAAAACAAGTACTTCTGAAATTTTAAGTTAATGCGCAGTTATGCAATCCCCCAGCTTCGTGCTGAATTTCCATTTACTACCCCGATCCAGCTTCGATTTTCCGATATTGATGGCTACCTCCATGTCAACAATGGAGTTTACTTTAGTTATTTTGAGCATGCTAGGGCTGTTTTTCTATACCAAGTAGCTGGCTGGGATGTACTTGATGTAGGTACTGTAGTCGGTAGAATCGAGATCGACTATATTCGCCCCATACACTTGACAGATCAAGTAGAAGCCTTGGTGAAGTGCTCGCGACTCGGCAACTCTTCCTTTGATCTGGAGCAAGTGCTTGTAGGAAAGGACAGCGCAGGTAAGGAGCAAGTATATGCAACCTGTAAAAGTATACTTGTTTCAGTAGACAAGGCAAGCATGAAGCCTGTGCCAGTCCCAGATCCATTCCGGCAAAAACTAGCCTCCTCCTAAGCTCAAATTCGTAACTTTGCATAAAATTTATTCCTGTGAAACAGTTTTGCATCATTTACCTTCTCGTGTTCAGTAGTTTTGCATGCGCTCCAACTGAGGAGGAACTCATGAAAGTGGGTTTGAAGAAAATGGATGCTCAAGCTTGGGCAGATGCGGTTACCCAGTTTGATCAGGTATTAGAAAAAAATCCAAACCAGGTCACCGCTTTGAATGCCAAAGGAGTGGCACTTTTTCAGCAAGGAAGAATTAAAGAAGCAATTCCGCTTTTTGATCAAGCCATTTTCGCAGATTCCACCAACTACAAACCTTGGTTTAACCGTGGCAATGCCAACATGGAGCTGACCAACTACAAAGCAGCATTGGCGGACTTTAACTTGGCAGCCGCTCTCGATCCAAGTCAATTGGATATTCTTTTTAATCGAGGTACGACTTTACTGACAATGGAGTCCTACGAGGATGCACTGCTTGATTTTGAAGCTGTAGTTCAGAAGGAACCCAACCATGCAGAGGCACATTTTCGACTCGCCAAAGCGAAATTAGGAATGAATGATCCCCTTCATGGAATAGAATCTCTTGCGGCTACAGTGAATTTAGATCCTAAAAATGGGGAAGCCTATTACTTACTCGGTGTCACGCGCATGAGTGCTTTGGGCCAAAAAAATGAAGGCTGTGCTGATTTGAATATGGCGCTATCCTTGGGTTACCAAGAAGCAGAAACTTGGATCAAGGACTTTTGTGAAGCAAGATAATGGCTGAGGTAGGTGTCAACATTGAACGAGCAGCAGCATACCTAAACCAAGGACAGCTGGTAGCTATCCCCACCGAAACGGTTTATGGATTGGCTGGCAATGCGCTGGATATAAAGGCTGTTAGTTCTATTTTTGAAACAAAAAATCGACCCACTTTTGATCCTTTGATCTTACATGCGGACTCTTTGGAACGCATATATCCATTGGTTTCTTCTTTTCCAGAAAAACTCAAGAGGTTGGCCCAAGCCTTTTGGCCAGGACCCCTAACGCTCTTGTTGCCTCGAAAGGAAATTATTTCCGATCTGGTTACCTCTGGATTGGATCGAGTGGCAGTGAGGGTACCCAATCATCCGCTGACCTTGGCACTTTTGGCGCAGCTTGAATTTCCACTTGCAGCACCCAGTGCCAATCCTTTTGGCTACATCAGCCCTACACAGGTGGGGCATGTGGATGCGCAATTGGGAACACAAATCCCCTACATTCTCGACGGCGGCGCTTGTGCCGTAGGACTAGAAAGTACCATCGTGGGGATGGAGGGAGAGCAAGTGGTTATTTACCGTTTGGGGGGATTAGATATTTCTAAGATTGAGGCGGTGGTGGGTCAGGTGACAGTTCAGGCACATAGTTCGAGTAACCCCAGTGCACCAGGTCAATTGGCAAGTCATTATGCTCCAAGGAAGCCATTTTTGTTGGGGAATTTAGTAGAACTTGTCCCTAAAATGATCCAACAAGGAAAAGAAGTGGGTGTACTTAGTTTTAATTCTCATTTTTCCACTATTCCTTCAGATCGACAAGTGGCCCTTAGTGCGACTCAAGATTTGCAAGAGGCTGCTCAACGCCTCTTTATGGGAATGCGACTCTTGGATGAAAGTACTGCTTCCGTGATACTCGCCGAGTTGGTGCCTGAAATCGGATTGGGTCGTGCCATCAATGATCGCCTCAAGCGCGCAGCTGCACAGCCCATTCATTGAGGGAGTTTTTCCAATGTATCTTTCCGTATTGGTTGGATTTGGTTTAAATTTGAATCGATTTTTAATTTAAATCTTAGTATTCACCTATTATTCCTTATCCTATGTCCTTGAATGTAAAAAATGTAGATAGCCTCAGTTTCGCAGGCAAAAAAGCACTAGTTCGTGTTGATTTTAATGTTCCTCTAGACGAGCATTTCCAAGTTTCTGACGGCACACGTATTCAGGCTGCGGTACCTACCATAAAAAAGATTTTAAAAGATGGAGGATCTGCCATCTTGATGTCTCACCTGGGTCGCCCAAAGGGTGGACCGGAAGAAAAATATTCCTTGAAACACATTGTTTCAGCGGTGGAGAGTGCACTTGGTCAAAAGATCAGCTTTGCAAATGATTGCATTGGGGAAGAGGCCATTCAAAAGGCAGCTCAACTTGGTGCAGGAGAAGTGCTGTTGCTGGAAAATCTCCGCTTTTATAAGGAAGAAGAAAAAGGAGAGGTAGCCTTTGCTGCCAAGCTAGCGCAACTCGGAGATGTGTATGTCAACGATGCTTTTGGAACGGCCCACCGTGCCCATGCTTCTACAGCGGTGATTGCCGCTAATTTTTCACAAAAAGTTGCCGGCTATCTGATGGAGTCCGAGTTAACCAATGCGGACAAGGTATTAGGCAATCCAGAGCGTCCCTACACCGCAATTATGGGGGGTGCCAAAATCGCCGACAAGATTTTAATTATTGAGCGTTTGCTCGAAAAGGTTGATAACCTCATCATCGGTGGAGGTATGTCCTACACCTTTGCCAAGGCACAAGGGGGCTCGATTGGTACCTCGCTTCTAGAGGTAGACAAACTCGATTTCGTACTGGAGTTGATGGAGAAGGCAAAGTCAAAGGGAGTCAATTTGATATTGCCAATAGATACGGTGATTGCAGATGATTTTTCCAATACCGCTAACCAGGGATTAGTCAATAAAGGAGAGATTCCTGACAACTGGATGGGCCTGGATATCGGGCCAAAGACTAGAGAATTGTTTGGAAAAGTGATTTTGGAGTCCAAAACCATTCTTTGGAATGGTCCGATGGGCGTATTTGAGATGGAGTCTTTTGACAAAGGGACCAAGGCGATCGCGGAGTATGTAGCAGAAGCCACACGCAATGGAGCCTTCTCACTGATTGGTGGAGGAGATTCTGCTGCTGCAGTCAACAAGTTTGGCTATACAGATCAAGTATCCTATGTATCTACTGGAGGAGGAGCCTTGCTCGAGCATATGGAAGGGAAGGTACTTCCAGGAGTGGCTGCTTTGGCAGAATAAGCTACCCAATGATTTACAAAAAACGATGATTCAATATTGAATCATCGTTTTTTGTTTGATCGGTGACTAAAACTTCAATTCAACTAGCACTGGAAAATGATCTGATGGGTATTTTTTGCCGTAGTTGTCTGTGAGGATGCCATGGCGCAATACCTCAATCTCGCCCTGCACAAAAATATGATCGATGATGCCAGCGGGCATTCGATCCCAGTCAAAACCTGTAAAGGTACCTCTCGGGCCATAGGAGGGAAGTTTGGAGATCAACCGTGCATCTTTCCAACTTTCGTGGTTAAAAATAACTTGGTAAGCAGGATTTTCGGGTTCCACATTGAAATCTCCCATCCAGATCACCGGAAGCTCTTCTCGGTTGATTTCTTTGATTTTAGAAAGGACCAATTTGCTGCTTTCGGCTCGGGCTTGCTGACCAATATGGTCATAATGCACATTGAATACGTAGAATCGTTCCCCTTCTGCTGAGATAAATTTACCCCAGCTGCAAATGCGATTTAATGCAGCGTCCCATCCCTTGCTTGGTACTTCTGGACTTGGTGACAACCAAAATGTGCCAGAATCTTCCAGCTTGTAGCGAACAGAATCGTAATGGATCGGTGAAAACTCTCCCTTCGTCGCACCATCATCCCTTCCAACGCCAATAGAAGCAAATCCAAGTCCTTTGCTGAGTTCAGTCAGCTGATGTGCCAATACCTCTTGGGTACCTACAATTCCAATTTGATGAAATTGAATCAATTGGATGACTTGCGTCGCACGATCTTTCCAGAGGTTGCCCACATCGTTTGGGTTGTCCCATCGAATATTAAAGGTGGCAATTCGATGCGTTTGTGCTGCTAATGAGGTAGCAAAAAGCAGGAAAAGCAAAAGGAAAGAAAATAGCGCTGTGGTTCGTGAACGAGACATAAGTTGGAAACTAATTCGTGAATTGTTGGGTATCTCTTAAAATTGCCAATTAATTTCATGAAATGAAAACAATCAATCCCAAAGACCTATCCACGGCTGAACTTCAAAACCTCTTGCAAGGAGCGATTTGCCCAAGGCCGATTGCTTTTGCAAGTACGATTAATGCTGCTGGAGATGTCAATTTGAGCCCTTTTTCTTTTTTTAATCTCTTTAGTGCCAATCCTCCTATCCTTGTTTTTTCCCCTTCTCGAAAAGTACGTGATAACACCACCAAGCATACCTTAGATAACATACTTGAGGTACCTGAAGTGGTAATCCATGTGGTAGGCTATGATTTGGTTGAACAGATGTCTCTTGCAAGTACGGAATACCCGAAGGGTGTTAACGAATTCGTGAAAGCAGGATTAACAGCTTTACCTTCCCATTTGGTGGCTCCGCCACGCGTTAAGGAGTCTCCGGTAGCGTTTGAATGCAAGGTGCAACAGGTGATCCCTTTAGGCGATCAAGGAGGGGCTGGGAATTTGGTGATTGGTGAAATACTTCAAATTCACCTGAATGAAAATATCCTCGATTCATCGGGAGCTATAGCCCCACTCAAGCTAGATCCAGTAGCCCGATTGGGAGGCAATTGGTATACCAAAATCAACGAAGACTCCTTATTTCAAATCCCCAAACCATTGACTACCATAGGAATTGGGGTAGATCAAATTCCAGAAGAAATTCGGAGCAGTCCAGTACTCAGTGCGAATAATCTCGGGAGATTAGGTAATGTGAAGCAGCTTCCAAGTCCGGAAGAAATTGCTCTTTTTTCTGCCAGAGAAGACCTGGAGGATAGTAGGCGCCGCTTCCGCTTGGATGAAGAATCCTGGATCGAGCACCTGCACCGTTGGGCCAAGGAAGAATTAGAAGCCGGCAATGTTGATTTGGCATGGAAAATTCTTTTGCAAAAAATTTAAAAACAAAGTAGGATTGGCTGCAATCTTACCGGTTGTTTAAGATTTTGAAATCCTTCGGAAAATCGATCACAGACGACTGCCCCGCGACCAGAGCCCATTAAAATGAATGTTAAACCTTATTTTTCTTTGGTTGGCGGATAATCCGAAAACAAAAAACTCAGCAGAAATGCTGAGTTTTTTGTTTAGAATATTATTTGATTACTAGTTCTTGGGGCATACGTACTTGCACGCCTTGGTAGTTTTTCAGTTTCTGAATTTTTTGGTAGAGCGGGTACTGCTCTCCAAGTTGTGATTGAAGGATGCGAACTTGTACTTGATCGGAGAAGTTCATCAGTAGTTCTTCAAACCAAGGCTTCTTTTCCGGATAATACACTACTCTAAAATCTTCCCCTGCTTTAATCTTCGCTGCTGCAATACCCACGGCCGTATCTAAGCCCCCCAATACATCGACTAATCCTCTGGCCTTGGCTTGTGTGCCAGTCCAAACTCTTCCAGAAGCTACTTTTCGAACTGAATCGGGGTGCATGCCCCTACCTTCTGCAACTCGAGAAATGAAAGTCTCATAGCCATCCTCTACACTCGATTGGATGATGGTACGCTCCACCTCAGTCAAAGGTCTAGCCATATTTCCTAAATCTGAGAATTCTCCGGTAGCGACCACATCCGTAGTCACTCCTAACTTATCATTGATGAGCTCTTGCACATTGAATAGGATTCCAAAAATCCCAATAGAGCCCGTAATGGTAGTGGGCTGTGCCACAATAGTATCTGCCGGTGTAGCAATGTAATAGCCTCCAGAGGCAGCAACTTCTCCCATGGATACAATGAGTGGCTTGGCCTTCTTGGCCTCCCCCATTTCTCTCCAAATGACTTCCGAAGCAAGGATAGATCCTCCTGGTGAATTCACACGCAAGACAATGGCTTTGATATTTTCATCCTTCCGAGCCTTACGAATTTCCTTAGCAAACTTTTCTGAGCTAATTGCACCTTCTACATTCCCATCTACAATATCCCCCTCAGCAAGTATAACGGCAATTCGATTTTTAGAGGTGATATTTTTGCTTTTTGCGAGACCTCCAAGTTCAGTTGCATTGATGGTAGAAATCTGATCCTTCTCCTGTAGACCTAATTTTCCCTTAAGAATACTGTGTACTTCATCCTCGTATTTAAGAGCGGTGGCAAGTTTGTAGGTAACGGCATCTATTGGCTTCCGGACCAACATCTGATTGTTAATTACCCGGATGCTATCGGTAGGAATTCCACGAGCTTCTGCAATCAAGGCTAGGGCATGTTGGTTAATGTCGTCTAAGAAATACTGAGTTTGCAGGCGGTTTTCTGGGCTCATTTTGTCCAAAATGAAAGGCTCTACTGCACTTTTAAATTCACCAACACGAAAAACTTCTGGTTTGATCCCTGCCTTTTCAAAAAATCCTTTCAGAAAGATTCCTTCAGATGAGAAGCCGTTGAAGTCAATGCCCCCCAAAGGGTTCAAGTATATTTCATCAGCAATAGAAGCTAAAAAATAGCCCCCTTCTGAATAGGCTTCATCGTAGGCTACAATGAATTTATCGGATTCTTTAAAATCTTGTAAGGCTTCGCGTAGCTCTAGCAATCCAGCCTGTCCTGCACCGAAAAGTCCCGCATTCAAATAGATTCCTTTGATGTTCTCATTGGTCTTGGCTTCGGCAATTGCTTTTTTAAGATTGACCAAACCAGCAGTATTTTCTCCGCCAAAAGGATTTAAAAAAGAACCAAATGCCAAATCTTCCTCTGAGGTACGCTCCACTAAAGTCCGACCATTCAGATCTAGGTGTAGGATGGTGTTTTCAGCTAGGCTAACTTCTTTTTCAGAAGAGGAAGCAGCGATTCCAATGAGACCAAAAAATAGCAAGAAAGCAACTATGCTAAACACGAAAAGGCCCACAATGACTGCCAATACATTTCCTAGAAACTTCATAATAGATTAATTTTGACTGTAAAATTAACCTAATTTGAGACAGCTTTACAAAAAATATCCAAGCGAGTCATGCAAACAGAAGTTGTCCTGGGAATCGGAGGGAATAAAGGAGATCGCTTTAGCTATCTGGCTAGAGCGAGGGAGGCTTTATCTCGTGAGGTGATTCTTATTTCTAGCTCCCAAGTTTATGAAACAGAAGCCTGGGGTGGAGTAGCTGAAAATGGGAGTTTTTTGAACCAGGTGCTCCTTATCACTACCAGTTTAGAGCCTTTAGCATTGTTACAACTGACTCAGGCTATTGAGCTTTCGCTGGGACGAACTCGGGAGCAGCATTGGGGAGACCGCACCATTGATATTGATATTCTTTATTTTGGAGACCAAATTTGTAACAGTTCATCCCTAACCATCCCACATCCTTTCCTTTCGCAGCGGAGTTTTGTGCTGCAGCCTTTGGCTGAAATTCTTCCAAAAAAAATCCATCCAATTTTGGGAAAAACTACCCTTGAGCTACTTGCTGAATGCACCGATCAAGGTCAGATTTCAATTTGGAAGCAAGCCAAATAAAAAATGCTCACCCGATTAGGTGAGCATTGACGGCTATAAACCAGATACGATTGCTTCGGGGTGAATTTTTTTTACGAGCCCTTGTAGAACTTTTCCCGGTCCACATTCTATAAATTCTGTAGCTCCATCGGCGACCATCTGTTGCACAGATTGGGTCCATTTTACAGGGGCAGTTAGTTGGGCAATCAAGTTTGCTTTAATACTAGCTACCTCAACAACAGCTGTTGTACTTACATTTTGATAGATTGGACAGGTTGGAGGATGGAACTCAGTTTCTTCAATTGCTTTTTGAAGTTTCTCCCGGGCAGGCTCCATCAAGGGAGAATGGAAAGCACCACCTACTGGGAGTGGCAAGGCTCTTTTGGCTCCAGCTATTTTGAGTAATTCACAGGCAATTTCTATCCCCTTGGTGGATCCGGAGATCACCAATTGTCCGGGACAGTTGTAATTGGCGGCGACTACGATTTCTCCCGATATTCCGGCACAGATTTCTTCGACCACTTGGTCATCCAATCCAAGGATTGCTGCCATGGAGGAGGGGTTGATCTCACAGGCTTCTTGCATGGCGAGTGCGCGCTGAAATACAAGTGCTAGCCCATCTTCAAAACTCAAAACACCATTTGCTACCAGGGCAGAAAATTCTCCTAAGGAATGTCCTGCTACCATTTCAGGAGCGAAGTTGGGAGTAGTTTTTGCGAGAATGACCGAGTGCAAAAAGATAGCAGGTTGCGTGACCTTGGTTTGCTTGAGTTCCTCTTCTGTACCCTCAAAGAGGATATCGGTTATTCGGAACCCTAAGATTTCGTTTGCTTTTTCAAACAAGGCTTTGGCCTCTGGACTTTCTTCGTAAAGGGATTTTCCCATTCCTGGGAATTGGGCTCCTTGGCCCGGAAATACAATCGCTTTCATTGGTATAGATGAAATTTTCAAGTCCCAAATATAGGATTTTTTGGAAGCCATTGGATAGGACCTTAAAAGCTCTCTAAAGTAGGGAAATGAGTTGAAAGGACTTTTTTTCGATTTTCGGAAAGCCATCGGATAAAAGCCTTGACTGCAGGAGAATGCTTTTTTTGCTTCAGCCAGATAAGTTTCCAATCTGCTTTTAGCGGAAGACCCGGTAATTCCAAAAGAGAAATTCGTCCTTCCTTGATTTCTTGTGCCATAGAAAAATTGGAAAGTAAAGAGGCACCCAAGCCAGCCATGACTGCCTGCTTGACCGCTTCGTTTGTGGCAAGTTCTAAATTGCTTTCTACATGAATATTGCGTTCTTGAAAAAACCTTTCCATCATCGTACGGGTTCCAGAACCTTTTTCTCGAAGTAAAAAGGGTATTTTTCCCCATTTCCCTTCTTGAATGGCTGAAGCATAGGTCTCTTTTTTTTCGGGAGAGCAAGCCAAATACCATTTATTTTCTGCGAGCTGAATACTTTCCAAATCCAATTCCTCGGGCCATAAAGACACTAAAGCCAAATCAGTACTGTTTTCTTGTAAATGAGCCAAGACATTATATCGATTGGAAACTTCCAGGCTGATTTCTACATGGGGGTGGAGTTTCATGAAATCTGCCATCAAGTAGGGAATGATGTATTTTCCTGTTGAAACTGCAGAAATTCGGATTTTTCCTCCAAGGAGCCCTTTCAGGTCTAGCATTTTCTCTTCGATTTGTCCAAGTTCTCCAAAAATCCGATCTGCTGTATCCACCAATTCTTGTCCAAATTCAGTGATGTGAATTTGCTTTCCAATGATTTCAGTAAGGGGGACCTCAAATTGTTCCTGTAAATTTTTCAGCTGAATGGAAACTGCTGGCTGTGTCATACTCATGGCTTCAGCAGCTTTTGTAATGCTTTGAAACTTAGAAACAGCTTGAAAAGCTTTGAGTTGGTGAAGGGTTATATTCATAAGGTAATTTAATCTAAAAAGCATAACGAATAAAAAAAAATTATGTTTTACTTTTTTTCAAAACTAGGAAGGGGGATATTTGCGCCATGGATTTTCAGATTCTAATCAACAACCTCACCAATCCAAGTCTGCTTTTTTTCGTTTTGGGGGTTTTAGCAGTCAAGTTGAAGAGCGATTTAGAAATTCCTTCCACAAGTGCCAAATTCATAGCCCTTTACCTGATGATTTCCATTGGATTTAAAGGAGGGCAAGAATTATCGCATAGTGTTTTTAATTCTACCATCCTTTGGTCCTTGGTTTTTGGGGTATTTCTTTCAGCTTCTATTCCTCTTTACACTTTTTTTCTCCTGAAACGAAAACTTGGGGTGCCGAATGCCGCTGCTATCGCAGCTGCTTATGGATCCATATCAGCAGTAACTTTTGTGGCAGCAGCAGCTTTTCTAGAAACACAAGGAGCAAATTTTGGAGGGTACATGGTGGCGGTTATGGCCTTGATGGAAGCCCCTGCAATAATTTCAGGGATGATTTTGCTTCGCAAATTTTCTCCTACAAAGGCCGAAGGAGGAATGCGACAGGTTGTGGTCCACGCCTTTACTAATGGTTCTGTATTGTTGATTCTAGGTAGTTTGGTGATTGGCTTGATTGCAGACGAAAAGCAAGCCGAAGGGATCAAGCCCTTTGTAACAGATATTTTTAAAGGTTTTTTGGCTGTTTTCTTATTGGATATGGGAATTACAAGCGGAAGGAAGTTGAAAGTATTTTTTAAAACAGGTTACATTTCTTGGCTTTTTGCAATCCTTGTTCCGCTAGTGAATGGGGTGGTGGTTGCTTACGCGAGCCAGTGGATAAGTCCTGAAGAGGGCGACCGCCTAATTTTCGCGATTCTTGCTGCTTCGGCCTCCTACATTGCCGTTCCGGCAGCGATGAAGCTTTCCAATCCAGAAGCCGACGAGGGATTGTATGTGCCCATGGCTCTGGCAATCACCTTTCCATTTAATATTACGCTTGGGATGCCCATTTATTGGATGATTATCCACGCTGTTTAAAGTGGGTGGTTTAGTCGTAAGAATCGATTTTTTTCGGTATTGGAAGGCATTCTGCAGGTTTTATTTTTGCCAAACCAGGCATATCGATTCGTACCAATCCACTGGTAAATCCGGTCTCTCCATCCTTGTGGAATAAAAATTAAAGGATAAAACAACGACCAGCCTCCTCCCAATAATCTAGCGAGTCTAAGTGCGGCTGTACTTCCTAGGTAAATTTTTCTGTTGTCGACAAGCACGACCGATTCTTGAAAAGATGAGGGCAAGCCATAGTAGTTCAGTACGCGTTGCCCTTCTGGGCTTTGCATGGCACCAACCCTAATCTTTTGCATTTTATCTTGCTTCAAAACAAAATCCACCGTAGCGTTACAGAGGACACAATACCCATCAAATAGCAGGATACTGGACGGTTTTTCCATTAACGCAACAGCTGAATAGTGCCTTTGAGTGTTTGTTGCTGCTTTGTAGAATCTACCACATCGAAATAAACGGTTCCAGAGTAGTAATAGGTTCCTGCAGGAAGCTCATTTCCAGCTTTATCTTTTCCATTCCAACGAATGAAAGGATCATTTTCACTTGCGTTTTGGCTAGCATAACGAAATACTTCGGTGCCCCAGCGATTGACAATAAATACCTCTACTTGGGTAACAAATCTTGGGCATTTTGAAAAAGGATTATCAAAAGCCATAAAGGTGTCGTTCAGTCCATCGTTATTTGGGGTAAATGCATTAGGAAGTTGGTAGTTGGGGCAGTTATCCACACAGACTACATTACTTTTGGGACTTTCATTTCCTGAGCGATCTACAGCTGTCAAATAATAACATCCCTTGTAATTTGGAAGGTTGGTGAGGGTGGTTTGTAACTGTATGGATGAATAGTTGCCCACTAATGTAAATGTCCCCTCAGGATCACCCTCTGAATTAAAGTAGAGTCGGTAACCGCTCAACTCATCGTCGCAGGAACCACTAAAATCAGGTTGCCAGCTTAACTCATGTTGGTAGGTAATGGTACCACAGTCTTCTTCTGAAACATATTCGGTACAATCTGGGCCTTCAAAAATCAATGTGGGGGCACAGGGAAGCCGGTTGTCATCTGGCTTTGCACAAGTGATTTGAGATTTATTTTCCAAAGGATAGACAAGTCCATCTACGTTATAGGCCCCTTTGGTAACCACATAGTAACAGTAAGGCAGGTCTTTTTTTAAACTGACGCCATTGAAGCGCCCATCGTCTAGGTAAAGAAATCCATCCTGCGTCACATCCACCTCGGCAATTTTTTCAAAATTGGTTTCGTCAGCCGCTGCTGCATCCGTTCGGTTTCTGAAAACCTCGTGTTTGTATTGTGAGATGGAGTTGTTCCAGGGAACAGTAAAGTTCCATTTTAGCTCGATGGCTTCGTTGATGATGGTTGGTTCAAGCCGAACGGAAGAAGCGGATGTTGAAGTATCAATTTTGGTAGCCTTATCCAAAAGGATCACCTTGTAATTGTAGACAAGGTTTTCGGTATTCAGTGCTTTATCTGTAAATAAAGTATCTGAAGTAATGCCAAGTGATAATCGGTTTTTAGTCCCAGTAAAACCTTCATTTCGAATTAATTCGTAGGTGTATGGCCCTGGAAATTGAAGGGTGTCTAAGTCGTATGGAGGTGTCCATTTGACAAATATTTCACCTTCTTTTTCATCTGTTGCCATTATACTCACATGGGTCAGTAAGGGGACGTCCACATCAATGGTGATACAAATCTCTTCAGAAACTATGCTTTCACCAAGCCTAGGGTTAGGGAAAGCGGCTACCAATCGGTAGCAATAAGTGTTGCCAGGTGCTAAACCTTCTCCGCCATTTATATCTGTAAACGAGAAAGTTGCCATATCGGTACTTCCAATCAACTCATACCCTGCTCTTATGCCTGTTTCACAAGAATCAGGAAGGTAGGGGTCGGAATTGATTCGACGCCAAACCTGCATTTTTTCTGCTGAATTAGCACAGGCATAGGGTTCCCAATTCAACTCTACCGAACGGCCAGGAACCTGTTCAAGTGCATCCCATATTGGAGGAGGGCCAATGACCTTAATTCGCCAGGTTTGAATATCTACCAATTTGGGTCCAGAGCGTGGTTGATCGGTAATACGAATACGCACCTCGTATTCTCTTTCTCGGACATGATTGCAAACCGTTTGCCAATCAAAATTTACAATACCCGGCTCAACCTGAAAAACATTTGCTGGTTTATAGGTTGCTGGAGAAGCATTTATTTCCATGGGTTCGCCAAAAACTTCAATCTTGATTGCGTCTCCATCTGGGTCTTCTCCCTGAATGATTTCCTCTATCCTTGTACCTGCAATGACACAGAGGTCGGGAGGAAGGATCAATTTGGGACGCTTGTTATTGGAGTTTTCAATGATAATTTGCATATCACGAACCACATACCCGATTTCCACATATTTCCCTTCGATTTTACGCCATTCTGTGATCCTTAAGGCTACATTGAACTGTCCAGCCGTGCCAGGGGCATCCCAGACTAAGTCTCCAAAAAAAGGATCTACTCGCAAAAAGGCCGGGACAGAACCGTCTTCTTGGTTTTTACTAAATTCTGAGCTAGCGGGATCTCGGTAATTGTTTACCACACGCTCAAACCCTTGCTTAGGAATATCTAGGCGATAAGAAAGGCTATCTCCATCGGGATCATAGGCTCCTGGATTGTGAATGTAACGTACATTCACAGCGCCATTGTCTACAGGAGGAATCGTCAACACAGGGGAATTATTGACTCCTATAAAAGGGTCTATCGTAATTTCGGTCTCCACGTAAAAAGGGGTGTCCACCGAATTATCCATATTTAGGGTCAAATCATTTCGATTGAATTCCAAAAATCGAATCTTGTAATTTCCAGGACCCTGAAAGGTATGGGTGATGACAAAAGTGTTTTTTTCAATTAAGTCTCCTAAATCTTCTACCAAAGAGAAATCACTTTTTGTATTCAACTGCTCTTCTCTACCATCACCAAAATTGATTTTACCTGGTCCAAAAACGACTGAGGAGCGGGTGTCTGTATAGCCAACAACGGTTATTCTATAGGTAAGCGTTTGTACAGAAATTCGCTCTGCAATTATTTCTCCCGCTCGGATGTGAGTAGCCCAAGTGCCACTAAGGGTAAAGAAAAAAGCAAGGACAAAAAAGAAGAAATAAATTTTAAGCTTCATATCGGTCATGGTGACTAATCAAATCATTAACATCTACAGCAATCGGCTATTCACTGGGCTCTCCAATTAAAATTTATCTGGGTATACGAAGTAAATGGAAGTTAGGAGAAAAACCTTTAAACATTAAAACAATAAAATTAAACAGACTGTTAGAAAACAGTAAAAACAAGTCTTCAAACAGAAATTTTATTTATTATTTAGAATCATTTAAAATAAGAGAGCTCTTCTTGGAGTCATTGGATACTAGCCTTCTCAGATGTAAATTTGGCCAATTGAACAGAAATACCAATCCTTTTAAACTAATCGTCACAAAATTATGAGTTGGGTTACCAAAACCTTGAATAGCACCCTAGGAAAGAAACTGATAATGGCTCTGACCGGCCTTTTTCTCATTTTGTTTTTAACAGGTCATGTATCGGGAAATTTACTTCTATTTAAAGGGGATGGAGGCCAAGCCTTTAACATGTATGCCAAGTTTATGACTACAAATCCTGCAGTCAAGCTCTTGTCCTACCTAACGTACATTTCTGTGATAGGACACGTGATTTATTCTATTTTTCTATCTAGGCAAAACAAAGCTGCTCGTCCTGTGAATTACTCTACGTCTAAAGGAAGCACAAATAGTGCTTGGTCTTCCAGAAACATGGGCGTTTTAGGCACCATCATACTTATTTTTCTTGTGGTTCACCTCCAAGGTTTTTGGGCTCAAATGCATTGGGGACAGGTTCCAACCGTAACCTATGCCGGAGAGGATTACAAAGACCTCTTTCTAATTGTAAATGGAGCATTCAAGCAATTGTGGTTGGTTGCCTTGTATGTGATTTCCATGGTGTTTTTAGGGTTTCACCTTTCTCATGGATTTGCCTCTGCATTCCAAACCCTGGGCCTCAACCACAAAAAATATTCTCCTGCAATCCAAACAGTAGGAGCCATTTACTGCATTTTGGTGCCAGCACTTTTCGCATCCATGCCCCTATATATTTATTTCACTAGCTACTAAATAGTCTCCTTATGATACTTGATTCCAAAATACCTGCTGGTCCATTAGCAGAAAAATGGACTAAGCATAAATTTTCAAGCAAGCTGGTTAATCCTGCAAACAAACGTAAATACGATGTGATTGTCGTAGGCACAGGCCTTGCAGGAGCATCTGCTGCAGCTTCCCTTGCAGAATTGGGGTACAATGTGAAGGCATTTTGCTTCCAAGATAGTCCTAGAAGAGCACACTCCATTGCGGCACAAGGGGGGATTAATGCGGCAAAAAATTACCAAAATGACGGAGATTCAATCTACAGACTTTTCTACGATACGATCAAAGGGGGAGATTACCGTGCGCGCGAAGGGAATGTATACCGACTTGCAGAGGTTTCTGTCAAAATTATTGATCAATGTGTAGCTCAAGGTGTGCCTTTTGCTAGGGAATATGGAGGGCTTTTGGCCAACCGTTCTTTCGGAGGTGCTCAAGTATCCCGTACTTTCTATGCGCGCGGTCAAACAGGGCAGCAATTGTTGTTAGGGGCCTATTCTGCTTTAAGTCGTCAGGTAGCCAATGGCAAAGTAAAATTGTTTCCACGTACAGAGATGATGGACGTGGTGGTTATTGACGGGCAAGCCAAAGGAATTGTAACGCGTAACTTAATCACAGGAGCTGTAGAAACGCATGCAGCACATGCTGTACTCCTCTGTACTGGCGGATATGGTAATGTGTTTTTCTTGTCTACCAATGCGATGGGGTCCAACGTGACTGCTGCTTGGAGAGCACACAAGCGAGGTGCATTTTTCGCCAACCCTTGCTTTACTCAAATTCACCCGACTTGCATTCCAGTATCTGGAGACCATCAATCTAAGTTGACTTTGATGTCTGAATCACTTCGAAACGACGGACGCGTATGGGTGCCTGCTACCGTAGAGATTGCGGAGAAACTTAGAAAAGGGCAAATCAAAGCAAACGATATTAAAGAAGAGGACCGCGACTATTTCTTGGAGCGTAAGTATCCTTCATTCGGCAATCTAGTCCCTCGTGACGTGGCTTCTCGAAATGCCAAATACGTATGCGATGAAGGCCGTGGAGTGAACGAAACGGGTGAAGCTGTATTCTTGGACTTCCGTGACGCCATCAAGCGTGATACCAGAAAGATTATCGAGCAGAAATACGGCAACCTCTTTGATATGTACAAGCAGATTACTGGAGAGGACCCCTACGAGAATCCTATGATGATCTATCCAGCGGTGCATTACACCATGGGTGGATTGTGGGTAGACTACAATTTGATGACTACCGTTCCTGGCTTGTATGCCTTGGGTGAAGCCAATTTCTCCGAACACGGAGCCAACCGATTGGGGGCATCTGCCTTGATGCAAGGCCTTGCGGATGGTTATTTCGTAATACCGTACACCGTAGGTGACTACTTGGCACAGTTGGCACCTACTAAAGTTGACGAAAATCATCCAGAATTTGCTCGAGCAAAGGAAGAAGTTAAGCAGGGTATTGAGCGTCTATTAAAAATTAATGGATCCAAGCCAGTGGATTATTTCCACAAACGATTGGGTAAAATCATGTGGGATAAGTGTGGTATGGCCCGAACGGAAATAGGATTGAAGGAAGCCAAGGCAGAGATTCAAGCCTTAAAAAAGGAGTTTTGGTCGAATGTAAAAGTGATGGGTACCAATGAGGAACTCAACCAAACCCTCGAGAAAGCAAACCGAGTAGCTGACTTCCTAGAGCTGGGTGAATTGATGGTAGATGATGCTTTGAACAGAAATGAATCTTGTGGAGGCCACTTCCGTGAAGAATACCAAACACCGGATGGGGAAGCCTTACGTGATGATGAGAATTTTGCCTATGTAGCTGCATGGAAATACCTTGGTGAAGGGCAAGACGAAGAGCTGGTCAAAGAAGAGTTGGTCTTTGAAAATGTAAAATTAACGCAGCGTTCTTATAAATAATTTGTTGAAAATCACTTCAAGTTGAGATGTTTTGGGTTTTTTGCCGATAGTTTCAGAAAATCCAAGGCCCTCAACAGATACTTAAATTAGCGTAGAGAAATGAAATTGACATTAAAGATCTGGAGACAGAAAAATGCGGCAGATAAGGGTGGATTTGCTACTTACACGGCAGACCAGGTGTCTAAAGACATGTCCTTTTTGGAAATGTTGGACGTGTTGAATGACCAGCTTACCGAAAAAGGGGAAGATCCGGTCCATTTTGATCACGATTGCCGCGAGGGAATCTGCGGGATGTGCTCTTTGTATATCAATGGTAAACCACATGGTCCACAGCAGACCACTACCTGCCAATTGCACATGCGTTCGTTCTCCGATGGGGAAACCATCACCATCGAGCCATGGAGAGCAAAGGCATTTCCTGTGGTCAAAGACTTGGTGGTCAACCGTTCTGCCTTTGACAGAATTATACAGGCAGGAGGATATGTGTCTGTCAATACAGGTGGTGTTCCTGACGCCAATGAGATTCCAATTCCAAAAACGATAGCGGATCTAGCCATGGATGCAGCTCAGTGCATCGGTTGTGGTGCCTGCGTAGCGGCCTGTAAAAATGCTTCTGCTATGCTTTTTACCTCTGCCAAAGTGTCCCAATTGGCGCTGCTTCCGCAAGGTCAGGTAGAGCGTAAGGCAAGGGCAGAAAAAATGGTTGCTCAAATGGATGCGGAAGGTTTTGGTGCTTGTACCAACACAGGCGCATGTGAGGCAGAATGCCCTAAAGGTATTTCCATTACCAATATTGCCCGAATGAATCGGGAATACTTCTCTGCCGTAGTAAGTAGCGAGAATATTTAATTTTTAATACTTATAGGAACTGAAAGGGCAGGTGAATAACCTGCCCTTTTTTACTTGTAACTAAAGAATATTAAGGATTGAATTTCGTTTAAATGAACGACGGTCTGCCGTCTGTGGAGAATATCCACAGGATTTAAAACCTGAAGCTACTAGAATATTTAGAGATAATTGGATTATTTTTCATCCATCTGATTGATCCACTCTCGGATGAGAGCCACTCCCTCTGCATGAATGCTGGTTCGCCCTAACTCAGGCATGGCCACTCCTATCTCGGTCGAATTCATGCGATGCAGGAGTATGGATGCATCACCCTCACCAGGAACAATATCGTAGGTGTATGATCCAGCGCCCTTGCCTGCCGCAACTGGGGTTTTATAGACTCCTAGTTTTAAAGGGTCTTGCTGTCCATAAGTAAGAAATAGTCCGGATGTACTCGCAGGGCCTTCTGCACGATGGCAATGGGAACAGTTGATATCCAAGTAGGCCATGGCTCGGTCGTTTAGAGCTTGACTTTGGTCCTCGTAGTTGACTACACTGGGATGCGCAGCTTTTCCCTCAAAGCCGACCAAAATTCCCAATTTTGACCAATTCGCCAATTGGTTTTCAGTTCCACTTTCGTAGGCAATGTCATGATTGAGATGCCTAATTTGTACGCCTAGAGGGGCTAGGGATTCGTTTTTATTGTGACAACTTTTG
Organism: Algoriphagus sp.; assembly: GCA_030833985.1. Taxonomy (GTDB): domain Bacteria; phylum Bacteroidota; class Bacteroidia; order Cytophagales; family Cyclobacteriaceae; genus Algoriphagus. The sequence continues at coordinate 2,253 of JAURGC010000006.1, read as the reverse complement.
CATTGATTTTTGTTGGGTACTAGGTAGTTTATAACCTGTTCTTTCCCAGCCTGATTGATGAAGCGAACTTCCTTTTCTGCCCCCACTACTTTCAAGACTGCATCTGTCTGAGACTCATTCCAGAGGTAAGGATAGGCTTCCCATCCTCCTTCTTCAAGAATCATAAGCCGAGTTTCAATAATTCTTCGCTCTCCCTCTGGCTTTCTATAGTCTGTGGGGTAGTAAAAATTTTTCACAAGGATGGTTCCCATGGGAAAATTGAGTTCCTCGCCTTCTATGTTTGCCTGTGTATCCTTTGGAAGGGATATAAAACGGCTTTTTAGTGCATAATCTGTAAATAAAGAAGAGGCAGGTTGGTAGGGAAGAAGGCTTGAATTGGGACTGAGTTTGGCCATTTCTCCCGTAAAAAAGTCATAGGTGGAAAGTCTTTTGTAGGGAAATTTCCCATTGGCATCTTCAGGAGCGAGGATCTCGATTGGAGTTTCGGAAGATAGCTCCTGTTTACTCGCTTCTGGCGCACAGGAAAACATCAGAACCAAGAGTAAAAAGATAGTAAAAATGGAAACTACAAATCGTTTCATCAACACGTTCATCCTCGATTTATTTTTAAAGGGATAGCGAAAGAGCATTCTTTGGAGTGCTTTCACACTGTTGGAAAGGGCTGGAATCACTGAAAGAGGCGATGTTGTCCTCGCCTTCCATGAGGTAAAAACGAGTAAAGCGTAAAGACTCCATTCCAGCTTCTTGGATGCAAATCCGCATTGGATTACTTTCAATGGAGCTGCTAATAGACTCGTCCCAGATACCGTCATATATGATGTCTTGGGTTTTAAGCCATCCATGTGCATTGTATAGGCTCACCAATTGTCCTAATTCACGGCTAAGATCCGGAAGGCTAAACGATCCTCGGTCGTAGCTATTATCATGGAGATACACGTCGGAGGTATAAGGGGACCAGTTGGGAGCTTCTGCAGGAAAGCCGGTTACCTGGTAGCTGGAGATGGCTACTCCATAGGTTTTGTTACGTAAGATTCGATTATTGAAAATTTCCACTTCTTTGGCCGCCAACAATACCACCCCTGATCCTGGGGGGATCATGGTCACTGTATTTCCATTGGGATCTTCCCCCAAAGGAATCGCAAAATTTTCATGGTTGTTGTCTACGATGTCGTTGTTGTAAATACGGGTTTGCCGACCATCACTTTTAGGCAGACCAGGTAGGTTAAATACCAAAATTCCTCCTGCATTATCGCGAGCTGTATTCCCATACACTTCGGCTCTGTCACAGTTTTCGATTTCTATTCCTGCAACATTTCCAAAGGCGAGTGAGTTTTTGACCACAATGTCTTCCGATTGACCTACATAAATTCCTGCATCCTTGGAATGGGAGGCAATGCAACTGTCGATTAGCACATGCTTGCATTGAACTGGATAAATGGCGTAAGTTCCATTTTTGGATTTATCACCATTCGTCCAGGTGACATTAATTTTTCTAAAAGTAATCCCAACTGTATGTTGGGCTTTGATCCCATCGCCTGGAGCATCTTCGATGCTTAATTCCTCAATGGTAATGTTATTGCCTACGATTTTCACCCCTTCACCCCCTGATTTTAAATTTCGGAAAGAGAGTACTGTTTTATGCATGCCCTCTCCTTGAATACGAATGTTTTTTTTATTGTCAAGGATAAGTTGGGTTTTGAGATCGTAGAATCCTTCTGGAATACGAATTGTGCTGGAGTCTTCTGCAAGGATAAAGGCTTCCACCAGGGTTTCTACTTCCTCTATAGTGGCGCGACGCAAAGAAGAACTATCGAACGATTGTTCACTGGATTGACTGCTACAGCTAAAGAGTATCAGACCAAAAACAAAAAGGAAGAGTGGTCGAATCATTTCGAATGAGTGGTGGGTTCGCTTTGGTGTCATCAAGTTTTTGTTTACTGAAAAATCAGTTCAGTAGATCAAATCTTTTCAGACAATCCAGGTAGTTGTGGGTTTCAAATTTGTAAGGGAAATTTGAGAAATTTTGTAGCGGTTTCCAAATGAATGAAACAAGGCAAAGTGTCCTAGGAGCTTTTTAGTACCGAGGCTACCTATTCCATCAATAAAAAGATGCCTCCTGTAAGATTTTTACATTTCTTGTTTTAGTTTTAAGAAATATTTATCGCCCCTGTTATGAAAAAAGGACTTCTTATTGCTGCATTTTTAATTTCTGCTGCTACTGCTGCTCATGCTCAAATAGGTATTCGTGCCGGC
>JAURGC010000002.1 GCA_030833985.1 Algoriphagus sp. | reverse complement strand
TGAATCTGTAAAGTGGGATCTAGTTCTTGAAAAATCCCTTGTAAACGGTCAATCTGTTTTTCATTTTCTGCGGTAATCAGATTGAGGTATCCTGCCTTTTCATTGTCCCCCAAGTGGGTCACGAGCAGGTCAAAATTCTTATTGAAGGAAGGTTGAGGTTGACTTTCCCAGGATATTTTGGAGGCATTTTTTAAGTAAAATTGCCGACCAAATTCGACTATTGAAAATTCTTTTGCAGCAGCTGCAAATTGAAATCCCTGGTCAAAAACCTGTTCGGGTTGGAGGACCAGTGCACCAGATTTGTTTCCTCCCGAGAGCAGTGCAAATGCCTGTACTGCCTTCAAATAGCACTCATCCATTACATCGAGTGTGAGCTGGTAGTCTTTGATCCAAAGGATAGCCCGCTCTGGTAAAAAACTCAAGAAAGATTGACGGACCTCCTGAAGAAGCCGGGTTTGCACGTTTGGAATCAAAGAAATAAAGGGGACCGTCTGGAGGGAAAGCTGGGTTTCTGGGTCGAAGGTTCGGATACTTTCTATTTCTTTTCCAAACAACTCCAAGCGGTATGGAAATTCATTGCTGAAGGAAAATACATCTACAATTCCCCCTCGAATGGCAAACTGTCCTGGCTCGTAAACAAAGTCAGTTCGTTCAAAATCATAGGAAGAAAGAATTTCGGTTACAAATTCAAGGTCTACAGCCTCACCGACTTTTGCAGTAAATGTATTTTCTACAAGGGCTCGCTTATTGACCACCTTTTCGTACAGGGCTTCAGGGTAGGTGATGACGATGCGTGAGCTGCCCTTGTTTTCTAGGAGTTGATTGAGTAGTTCTGCTCTTTGTAGGACATTGGCGTTATCTATTTCTTCGTACTGATAGGGCCGCTTGTAGCTACTCGGAAAAATTCCGTGGTTTTGGCTAGCTAGTAAATTTTGCAAATCAGAATTTAGGTAGGCAGCCTCTTCTTTGTCTTGCGCAATAACCAAATGAAATCCTCCGTATTTTTCAAAATACGAAGCCAATAGCACCGAATCCAAGCTCCCTGAAAGCCCTTTTACTTGGAGTTGAAAAGGCTTGTTCTCACTTAGTTGATGTGCAAGTGTTTGAAAAATTGGGTCCGACTGGTAAATGGATAGAAAAGAAGGCCTGTCCACAGGGGGCTTGGTTTTAGGGGTGAGAGGGGGCAAATCTAGGTTTTTTTGAGCGATTCCGTTGAATTGCAAAGGAATTTGACATTTTTTGAACTAAGAGTCTATCAAAATGTTTTTTAAGGCAATGAGACAGGCACTCCCTCCAAAAACCTGGCTGCAACGGCTAGAAAATCTTCATCCCTATGAAATGTTGCTATACTTAGGCATGGTTGGAAGTGGAATTATTTTTTTGTTTTTAGCCTTGGCATTCCTTTTTTCTGGGAGGCAGTACTTACAAGGATTGAATGAACAGATGCCCTTCGCTTTCTCTGTATCGACCTTTCTATTGGTACTTTCTGGCTATACTGCTGTAAAAATGCGCCTTCATTATCAGGAAGAAAATAGTGCCAAATTGTACCGTTCTCTTCAAATGACCTTTGGTTTAGGGATCCTATTTATGGTATTTCAAGTGTTAGGCTGGCTAGAGTTGACGAATAAGGGGATTAATTTTACAGGTCTACCCAGTGGTTCTTTCCTCTATGTCTTATCAGGAATCCATGTGATTCACCTGTTTGGAGCGATGGTTTTTGCAGTGATTTTATTGCGTGAACTTCGAAAAATTGAGCAGGATGCTATTCGAAAGCTTGTGTGGACGAAAAATCCCTTTGAAAAACTTCGCATTCGTTTATTTACGGTGTATTGGCAATTTATGGATGCAATTTGGCTGGTTTTGTTTCTTCTTTTTGTACTCAGCTTCTGATGCGACTTGTACTCCAAACTACCGTTGAAAGTGCTCACCTCGAGGTGAAGGAAGGCTTTACGGAAGCTCTATTTGCAAAGTTGGCCCCTCCTTTTCCACCGGTGAAGGTGCTTCGTTTTGATGGTTGTAAGGCTGGGGACCTTGTAGATTTGGAGTTAAACTTTATTTTTTTCAAGCAAAAATGGACGAGTAAAATCACGGAGGACTACTTGGATGCACAGGAATTTCGTTTTGTAGACGAGGGCATAGTCCTCCCTTTTTTTCTTGGAAAGTGGAGGCATTGCCACCGCATTTTGGCAAGACCCAATGGAAGTATTATTTCAGATGAAATCTATTATGAAGGAGTTTTTTTCTGGCTGACTCCACTCTTATATCCCTTATTATGGCTCCAGTTTTGGTACAGAAAGCCTATTTACAGAAGGGTCTTTAGAAAGTAGTAGCAGGAATCAAATGTTCACAATCCTTGAGTTGGCAGTCCCCATAAAGCACTAAAGCATGGCTTGACATGGTAGAGGCAAACTTCCGACTCATTGTTTCTTTAATTTCAGTGAGTCTTGGATCGGAAAATTCGCGTATTCTTTGGCACTGGTTGCACACATGGTGATCGTGGTGGGTATAGGTTAGTGCCTGCTCGTAAAGGGCTACTTTATCTTTGAATTGGTGCTTGACAGCAAGGCCGCTTTCTACGAGTAAGTCCAGGGTATTGTAAATAGTGGCGCGGCTGATGGTATAGCCTTTGTTTCTCATTTTGAGAAAAAGTCCTTCCACATCGATGTGTTCGTCTTCATGGAGGAGATAAAGCTCTTCCAAAACAGAATACCGCTCCGGGGTTTTTCTGCTTCCTTGACGAAGAAGGAACTTCTCAAAAATTTGTTTTGCTTTTTCTAGTAGGGTGGGTTCAGCCATTTTTTGGGGAAGTTGTAAATTAAAGATCGGGTTTTGTTTAGGTTTTGTCAAGCAGGGACTGTTGGGAGTCAAAATTCTTGAAAAATTGTTTGAACCTAGGTTCTTAAACTCCGTAACTTAATGGGATAGATTGTTGGTGAGGATGATGAAAAGAGCTCTTTTTGTGTTTGTTTTTTTTCTATTGGGACCTGCTCTTCGAGCTCAGGTGCCTGGATTTTTTAGTGAAGGAACGTCAAAAAAGGTGAAGCTACCCTTTTTATCCTCCAATAGCCTTATCCTTTTGCCGGTAGCTATAAATGGGCATCCTCCGATTTACTTTTTACTAGATACGGGTGTAAAGGCAAACCTTTTGTTCAGTAAGTCTTTGGGTGACTCGTTGGGATTAGCCTATTCAAGGCGTGTGGGAATGGTGGGGGCAGATGGGAGTACTACTGTTTGGGCTCAGGTTTCCCCGATCAATACCTTAGAATTAGGACCAGTAGTTGGGCAGCTTCAAAGTTTATTGGTTTTGGAGGATGATTTTTTGGAGTTGGAATCTGTAATAGGGGTTCCTGTGTTTGGCATATTGGGTTACGAGTTTTTTAGGCACAATGCAGTCAAAATTGACTATGATCGGTCTGAAATCACTTTTTATCCACCAGAAAACTCAGGTTGGAGACCCCTATTTTTCCGTAGGGGAGGATTGATGATTCAGGAGGGGAAAGCCTACTTGGAGGTAAAGGTGAGGCAACAGGGAGGGCAAAAATTAAGAGGGAAGGTGCTACTAGACACTGGGGCAAATCATGGGTTGTTATTGAATCGGGAAACGACTAATGCAATAAAATTACCCGATCAACGGATAGAAACGCAATTGGGTCAGTCTTTGGGAGGTGTCTTGTATGGGTTTATTGGCCGCGTAGAAGGCCTCTCGCTTCGAGGCTTACCCTTCAGGGGGGTACTCACTTCTTATCCGGAGGTTACCCCTTTTAGTGCTCAACTGGTCGAAAGTGGACGCATTGGAAGTTTGGGTGCAGAGGTCTTGGGGCGAACTACCATAATCCTAGATTACCCAAAGAATTACTATTATATAAAGAGAAATGCTTCCTTCTATCAACCTTTTGAATTTGACATGAGTGGGCTGGTAGTCAAAAAGTTGCTCACACCACAAAAGCGTTGGGTAATTGGCGATGTTCGGGAGGGCTCTCCAGCGCAGCAGGCAGGGGTTTTGCCTTTTGATGAAATTTTGAGTATCAATTCTGTATCTATCTTGCTTTGGGAAATGGATCAATTGGTTAAACTACTTCGCTCTGAGGAAGGAAGGGAAATTCAATTAGAGTTGCGGCGGTATACGCAGGCCGGATCTCGTACTTTTCAAGATTTTAGCGTTCGGTTCTTATTGAAAAAGCAGATTTGATTTTTTCGGGAGGGAAAGAAAATTTGGGTAACTTTGAACTTTGAAGACAACATCTAGGAAGAGAATTTCGTGTAACTCTTCAATTTAACCCCCCAATCACCATGAAAAACATTTTAATTCCAGTAGCCATTCTTGCCGTTCTAGGCATTTTTATTTACGCCAAAGCAGTAGGTGCCTACAACCAGTTTGTACAATTAGAGGAAGGAATTAATGGACAATGGGCAGAGGTACAAACCCAGTACCAAAGGCGAGCGGACCTGATTCCTAACCTAGTAAATACCGTCAAAGGATATGCAGATTTTGAACAGGAAACGTTGACAGGAGTAGTCGAGGCTAGAGCTAAGGCAACTTCCATGCAAATTGATCCGAGTAATTTGACTTCAGAGAATTTAGCCCAGTTCCAGCAGGCACAAGATCAACTTTCTGGCGCATTGAGTCGTTTGCTTGTAACTGTTGAGAAATACCCTGACCTCAAAGCAAACCAAAATTTCTTGGAATTGCAGGCACAGCTGGAAGGGACAGAAAATAGAATTGCAGTAGCTCGTAGAAATTTCAATGAAACTGTTAAAGGCTACAATACCACGTTGAGAACCTTCCCTAATAACCTATTTGCGGGATGGTATGGATTTGAAGGAAAAGGCTATTTTGAGGCTGTAGCGGGTGCTGAAAATGCCCCTACCGTTCAATTTTAAGCTGATGGCAGCAAAGTTATTCTCCCCAGAGCAAAAAGCACAGATAGTTGCTGCAATCAAAGCAGCAGAAACCCAAACTTCGGGTGAAATTCAAGTACACATTGAAAGTCGCTGTAAGGGGTCGGTTTTAGATCGTGCTGCTCAGGTTTTTGAAACCCTCAAAATGTACCAGACCAAAGAAAGGAATGGAGTTTTGGTTTATTTGGCAGTGGAAGACCACAAATTTGCTATTCTAGGAGATGCAGGCATCAATGCATTGGTGCCTGCAAATTTCTGGGAAAGCACCAAAGACCTGATGGCGGATTTCTTCCGCCAAGGAAAGTTTAGCGAAGGCCTGATTGAAGGCATCCACCATGCTGGGGAGCAGCTAAAAGCACACTTTCCTTTTGATTCCCAAAACGACCAAAATGAATTATCAGATGAGGTATCCTTCGGCATTTAAGCCCTTAATTTTTTTAATTTTCTTATTTCAAGTTGGCCTTGGCTTTGCCCAGGATTTTCCAGCGGTACCCAATCCTCCTCGGTTAGTTACGGATTTTACATCTACCCTTAGTGCTATGGAGATAGGGCAACTTGAACAAAAACTTGTAGCCTATTCAGATAGCACATCTACGCAGGTTTCCATTGTGCTTTTGCGTTCAGTAGGGCCATACGACATTGCGGACTATGCTTTTCAATTGGGAGAAAAATGGGGAATTGGAGGAAAAGGGAAAGACAATGGCGTCCTCATCTTGGCAGCAATGGAAGACCGTAAAATCTTTATTGCTACTGGTCGAGGAATGGAGGGGGCAATCCCAGATGCTTTAGCTAAGCGAATTGTCACGAATATGATCCTTCCCAACTTCAAGATGGAGGCGTATTACGAAGGGCTGGATCAGGCAACAGACATGATTGTAAAGCTCGCTTCTGGGGAGTACAAGGCGGATGAAGTTCTCTCAGACGGAGATGCTGGAGGAGCAGGGTTTTTGATTCTCTTTCTTATTTTCATTTTCATTATCCTCCCCTTATTGAAAAATAGGAAGGACAATAATAACCACATGGGTGGACGCGGAGGAGGGGTGGATATTTGGACCTCAATCCTGCTTGCCAACATGCTGAAAGGTGGTGGAGGAAGAGGTGGAGGAGGTTTTGGAGATTTTTCTTCTGGGGGTGGATCTTTCGGAGGATTTGGAGGAGGCTCCTTTGGAGGAGGGGGCGCAGGAGGAAGCTGGTAAATTTTACTCGTCGGTTTGCGTAGTCAAGGAAGACAAAACTTCTTGAATCAGATCTGATTCAAATCCCTTACCTAGGAGGTACTTCGTCACGAGGTACTTTTTTTTGTAAGCATCTGTTTCTTTTGTTTTTTCCCATTTTTTTTCTGCCTCTCGTTCAATCAAAGTAAAATATTCATCCCCGTCAATCTCAGAAAGTCCTTTTTGAATTATGGAAGCACTGATGTCTCGAAGTTTTAGTTCTTGTCGGATTCGATTTCGCCCCCATCGTTTAATTCGAAATTTTCCTCTAGCATAAGCTCGCGCAAAGCGTTCTTCGTCCACAAAGCCACTTGCTGCTAATTCGGCAAGAATTGTCTCTATGGCCTCTCCTTGGATGCCTTTTTCAAAAAGTTTGCGGCGAAGCTCCCAAGGACAACGTTCCTGATAAGCGCAGAAGGTTTCCATTTTTCCGCGCGCTTCTGCCAGGCTCCAATTCTTTTTTGGTAACTGCTCTCCGTTATTTCTTCCCCAAGTGGACATTTTTGGTAATTTTGAAGCAAATTACTTTTTGCTCAAGTTTATTCAAACCTAAAAAATAGATTCCTCCTTATGAGAAAGAAAATCGTAGCCGGCAATTGGAAGATGAACCTCACCTTTGAAGAAGGGCAGCAGCTTACTAGCGAGATCGTCCAGATGTACAAAGACGAAGCAATTCAAGACGTGACTGTCGTACTCAACCCTCCCTATCCGCATTTATATGCAGTAAACAAATTGGTAGGGGATTTAGTGGGGATAGCGGTGGGAGCACAAAATTGTTCAGATAAAGAAGGTGGAGCATACACCGGAGAAGTTTCTGCTAAGATCCTAGCCTCTTTTGGGGTGTCCTATGTGATTTTGGGACATTCAGAGCGCAGAGAATATTTCAAAGAGGACCATGCCCTATTAGCAACCAAGGTCAACCAAGCCTTGGCCCATGGATTGACTCCTATCTTTTGTTGTGGGGAATCTTTGGAAATTCGTGAGGCAGGTACTCAGGAGGAAACAGTCAAAGCACAGCTGACAGCCAGTTTATTTCACCTTTCTCCTGAGGAGTTTGCAAAGGTGGTGATTGCTTACGAACCCATCTGGGCTATTGGAACGGGCAAGACGGCTTCTGCCGACCAAGCACAAGAAATGCATGCAGCCCTTCGAGCTCATTTGGCGAGTAAATATGGAGCTGATTTAGCTGCTCAAACCTCCCTCTTGTACGGCGGTTCTGCCAATCCAGGGAATGCAAAAGAACTCTTTGGTAAGCCCGATGTAGATGGAGGCTTGATTGGAGGCGCTTCTCTTAAATCCCGTGACTTTATTGAAATTATCAAGTCATTTTAATTAGAAGATCCGCCGGGCGCGGATCTTTTTGAACCTACTTTAGGCTTCAATGGCTAGGATTTACTTGAATTAATGATGGATTACGTACAATTGACCCTTACCTGTCTGGAAGAGTACCGAGAAATCCTAATTGCCGAACTTGCAGCAATTGGGTTTGATTCATTTTTGGAAACCGAAACGGGCATAGAAGCGTATGTGCTTCAAGAACAGTTTTCCAGAGATTCATTTGACGAAGTCATCTTCACCTATCGTGAACCTGCAGCACTCACTGTGGTGGAAGGCGTCCTTCCTAAAGTGAATTGGAACGAAGAGTGGGAGAAAAATTACGATCCAATCGAAGTAGGCAAGTTGGTGTATGTGCGAGCCTCCTTCCATGCCCCTCAATCAGGTTTCCAGCATGAAATAGTGATTAATCCCAAAATGTCTTTTGGTACAGGGCACCATGCCACCACCTTTCAATTACTTTCTTTGCAAGGCAAAATTGATCATCAAGGCAAACGGGTCTTGGATGTAGGATCAGGAACGGGGATTTTGGCAATTATGGCCTATTTACTCGGTGCAAAGGAGGTAGAAGCTTTTGATATTGATTCTTGGTGTGTAGACAATGGGAATGAAAATTTTGAGTTGAACGGACTCAGTACGCGAATGGGACTTGGCACGATCCGAGAGGTAAAGCCAGAAGGGCCTTTTGAACTTATTTTGGCGAATATCAATAAAAATGTGTTGCTGGACGAGCTAGCGATTTATTCGAGTTTATTGGCTCCTCAGGGAATTCTACTTTTGAGTGGATTTTATTCGGAAGATATCGACGATTTGAATCAGGTTGCCTCATTGAATGGGCTTCGTTTGACTTCTCAATCGACTAAAGACAACTGGGCGGCACTGGAATTTCGAAAAAACTAGGATGATTGAATTAATTACCTATCTAACATTATTTGTAGCGGTGGTTGGTCATTGTTGGGCTGCTTCCTGGTGGTATAGAAAAATTCACTTAGATACACGACTGACCTTTTCACAGAAAAACACGTTGAAATTAAGAGCATTGGTTTTTCCAGCTGGACTTTGGTGGTATTTTCGAAAGGATAGGTAAGTTTTCTAGGGAACCTTTTGGATGAAATCCCGCTAAAAGGATAGGATCCATTTCAAGTCTTCAATTTGCTGCGGAATTACTTGTAATATTACCTTATGGAGTACGTCTGGAAACAAATGCCAAAAACAGCTCAAGCTGCAATTGAAAAGTTGAGCAGGGACATCAATGTGAACGCCACTTTAGCTAATATGTTGATTAATAGAGGGGTGGCAAATTTTGAGCAGGCAAAAGATTATTTCCGACCAAGTCTCAACCTACTTCACGACCCGTTTTTGCTCCAAGATATGGAGGCAGCGGTAAAGCGTCTACAGCAAAGCATCACGAATCAAGAGCGAATATTAGTTTATGGGGATTACGATGTAGATGGTACTACTGCAGTAGCATTGGTCTATGAGTTTTTGAAAGGCTTTTATCCTCACGTTGATTTTTACATTCCAGATAGGTACAAGGAGGGATATGGGATTTCAGAGGCTGGGGTTCGTTTTGCTGCGAAGAATGGCTTTTCCTTGGTGGTGGCACTTGATTGTGGAATCAAAGCAATTGAAAAAGTGAAGTTGGGGACTGAGTTAGGGGTAGATTTTATCATTTGCGATCACCACACCCCGGGAGATGAACTTCCAAAAGCAGTAGCAGTACTTGATCCAAAGCGAAGCGATTGTACCTATCCTTACAAGGAGCTAAGCGGCTGCGGAGTAGGGTTTAAGTTGATTCAGGCCTATGCCAAGGCAAGCGGGATGGAAGAGTCCAGTTTGTATGCGTATTTGGATTTGGTTGCGGTAAGTATTGCTGCCGATATAGTTCCCATTACCGGGGAGAATCGAATTTTGGGATTTTATGGACTTGATCGAATAAATAATGCACCAAGGCCGGGGCTAAAAGCTTTGCTTTTACTTTCCAAAATTGAAAAGGAAATACAAATTTCTGACATAGTTTTTAAGATTGGCCCTCGAATCAATGCCTCTGGCCGACTAGAACATGCCAAAGCGTCGGTGGCATTGTTGATAGCCCCTACGTTGGATGAAGCCATTGATCGGGCAAAGTTGGTAGATGAGGTGAATTTAACTCGGCGAAATTTTGACGAACACATCACCAAAGAGGCGTTTGAAATGTTAGAATTGCAGGAGGTAGAAGGATCGCTTAGTGCAACTGTTTTATTCAAACAAGATTGGCACAAGGGGGTGATAGGTATTGTAGCTAGTCGGTGCATCGAAAAATACTATCGACCGACAATAATCCTTACCGAATCCAACAACAAGGCAACAGGAAGTGCACGATCTGTAGTAGACTTTGACATATACGAGGCTATTGCGGAATGTGCGGATTTACTGGATCAGTTTGGAGGGCATAAATATGCTGCTGGATTGACCTTAGATGTAAAGAATGTGCCAGCATTTCAGAAGAAATTTGAAGAAGTCGTAAAAAGCCGCATTGAAGCCATCCACCTCAAGCCCGTGATTGAGGTAGATGATGTATTGCTTTTGGATCAGATTAACTATAAGTTTTACAACATTCTCAAACAAATGGCCCCTTTTGGACCGGGCAATACAGAGCCAATATTTCGAATTCAAAATGTATATGCCGAGGAAGTTACCGTCCTTAAAGACAAGCATCTGCGTTTCAAAATCATACAGGATGGGCAGGTTACTACCCCTGTTTGCTTAGGCTTTGGTATGGCAGACCGAACCAAAGATCCTGACTTGACTACCGTCAATATGCTGCGTGGTAAAATGCGGTTTGATCTTGTGGTAGAAATGCGCGAAAATTTCTTTCGTGACAAAAGTAGTTTGCAACTCTACGTGAAAGACATCAAATTTGACTGAGATATGATCCTCCGAGCTGAGCACCTTCTTAAAATATACAAAGGCCGATCTGTGGTTAACGACATTTCGGTACAGGTATCCCAGGGAGAAATTGTGGGGCTTTTGGGACCTAATGGGGCGGGTAAAACCACTTCGTTTTATATGATTGTAGGCCTTGTTCAACCGAATTCGGGAAAGATTTTTTTGGAAGAACAAGACATCACGACACTTCCAATGTACAAACGTGCGAAGTTAGGGATAGGCTACCTAGCACAAGAAGCGTCTGTATTTCGCAAGTTATCAGTGGAAGAAAATATTTTGGCGGTGTTGGAGATGACCTCGCTCACTAAAGTCCAACAAAAAGAAAAAATGGAGAGCCTCTTGGAAGAGTTCAGCTTGACCCATGTACGAAAAAACTTGGGGATGGTACTTTCTGGGGGTGAGCGCCGCCGTACAGAAATTGCCAGAGCTTTGGCTGTGGACCCAAAGTTTGTGCTCCTAGATGAACCTTTTGCGGGAGTGGATCCCATTGCTGTGGAGGAGATTCAAACTATTGTCGCCAAGCTAAAAACTAAAAACATTGGAATATTAATTACCGACCACAATGTGAATGAAACTCTTTCGATCACTGACCGTGCGTACTTAATGTTTGAAGGCCGTTTGTTAAAAGCTGGTACAGCTGAGGAATTAGCGGCAGATGAGCAAGTACGAAAGGTGTATTTAGGAACACAATTTGAGTTGAAACGTAAAAATTTTTCCTAAATGGAAGTGCTCAATAGTTTTCTGACTTGGATTTTTAAAAGTCGGTTGGGTCAAATTGACAAGTTTAAGCAAGACCCCCACTTGGTACAGCAAACCACGCTATTTGAATTGCTAGAAGCAGCGAAAAATACCGAAATAGGGAAGCTCCATCTGTTTAATCGCATCAGCTCCTACGATGAGTTTGCCTCCAGGGTACCTCTCTCTGATTACGAGTCATTTAGTCCCTACTTGGAAAAAACTATCAAAGGAAAGCAACAGGTATTTTGGCCTTCTTCCATTCAATGGTTTGCCAAATCCTCAGGAACCACGGCGGGTCGGAGCAAATACATTCCTGTATCTGAAGAGAGTTTGGAGGAATGTCACTACAAGGGGGGGAAAGATATGGTTTCCTTGTATGTCAATAATTTTCCTGACACCAAAATCTTTACAGGAAAGAGTTTGTCCATTGGAGGAACACTTGAAAAAGAACCACTTCATTCCAAAGGGAATGCTCGTGCTGGTGATGTCTCTGCCTTGATCATGCACAACCTTCCTATCTGGGCTCAATTTGTACGTACTCCTTCTTTGGAAACGGCCCTGATGTCTGACTGGGAAGCCAAGATTGAGCGTATGGCCCGTGAAACCATGAATGAAAATGTAACTTCTATTGCAGGAGTACCCACTTGGACCCTGGTCTTGCTGCAACGAATCCTTGAACTTAAAAAAGCCACTCATATTTTAGAGGTCTGGCCTAATTTGGAGGTGTTTTTCCATGGAGCCGTGGCATTTGGACCGTACCGAAATTTATTCAGGCAACTGATTCCTTCGGAGAAGATGCGGTACATGGAGACTTACAATGCTTCCGAGGGATTTTTTGGGATGCAGGACCTGCCAGATTCAGACGAGCTGCTTCTGTTGTTGGATTATGGCATTTTTTATGAGTTTATCCCAACGGAGGATTTGGATAAAAAGGATCCTAAGGTGGTTTCTTTAGAAGGGGTTGAGGTTGGAAAAAATTATGCACTAGTCATTTCTACGAATGGGGGATTGTGGCGGTACAAAATTGGAGATACGATTAAATTCACATCTGCTTTCCCGTATAGATTTCGGATTTCAGGAAGAACAAAACACTTCATCAATGCTTTTGGAGAGGAAGTGATTGTAGAGAATGCCGAGGCAGCGATTGCATCTGCTTGTGAGTTGACAGGAGCTACCATTGTCAATTTTACGGCTGCGCCTATCTATTTTGAAGGAGGAAAATCTAAAGGCGCCCACGAATGGGTGGTAGAGTTCAATTCTGCCCCAGAAAGTTTGGAGGATTTTGCAGAGAAGTTGGATGCACGCCTCCGCCAATTGAACTCAGATTACGATGCCAAAAGGTATAAAAATTTGGCTCTCCAGCGACTTCGCCTCCATGCAGCGCCATCGGGCCTATTTGAGTCTTGGCTGGCAAAAAAAGGCAAGCTAGGAGGGCAGCATAAAATTCCTCGACTTTCCAATTCTCGTGAGTTTTTAAATGAAATTTTAGACTTGATGGAAGGAATAAATTCCTAGCTAACTCAAAAGTGTATCCCATGTGAACCCATTCCGCATTTCTTTCCTTAAATATCAAATCCAACGCGATTAATCAGATGCTAGGTAGTAGGAGGGGAAAGAAAAAAGAACCGGTTGAATAGGTGATAAAAAAATGAGGAAAAACTAAACTACTTCTTTCTGTTGGGAGTTTGTTCTTTAAGGTTGAGTATAAGCCTAAAAAAAGAGTTTCAATTCCCACTCTCCCCACCAATTGATTTGAACCAAGTTTTCTTGGCTTGTACCCCAAAAAATCACTCCTTTTTAGTAGCATGCGCAATTCTTCCCTTTTTGATCAAGCTCAATCGTTTTTAAGCCACTATTATTCCGAATCAAAAGAGTTAGGATTAGAAAGTAGATTGGAACTCGTACAGGCTGAGATTGAACGTACTGGCACGTATCGGCTGACCACTAAGGAACTTACTTTTGGGGGAAAGTTGGCTTGGAGAAATAGCAATAGGTGCATGGGGAGGTTATTTTGGAAAACACTAAAAGTCAGAGACCGAAGAAACCTCACCACTTCGGAAGAAGTATTTGCCGATGCCATGGAGCATTTGGAATCCGCAACACAGGGAGGGAAAATCCGATCTACGCTATCGGTGTATGCAACGAAAGAAGAAGGCGGTTTTCAATTTCGCATTTTGAATAAGCAGTTGATTCGATTTGCAGGGTATTCCTTGCCCAATGGGGAGCTAATTGGAGATCCGGACTCCATAGAATTTACCAAGTATTGCCAGTCTTTAGGATGGGAAGGAAAAGGAACAAATTTTGATTTGTTGCCATTATTGATCCAACGTGAGAAGGATCCGGTCCGATGGTTTGTGATACCAGAGGACAAAGTACTTCGGGTAAATTTAACTCATCCAGAATACCCTTGGTTTCAAGAGCTTGGGCTTCAATGGTATGCAGTACCGGTAATTTCAGATATGCGCTTAGAAATTGGGGGAATATCTTTTCCTTGTGCGCCTTTTAATGGGTGGTACATGTTGACAGAAATTGCTTCCAGAAATTTGGGGGATGTGAGGAGATACAATAAGCTACCAATAATTGCAAAAAAACTGAAGTTGAATACAAGACAGTTAAAATCACTTTGGAAAGATAGAGCTCTTCTTGTACTACAAGAGGCAGTGCTTCATTCTTTTCAAGCTCAAGGAGTGGTGCTTGTCGATCACCATACTGCGTCAGATCAATTTTTGGAGTTTTGTAAACAGGAAGAATCCAAAGGTAGGCAGGTGCAAGCAGACTGGACATGGATTGTTCCCCCAGCGGCGAGCTCAACTTTGGAGGTGTTTCATCAAGAATGGGATAATCAAGTGCTTTCTCCCAATTTTTATTACCAACCAGCTGCTTGGTTAGAAGTGGAAAAACAGTTGAAGGCAGCGTCCAGAGTTGCAAAGTGCCCATTTTCGGTTTAGGTATTTTCAGCATTTTTCCTCCTTTTGGCGGTTTCCCATTCGTTAAAAAAATTGTACTTTCACCGATTCCTAATTTTCGCTAACACATGACCCAACAGCCTGCGGTACAGGAAGAATTCATAGAGATTTTTGGTGCGAGAGAGCACAATTTGAAGGATATAGATCTAAAGATCCCACGCAATAAGGTAGTGGTAGTCACTGGACTGAGTGGTAGTGGAAAGAGTTCTTTAGCCTTTGACACCATCTATGCAGAGGGACAGCGGCGGTACATGGAGAGCTTCTCTGCGTACGCACGATCTTTTCTTGGTGGAATGGAGCGTCCTGATGTGGATAAAATTAATGGACTTTCTCCTGTTATTGCCATTGAACAAAAAACCACTTCTAAAAATCCTCGATCCACAGTAGGGACGGTCACGGAAATCTATGATTTCATGCGTCTTTTATTTGCCAGAGCAGGTGAAGCCTATTCCTACCATACAGGTAAACTAATGATTCGACAGTCAGAGGATCAGATTTTGGATCAGCTAGTCACCAAATTTGCAGGAAAAAAACTGTATCTCTTGGCGCCAGTAGTTAAGGGGAGGAAGGGACATTACCGAGAACTTTTTGAGCAGGTACGAAAGCTAGGTTTTTCTAAAGTACGCGTGGATGGGGTTGTTCTTGAAGTTGCACCAAAAATGCAGTTGGATCGCTATAAGATTCACGATATAGAAATAGTTATTGACCGGATTGTGGCGGAAGAGTGCGATCGTTTTCGAATTGCCCAATCCCTAAAATCAGCTTTGCAACATGGAAAAGGGGTATTGATGGTGCGTGAGGAGAGCGGGGAAATCCATTATTTTTCGAAGTATTTGATGGATCCAGAAACAGGGCTTTCCTACGAGGAACCTGCTCCCAATAGTTTTTCCTTCAACTCTCCTTACGGGGCTTGCCCCAGCTGCAATGGACTAGGTATAATTGAAGAAATCACCAGAGAAAGTATATTTCCAGATCCTACTCTAAGTATTACTCGTGGAGGAATTGCTCCACTGGGAGAGTATCGAGACATTTGGATTTTTAAAAAAATTGAAGCGTTGCTCAAGCATTACAAATGTAGTTTGAGTACTCCAATTAAGGATCTTCCAGAAGAAGTTATTGACGTTTTGTTGTACGGAGATAAGATTGGGGTGGCAGTAGATTCGGTGAAATATCCAGGAACTCAATGGAATACAACTTTTGAGGGGATTGTCAATTTTCTTCAGAAATACCAAGAAGGGGGTTCGGATAAAATTCAGGATTGGGTGGCGGAATTTACGATTTCTAAGACTTGTCCAGAATGCCAGGGCTACCGACTCAAAAAAGAGTCTCTGCACATTAAATTGGACGGTACCCATATCGGGGAGCTGGCCATGCTAGATATTCAAGGGCTGGCAAATTGGTTTGAAGGTCTAGAGGAGCGACTGAGCGAAAAGCAGCAACGAATAGGTACTGAAGTGCTGAAAGAAATTCGAAAACGAATAGGGTTTTTGATGGATATCGGATTGGATTACCTCTCTTTGAATAGACCTTTGCGTACCCTTTCAGGGGGAGAAGCCCAGCGTATACGCTTGGCTACCCAGATTGGTACGCAGCTGGTTGGTGTGCTTTATATTTTGGATGAACCTAGCATTGGTCTTCATCAACGAGACAATGTGAAATTGATCCAGGCACTGAAGCGACTTCGGGATCTAGGCAATTCCGTTTTGGTGGTTGAGCACGACAAGGATATGATGTTGGAGTCGGACTACCTTGTGGATATGGGCCCTGGAGCGGGAAGGCATGGGGGGCATGTAGTAGCGGCTGGGCCTCCAGAGCAACTTTTGCAATCTAACTCGGTGACGGCACGATACCTGCAAGGAAAATTGGGTTTAGCGATTCCGAGTGTACGAAGGGCGGGCACTGGAGAACGACTGGTTTTGAAAGGTGCTTGTGGAAATAATTTAAAAAATGTTCAGGTAGACTTTCCATTGGGAACGTTGATTGTAGTTACAGGGGTTTCTGGTAGTGGAAAGAGTACATTGATTCACGAAACACTTTTTCCAATTCTCAATAGGGAGTTTTACCATGCTAAAAAGGAGCCTATGCCTTTTGAACATGTTGATGGTTTAAAGCATTTGGACAAGGTGATTGAGGTAGACCAAAGTCCGATAGGACGAACTCCTAGATCTAACCCAGCGACGTATACTGGCATGTTTTCAGATATTCGAACCCTGTTTACCGAACTTCCAGAATCAAAAATTCGTGGGTATAAACCGGGAAGGTTTTCTTTCAATGTGAAAGGAGGTCGTTGTGAGGAATGTGAGGGAGCAGGTATGAAATTGGTAGAAATGGATTTTCTTCCGGATGTCCATATTCCTTGTGAAACTTGCAAAGGCAAGCGTTACAATCGAGAAACCCTTGAAGTTCGCTTTAAAGGGAAGTCTATTTCAGATGTGCTGGATATGACGGTAGAACAAGCAGTCGAATTTTTTGAACACCAACCGAAGATTCTACGAAAGATCACTACTTTAAGTGAAGTAGGTTTAGGGTACATTACGCTTGGACAACATGCCACTACCCTATCTGGGGGGGAGGCACAGCGGGTAAAATTAGCCACAGAATTGTCTAAAAAAGATACCGGTAAAACGTTTTATATTTTGGATGAGCCGACAACAGGCTTGCACTTTCAGGACATTGACTTGTTGATGAATGTCCTGCAAAAACTCGTAGATAAGGGAAATACTGTCCTAGTCATTGAGCATAACCTAGACGTCATTAAGGTCGCCGATTACCTCATAGATATGGGGCCTGAAGGAGGAAATAAAGGAGGCACTGTTGTGATTCAAGGTAGTCCCGAACAAGTGGCAGCACACCCGCAAAGTCATACGGGAAGATTCTTGAAGCAAGAATTACATCGTTGAAAAACAGCGTAAAATCAACCTCATTGCCCTCTTATCAAATTAGAAGGGAATTCTAGGCCTCCATTTTTAACTTTGCCAAGCATGAACAGAAGTACACTCTATTGGCTATTGCAAGTTTTAGGCTGGGGAAGCTTTGCTTTTGTCAATGTTTTTTTTGCTTCCTTGTCTGAAGGAATTTCGATTCTTCAAACCTGGTCCTTTGTGGTTCTGTCTGGCTACTACCTACTTTCTACCCATGTTTTTAGGTTAATGATCAAGTCTTTTGGGTGGCTTAGACTCCCCGGATATCGATTGCTATTGCAGGTAATTTTTTTATTGGGTGTGTTGGCAGTGAGTAACGTTCTGGCACAGGTGCTGATCAGCCTTGTATTTGGTACTTTTAATCCAGGATCCGATTTCAGGGTCTTAGTCATTTCTGTAAATCTTTTTGTCAGTTTCCTTTATTATGGATTTTGGGTACTGCTTTATTTTGTATTTCATTTTTTGGACAATTACAATACGACACTTCGGTACGAAGCAAAAATAAATGAGATCCGTCTCAACCATTTGAAGAGTCAGCTGAATCCCCATTTCATATTCAATGCCTTAAACTCCGTTCGTGCCTTGGTGGATGAGGATCCTGGGAAAGCCAAAACAGCAATTACTCAAATTTCAAACATGCTTCGCTTTTCCCTGATGTTGGACAAAAAGCAGGTTATTGATTTTGCTGATGAACTGGCTACGGTTAAGGATTATTTGGCTTTGGAAGCTATTCGGTTTGAGGAACGGTTGCATGTGGAATACCATATCGAGGAAGGGGCCTATGCCTTCAAAATCCCCCCAATGATGCTTCAAACCATTGTAGAAAACGCCATTAAACATGGCATTTCAAATTTGGTCAGGGGGGGAGTAATAGAAATTAAATGCAGAGAGGGTCTTCGGGAAGAGCTCTATATTCAAGTCAAAAATAGTGGACAATATACCCCAAAGTCTAGCAATAATATGAAGGATGAGGAGGGAGGCCATGGTTTGTACAATACACAACAACGACTTACCCTATTGTATGGGGATCAGGCAAGTTTCCGGATTTTTAACTCTGGAAGCGAATTTGTGATTACTGAAATTAAAATTCCAAAACAAACACTTACTTTAGACTAATTAACTCAACCCTTATGAGAGCCTTAGTAATCGATGACGAACGTTTAGCCCGCAAGGAGCTAATTAATTTATTGAATCAACTGGAAACAGTGGAAGTGGTAGGAGAAGCTGTAAATGTGGATGATGCTAAAGAAAAGATTGATCAACTGCATCCAGATGTCATTTTTTTAGATATTCAAATGCCAGAAAAAACAGGCTTTGATTTGTTGGAGGAGTTAGACAACTTGCCCCATGTTATCTTCACTACTGCTTACGATGAGTATGCATTAAAGGCTTTTCAAGTCAATGCATTGGATTATTTGCTCAAGCCAATTGAGCCTAAGCGATTGGAGGATGCCGTTCAAAAATTGCTTGGAAAAATAGATGGGATTGCCAAACGCGAAGAGCTAGAAGGCACCTTCAATCAAAAGAAATTGACTCTAGAGGACCAGGTATTTGTAAAAGATGGAGACCGTTGCTGGTTTGTACGCCTGTCCAATGTGCGACTTTTTGAGTCTGACGGCAATTACATTAAGGTCTATTTTGACAATTTCAAGCCGATGATTCACAAATCCCTAAATGCCTTGGACGAGCGCTTGGATGAGAAGTCATTTTTTAGAGCCAGCCGAAAGCACATTATCAATCTAGGATGGGTAGAAGGGATAGAGCCTTGGTTCAATGGTGGACTTGTGGTGACCCTCAAGGGGGGGGACCGCATTGAAGTGAGCCGGAGACAGGCTGCGCGCTTCAAAGAAATGATGAGTTTGTAAGTATCCGCAATAATGCCAGTGGCTCAAATTGAGCGTTGATCCCTACGGATAATCGCTGAAAGTCCATGAGCCACAGACCTAGGCAAGTCAATTGTACACCGCTTAGGTAATTACCATCAAGCCTAATTTTCATTGGTTAGTGGTGAAAAAGCAGATAGTCTCAATTTCCAAAAAACAGAATAAATGTCTTTTACAAAAATTACAATTCAAGCCACTATTTTGGCGGACCTAGATAAAGCATGGGCTTATTATACTGAGCCCACCCACATTATTCAGTGGAATTTTGCCTCTGACGATTGGCATTGTCCTCGAGCAAGTAATGACTTGGTGGTTGGAGGGAAATTTAACTCCCGAATGGAGGCCAAATTTGGGAACATCGGTTTTGACTTTGAAGGCACCTATACCGAGGTGGTGCCAAAAGAACGCTTTACCTATAAATTAGCCGACGAAAGAGAAGTAAGTATTCGATTTGTTGAGAAAGGAGAATGCACTCAGGTAGCGGTAATTTTTGATGCCGAAACAGAAAATCCGGTTGAGCTTCAGCAGCAAGGAT
This sequence comes from Algoriphagus sp., assembly GCA_030833985.1. Lineage (GTDB taxonomy): Bacteria > Bacteroidota > Bacteroidia > Cytophagales > Cyclobacteriaceae > Algoriphagus. Next base: position 31,988 of record JAURGC010000002.1, on the reverse strand, counting down.
GGCAAACTATCCTCAATCAGTATAAAAAATATACTGAGTCAAATTAATTTTTCAAGAACGGAAATCAAAGTATTCGTTGGTACCAGGCTATGGCTTAAGGGAGGAGGAGTAAACCCTGCAACTAATCACTGAAAGACCATGAGCCAAGGATCAAGTAATTGAACCTCAAACTTAATTTTCGTTGGTCATTGGTGAAAATTCAGCCTATGTCGCTATCTTTTTTAACTACCTGCCTGGCATCCTTAAAGTAAATCGTTTGCCAAATTTGCTAACTCGGAACGCTCCCCTTTTTCTAATTTGACATGTGCATAAAGCGGGTGGTCTTTTACTCGATCGATAAGGTAGGATAGCCCATTGGATTGTGCGTCGAGGTAGGGCGTATCAATTTGAAAGACATCTCCTGTAAAGATGATTTTGGTGTTTTCTCCCGCTCTGGAAATGATGGTCTTGATTTCGTGTGGGGTGAGATTTTGGGCTTCGTCTACAATAAAAAAAATATTGGAAAGAGATCTTCCTCGAATGTAAGCCAGTGGCTGTATGACTAATTTTTCTTGATTAACGAGCTCCGTGATTTTTTGATACTCTTTATCCGTCTCTTTGTACTGATTTTGGATAAACTTCAGGTTGTCCCAAAGCGGCTCCATGTAGGGGTTGAGCTTAGATTTGATATCTCCAGGGAGGTAGCCAATGTCTTTGTTGGAAAGAGGGACGATGGGCCGAGCAAGGAAGATTTGTTTGTATTCGCGTCGTTGCTCAAGAGCTCCTGCAAGAGCAAGCAATGTTTTGCCTGTTCCCGCTACTCCTTGAATGGACACGAGCTTGATGCGGGGATTAAGGATGGCATGCAAGGCAAAGGTTTGTTCCGCATTCCGAGGTTTGATATTGTATGCCAGTTGTTTGTCTACTCGAGTCAATACATTTTCATCGGAATTGTAATAGGCAAGCACCGAATTTTTTTGGCTTTTCAAAATGTAGAAAGCATTTGCTTTTCGTTTTCGATTGCCAAGAATTATTTTTGCTTCAATAGATCCACGTTCGTAAAGTGAGTTGATCGCCAACGGATCTAAGTCCTCCAATAGGTATTTGCCTGTGTTTTCAAGCTCAACAATGTTCTTGATTTTCCCTGTTTCGTAATCTTCTGCAAGGATATCTAAGGACTTTGCTTTTAGACGGAGGTTGATGTCTTTTGAAACAAGAATGACTTTACGATCCTTTTCATGTTGCTTGAGGTAGAGTGCAGCATTTAGGATTTTATGGTCATTTTTTTCTTCACCAAAAATGATGTTGGCATTCAGGTTATTATCAGGATTCATCAATACCTTGAAATTTCCCTTAGTTTTTCCGTTGAGTGGAGTCCACTCGTGAATCATGTGATCCCGGGATAACTTATCCAAAAGCCGGATAAATTCCCGGGCTTCAAAATTTTTGGTGTCGTTCCCTTTTTTGAATTGGTCGAGCTCTTCGAGGACAGTGATTGGTATCACGACGTCGTGCTCTGCAAAATTCATAATGGAGTTGTGGGTGTAGAGAATTACGGAAGTATCTAGAACAAATATTTTCCGATCTTTATCGGATTTGGCTTTAGGCATCTTTATCAAAAGTAAAGGGATAAACGTTCTTAAAATTTAGAAAAATATCCCCACCCCTTTGCCAACTTTAATAATAATTTATGGTTAAGAAATTGAATTTAACAGGTACTTCCCTGACTATCAGCTGAATAAAAAATCTGTTTATAGGCTAGTATTGGCCGAATACGGAACACCGTAGTCGATTTTTTTACCGACTTCATTTTCCCCCCAAGGGGAGTATGTGTAGGAAAGGCTATTTAGTCGAGTAGCGCGCGTATATCCTCATTATCTAGGCTCTTCATAAAGCTCTCCTCATTACTGATGAGCTCACCTGCAAGGGCAAGTTTGCGGTCTTGAAGTGCCATGATTTTTTCTTCTACCGATCCTCGGCTGATAAATTTGTAGATGATTACCTTATTCTCTTGTCCGATACGGTGCGCTCGGTCGATCGCCTGGGCTTCTACTGCAGGGTTCCACCAAGGGTCAAGTAGAAATACATATTCTGCCTTGGTTAAGTTCAATCCAACTCCTCCTGCTTTGAGGGAAATCAAAAATACCTTACAGTCTTCTTGGGTTTGGAATTTTTCCACTTCCCCTTGTCGGTCTCTTGTGGCCCCATCTAAATAAGCATAAGGAATATTTTCCTGGTCTAAGAATTCCCGAACAATAGACAAATGGCGGACAAACTGACTAAATACCAACACTTTGTGATTCTCTGATATCGTCTCCCGCAGCATGTAGGTAATATCCTCTAGTTTACCAGATTCCCCTGTGTAGTCCTCCCGAACCAGTTTGGGATGATTGGCAATTTGCCGAAGTTGAGTAAGACCTCTAAGAAGGGTAAATTGTTGATTCCCCCTACCTGCTCCCGCTAGTTCTCCAATGATTTTTTCACGGTAGTAGCTTTTTACTTCTTCATAAACCTTTTCTTGCTCGGCAGTCATGTCCGAGTATTTTACATTGGTGATTTTCTCGGGAAGGTCTTTTGCTACTTGAGACTTTAGGCGTCGAAGGATAAAGGGTTTGATCATCGCATGCAGTCGAGAGGCCTTTTCCCGATCGTGCTGTTTTTCAATAGGTTGTAGAAATTGCTTTTTGAAAACTAGTTGGTTGCCCAACAACCCAGGATTCACAAAGTTCATCTGAGACCAAAGGTCCATGGTCCCATTTTCTACTGGCGTACCCGTCAAAATGAGTCTCCGTTTACTTTTCAGTTTATTGACGGCTGTGGCGATATTTGAACTTGGATTTTTTATGGCTTGGGATTCATCCAAAATCACATAGTTGAAGTAAAACTGTTCGAGGTGCTCAACATCCATTCGTACAATGCCATAAGAAGTCAATACCACATCATAACCTCTAAACTTCCACGGATCTTTATTGCGTTGGGTGCCAGAATAGACCAGAATATTGAGATCAGGGGCAAACTTCCTAGCTTCTAGTTCCCAGTTGTAAATGAGGGAGGTCGGCATTACGAGCAAAGAGGCAAAACCTGGGTTCTCTTCTTTTTCGTAAGCAAGCAAGGCGAGGGTTTGAACCGTTTTTCCGAGCCCCATGTCATCAGCAAGACAACCGCCAAACTGGTATTCGTTCAAAAAACGTAGCCAATTGTAGCCAGCATTTTGGTAAGGGCGAAGTGATCCTTTGAACGTATTCGGGAGGGCATAGTCATCGATCGCATCAAAATGGCGTAAGCGCTCCAATTTCAAACTTAAGTTGAGGCGAATTAACTCCCCATTTTGTAATTCTCTGGCAAAGGCCAAGTGATGTTTTCTAAGAACCAACTCTTCGGCACTCCGCTCCTCGATAAAGTTGAAAAGCTCGGAATAGTTGATAAACCAAGAAGCAGGGATCACTGCAATTTCTCCGTTTGGAAGTTCAAATTCGTGTTTTCCTTGAATCAATAGCTTTCGAAGTTTGGCAAATGGCACCAAATAAATTCCAAATTTGATGAGTGCTTTGACGTCAAACCAATCTATATTTTCATTGACTTCAATGGTGATTTGTGCTTTACCAATATGGTACATTTTACCATTGACTCCCTTCTTTTGAACAATTTTTATGTGGTGTTCCCGGAGGTAGTCCTCTTGGTTTCCTAGCCACTCAAACGCCTGTGTTTTTGGAAGAGCCGCTTTGCCATGGATAAATTCAAGCCCCTTTTTTTTAATGATTGTGAGATACCTTTCTTCCAACTTGGTTGTGCGGACGGTTTTGAAAAAGGTGAATTTTCCATCCTTTTCTTCGTAGCGACAGGAGTTGCCACTACCTTCTCCTGCATGCTGTATTGCCCCAAAATCAAACTCTCCATACTTGAATCGAGGTTCCAAGACAATGATATCTTCCGAAGGATTTGTGGGCACATCTTCACCAAATAAATTCTCCGTTGGGGTGCCCCCAGGAAGGAGACTTACCGATAGTAGTGCCTCAGGTGTACCTTGTTCGGTATGGATTTCAAAGCCTTTTCCTACTACATCAAACTGGGTGATTAGTGAGGTGACAAATTTTCGGTAGTATTCGGGCTCAAACTTTCGCTCTACGAGGATGGCGTTTTTATTAAAAAATGGCTGAAGTTTCTTTCCATCTATTCCTTTTTCAAAATGAAAAAGTTGTTGGTTCACAATTAGCCAGGCAGGCTCTTTACAGACTAAATAGCCTCCACAATGTTGCCAAGGAAGTTTTTGTCCTTGAAATTTGAGAATAGGGTAATATTGAGTATTAAATTCACCACGATCAAAGTGAAATTGGACGGTTGCCTTTTCGGCATGGACAGTGAGCTCTCTTCCAGTAGGATTCCCATCTGAAGCAGTCTCGAAAAGTCGCTTTCCAATCAATAAGGGTAAAATTTTTGCTCGTTTAAGTTCTAAGTTCTGAAATAGTAGTTCTTGGGTCTTCGGTTCGGCTGTCTTCGGATCAAATATTTTTCGTAAATATTCCTTGGGTTTTAAATTGCCTTTTTTCATGTAAGGCTTCACCACCACATCTTGCTGCATGCTATCCATGAGTGTGATGATTTCGTAATCCTGTGCATCAAGCCCTGAATCAAACTCCTTTGCATTAGCCGAACTAATATTTTGATAGGCATAGGTAAGTCTTCCTTTATCATCCAAAGGGACCACAAAAGATTCAAAAAGATACCCTAAATATTCATGGCTAAAAATTGAATAGATAAGTTGAAATGGCTCTTCTGGATTAACAATCATTTGAATTAAAAAACTAGTATATATACTACATTCCTATCTTTTGTAAATTAAAGGGCACTTAAAAGCTTCCTTTATAGATACGCGAACAGGAAAAATACGGAAAAAATGTGTAAAAACTGCTGTTTTTCAATTTTTTGAATAAAGCAGATCCACTAACCCTTGGGGTCCTAAGATTTATTCGATTTGCAAAAATGGATTATACGTTTTCCTCCGTAGGTTCAGTGGCTTCCTTACTTTCAGTTTTGACCTCAGGAAAAAACCGATTTTGAAAAATTAAAATAAGGGCAACTCCTATAAAAATAGAGGCATCGGCCACATTAAAAATAGGCCAAAGTGCTGTATATCCTCCCCCCCAAATAGGTACCCACTCCGGAATGTATCCCTCCCAAATATCAAAATAAAACATATCAACCACTTGGCCATGAAACCAAGGTGTAGGCGCATTGTAAGGGGCGTTGTCTAGCCACACCCCATAAAATACCGAATCCACCAAGTTGCCAATGGCACCTCCCAAAATGAGTGCAATACACCAGATGTAACCTGCATGGGTATTTTTCTGGATGAGGTAGTACAAATAATACCCTATGCCCACCATGGCTACCAAGCGGAAGGAAGTTAGGATCATTTTACCATACTCAGTCCCAAGCTCCATCCCGAAGGCCATTCCAGGATTGGTGGTGTAATGAAGCTTAAACCAATCCCCAAAAATTTGAATTTGCCCAGGGCTACCAAAGTCCATCTGGAAATGAACCCACATTTTGGTGGCTTGATCTAGTATGATCACTAAAAGCGTAATTCCAAAATACTTGAGGTAGTTGTTCATGTATAAAACGTTATGCCTTTATTAGGCGCACAGCCAATTCAAAATCATCCATATCCAAAACGGTTGCTTCCCCCTCTAAGTTGCCTACCGATAGAGAGATAGCCTGCGTTTCTTCCTGAATATATCCTCCAAACAAAGCGATGGAAGCATTCACTACGGGGTTGCTATCTGAAACGAGGAGGTTGATTTTGTCCTGTACCTCCAGCCCAAGGTCCTTCCGGAGGTTTTGGATACGGTTGACCAAATCTCGGGCTACCCCCTCCTGCTTCAATTCTTCGGTCAGAGTTACATCCAATGCGACAGTTACTCCCTGATCAGAAGCTACTGACCAGCCAGGGATATCCTGGGAGCTGATCAATACTTCATCGAGTGACAACTCGATTTGTTCTCCTTCTATCGAAAGTAGGTAATGTCCTTCCCGCTCAATTTGGTTAATTTCTGCAGCTCCCCAATCCTGCAAGGCAGCGACTACAAAACGCATTTTTGGTCCCAATTTCTTCCCCAATACGGGTAAATTAGGTTTTATTTGCTTCACCAAAATGCCCGATGCATCGTCCAAATATTCGATGGCCTTGATGTTGACTTCCGTTTGGATCAGCTCTGCCACATGGGCTACTTGAGATCTGAATTTTTCGGAAAGCACTGGTACTAGAATGCGCTGCAAAGGCTGACGCACCTTCATTTTTTCTTTTTTCCGAAGGGAGTGTACTAGGGAAGAGATCGTCTGCGCCAACTCCATGCTTGTTTCCAAGTCAGGATTAATAAGGTTCTTATTGGCGGTATTCCAATTGGTCAAGTGCACGGATTCCTTGCCTATCTCTCCTGTTTCAGTCAAGTTTTTGTACAACCAATCTGCATAGAAAGGTGCAAAAGAAGCCATGAGTTGGCTGAGGGTAAAGAGGCATTCGTAAAGGGTTTCGTAAGCCGCCTGCTTATCTTCCTGCATGTCTCCTCTCCAGAATCTCTTGCGAGCGAGGCGAACGTACCAGTTGGACAGTTGATCTACTGTGAAATTTTGAATCGCACGGGTTGCCTTGGTGGCATCGTAGCCATCCATGGCTGTTTCCACTTCTAGAATGAGGGACTGCAACTTCGACAGGATCCATTGGTCTAGTTCCGTTCTCGCTTGCACTGGAATGGCTACTTCCTCTCGATAGATGAAGGCATCGAGGTTGGCATATAAGGCAAAGAAGTTGTAGGTATTCTGAAGGGTACCAAAGAAGCGGCGTTGCACTTCGGTGACCCCGTCTAAATTGAATTTTAGGTTGTCCCAAGGGTTGGCATTGCTAAGTAAGTACCAGCGCAAGGCATCGGGTCCGTACTCCTTCAGGGTTTTAAAGGGATCAACAGCATTACCGAGGCGCTTGGACATTTTGTTTCCATTTTTGTCTAGCACCAAGCCGTTGGCAATGACATTTTTAAAGGATACGCTGTCAAATAGCATCACCGACAAAGCATGAAGTGTAAAGAACCAGCCTCTTGTCTGATCCACTCCTTCAGCAATGTAATCTGCAGGGAAGTTAGCTTCAAAGACGTCCTTGTTTTCAAATGGATAGTGCCATTGAGCATAAGGCATAGCACCTGAGTCAAACCAAACATCTATCAAGTCGGTTTCACGGAACATTTTTTGTCCTTTGGGAGATTGTAAGATTACCTCATCCACATAAGGACGGTGTAGGTCTAGTTCCTTTCCTGCGTACGGAGATGACGTCATGAAGCCTGCGGCTACAGATTTATCGATTTCTGCTTGCAGCTCCACAATGGAGCCAATACATTTTTCTTCTGTACCATCGGCCGTTCTCCAGATGGGGAGTGGAGTGCCCCAAAAACGGGAGCGGCTCAAGTTCCAGTCTACTAGATTTTCCAGCCAGTTTCCAAATCTACCAGTGCCTGTGGCCTCCGGTTTCCATTGGATGGTTTTGTTGAGTTCCACCATGCGGTCCTTGTAGGCAGTGGTTTTGATAAACCAGCTTTCGAGTGGGTAATAGAGGATAGGCTTGTCTGTTCTCCAGCAATGTGGGTAGCTGTGTTCGTATTTTTCGACCTTAAAGGCCTTGTTCTCATTTTTAAGGAGGATAGACAAGATGACATCCGTGTTTTTGTAATCTGAAGCGGTCTCGTCATCCTGCGTGTAGTTTTTGACGTAGAAATCATTCGGACCAAAGGTCTTGTGCGCGCTAATCCCATGCTCTTGCATCTTGGCCACTAGGTACTCGCCAACGATGGGAAGGAATTTACCTTGACGGTCTACGACAGGCACCTCGTTGCCATGCTCATCTTGCACAAAGATGCCAGGCACTTTTTGTTGCACGAGGGTACGGAAGTCATCGGCACCAAAGGCTTTAGCCAAATGCACAATCCCCGTACCGTCTTCGGTGGTTACGTAATCCCCAGCAACTACCGTAAAGGCAGGATGCGGAAGGGCCAAGCCTGGTATTGGCAGCAGCTGCTCGTATTCCCAGCCGATCATGGTTTTTCCTTTAAACTCTTCCAGTAGTTGGTAAGGAATCAGTTTGTCTCCAGCCTGGTAGTCTTCCAGAGGCAATTCTGCGGCTTTCGAAGAAAAGTAGGAGGACACTCTTGCTTTTGCCAAAATCACATCCACAGGTAGGTGGGTGTAGGGATTGAAGGTGCGTACCTTGACATAATCAAGGTTTTCTCCGATGGCTAGGGCCGAGTTGGAAGGCAAGGTCCAGGGGGTAGTGGTCCAGGCAAGGATGTAGGTGTTGTTTTGTCCCTTGAGTTTAAACTGACCAGTTATCGAGGTGTCTTTTACTTCGCGGTAGCAGCCAGGCTGATTGAGCTCGTGCGAACTTAATCCCGTGCCGGCTGCGGGAGAGAAGGGTTGTATGGTATAGCCTTTGTAGAGTAGGCCTTTGTCGTAAAGTTGCTTGAGGAGATGCCAAAGGGACTCGATGTAGTTGGAATCAAAAGTGATGTAGGGATCTTCTAGGTCCACCCAATAGCCGATTTTTTCGGTGAGTTCGTCCCATTCATTTTTGAAACGCATGACCGTTTCCCGGCACTTTTTATTGTACTCAGCGACGGTGATTGTTTTCCCAATATCTTCTTTGGTGATGCCTAACTCCTTTTCTACTTGAAGTTCCACAGGAAGTCCGTGTGTATCCCATCCCCCTTTTCGTTTGACTTGAAATCCACGCAGGGTTTTGTAGCGGCAAAAGATATCCTTGAGGGTACGCGCCATGACATGGTGGATACCGGGTGTACCGTTGGCAGAAGGGGGTCCTTCAAAAAAAGTAAAGGTTTTGGCTCCTTCTCGGTTGGAGATGGATTTCTCGAAAATCAGATTTTCTTTCCAATACTGAAGAATTGACTCGCCGATATGGGGGTAGTCAACCTGCTTAAATTCCTGGTACGTTTTCACTGCGTCTATTCTGGTGGAATAAAGAAAAGTTTGTTTTCCCTTTTTTTAAAGAAAAAGGAATCGAGAATACTTCGTCAATTTGACTGGGCATTCGGCTCAAAACAAGGCACAAAGATAGAAGAATTGGCCGTTCCTAGAAAGAAAATCACTGGAGGATTCTTAGGTAGCTTGAATCCTCTACTTTAAGGGAAGTGAGGTGGTACTATTGGAAAAACCGTTTTTTCTATCCAATAAAGATTAGGCTAGCGTATCAACGGCGAGCTTGTAGGTTGGGTCTTCCAGAATATTTATTTCAATAAGTTCATCGGCATTGGCAAGCAGGCGTCGGCAATCTGGGCTTAAATGCCGAAGTTGGACCTTCTTGCCTACCTTATGATAGCGTTCCGTAATTTTGTTCAAGGCTTCAATGGCGGACATATCCACCACTCGGCTTTCAGCAAAGTCAATGATGACTTCTTTTGGATCATTGTACACATCAAACTTTTCTCCGAAGGCACTGGTTGAACCAAAAAATAAAGGGCCAAAAATCTCGTAATGTTTTACTCCCTGATCATCTGTAAATTTACGTGCCCGAATTCTTTTGGCGTTGTCCCAAGCAAAAAATAGGGCAGCAAGCACTACTCCAATTAGTACAGCTAAGGCGAGATTGTGTAAAACAGCAGTGACGCCAGTAACCAAGACCATCAAAAAAACATCTTTTTTTGGCATTTTGGTAAAGGTTCTTAAGCTAGCCCATTCAAAAGTACCAATGGCTACCATAATCATTAATCCTGTTAGGGCTGCCATGGGTACCTGCTCGATGAGGCTGGAGCCAAACCGAATAAATACCAAAAGCATGAGTGAAGCAACGATGCCAGAAAGTCGGGCACGGGCCCCAGAAGAGATGTTGATTAAACTTTGTCCAATCATTGCACAACCGCCCATGCCAGAGAAAAAGCCCGAGACCACATTGGCTAGCCCTTGTGCTACGGCTTCCTTGTTGCCACGGCCACGTGTTTCGGTGATTTCGTCTACAATGTTTAGGGTAAGGAGGGATTCAATCAAGCCTACACCAGCCATGATGAGGGAGTAGGGAAAGATCAGGATGAGGGTATCCCAGGTGATAGGTAGATTAGGAATATGAAAGGGAGGGAATTCACCTTTGATGCTTGCAATATCTCCCACTGTTTTGGTTTCCAAACCAAATAGTGCAACTACCACAAATACGACTAAGATAGCGGTAAGTGTTGCTGGTACGGCCTTGGTTAATTTGGGTAACCCCCAGATTATAGCCATGGCCAGGAGTACTAGGCCCGTAAATGAATACGCTGAAGTACCACTTAGCCATTCTCCTTCACTTGTTTTAAATTGATCTAGTTGGGATAAGAAAATGATAATAGCTAAGCCATTGACAAAACCAAAGATGACGGGATGGGGTACTAGGCGAATAAATTTCCCAAGTTTTACCACTCCTGCTAAAATTTGAATAAGCCCCGAAAGGATAACTGCCGCAAAGACGTATTCTACCCCTTGTGTGGCCGCGAGGGTGACGATGACTACTGCAATAGCTCCGGTAGCTCCAGATATCATGCCTGGGCGACCACCCAAAATGGAGGTCACCAAACCCATCACAAAGGCAGCATACAGGCCAGTAAGTGGCGAAAGACCTGCAATAAATGCAAAAGCCACAGCCTCTGGAACCAAGGCAAGGGCAACAGTCACTCCGGAAAGCACCTCTGTTTTGTAGTCCACACGTTGGTTAAAGTCAAAAAGATTAAAGAAATTTTTCATTAAAATAGAGGAGCTAGTTGTAGTAGGTGAAGTTGAAATCAGGGAAGCAATAAAATGGCGCTTGCTTAGTGATCGAATTCATTTAGGGGAATCATCCTCTTTCTTAAAAGAGAGCTGCAAACTTAAAGAAAAAAGAATTGGTAGTTTTTTTATACGAATTGCTAATTAATAGACCTGTAATTGGCCTTATTTTTGATTAGAATTAAATAAAATAGTAGTTTTTAAAAGTAAAAATCTACTTCACCCAAAAAACCACTGTGATGACCGAACAACAACTGCTTGCCTTAGAAGAAGCTATTTCAGCCTTAAGAGAAAAATTAACTGGAGACATGTTTGCTGACATGGAAATTAGGGATCAAATTCACAACTTAGAAATGCAGCTCAAGGGAGTAAAGCCCCTGGATTCACATTTTGATTGCATTGGCTGCGGAAGCTGATCTGTAATCCTACCGTGCCACAGTATTTTATTGCTTACAAACCTTTCGGAATGCTTACCCAGTTTAGTGGGGATGGTCTTACTCTAGCATCATTGAAAGATTTCCCAAAGGAAGTATATCCAGTGGGACGTTTGGACAAGGATAGCGAGGGCTTGCTACTCCTTACAGACGATAAAGGATTGAATCACCAGTTGCTCAATCCACGATTTGCACACCAGCGCACCTATTTTGTACAGGTGGAGGGCGTTCCAACTCCTCAGGCTTTGGCGCAATTGCAAGCCGGTGTGAGGATCCAAGTGGATGGGAAGCCCTATCACACCAAACCTGCCTTGGTTAAGCTACTGGAACAAGCCCCAATTCTTCCCGACCGAGATCCTCCTATTCGCTATCGAGCAGCTATCCCAGATAGCTGGCTCACCCTAACCTTGATTGAAGGAAAAAACCGCCAAGTACGAAAGATGACCGCTGCAGTTGGCTTTCCTACCTTACGATTGGTCCGTTATTCGATGGAGAAAATCTCCATTGAAGGAATGGTGGTGGGAGAAGTTAGGGAGCTGAGTCAAGAGCTAGTTTTCCGTGCGCTTGGATTGACTGGGTTTGCCAATGCAAAAACTAATCGTAGGTCTTAAAAATTCCTAAAATTGGATGGCTTGCTCGACAATCCGGTTGCGATCACGTAAGATTGGGGATTGGCACAAATTCAACTAATTTAGCTCCGCCAAAACGTATACTATAAAATCGAGTCACATGCATCAGGAAAAAATTGCGGAAGTCATTCAGGAAGTGAAGAAAGTAGTAGTAGGCCAAGACAAGATGATCAATCGCTTGTTAATAGGCTTATTTACCAATGGGCACATTTTATTGGAAGGGGTGCCAGGACTAGCCAAAACCTTGACCGTGAATACACTGGCGAAGGTACTCCATTTGGATTTCAATCGAATTCAGTTTACGCCGGATTTGTTGCCAGCAGATTTGATTGGAACAATGATTTACAATCAGCAGGCCTCTAATTTTGAGGTAAAGAAAGGTCCTATTTTTTCGAATGTAATCTTGGCGGATGAAGTCAACCGCTCTCCTGCCAAAGTGCAGTCAGCCCTATTGGAGGCCATGCAAGAAAAGCAGGTAACCATTGGAGAAACTACCTACCCCTTGGATCGACCCTTCTTGGTGTTGGCAACCCAAAACCCAGTCGATCAGGAAGGCACTTATCCCCTTCCGGAAGCTCAGGTGGATCGTTTTATGATGAAGGTACATATTGATTACCCGAGTAAATCGGACGAGATGGAGGTCATGCGCAGAATGTCCAACATGCAATATACTGCCGATGTGCAGCCCATTCTTTCAAAGCAGGATATTTTTGACATCCGGGATCAAATAAACAAGGTCACCTTGGCAGAGCCTTTGGAGCATTACATCATCGAATTAGTCTTTGCTACCCGTTTCCCTATGGATTATGGATTGAAGGACGAAGCGAAATACATCCTTTTTGGAGTTTCACCTCGTGCCAGTATCAACTTAAATTTGGCGGCGAAGGCGGTTGCTTTTATGGATGGGCGAGATTACGTGCTGCCTGAGGACATCAAAGAAATTGCCGAAGACGTGTTGAACCACCGTATTTTGCTCAATTACGAGGCCGAAGCAGATCAGGTGAGCACTCGAGATCTTGTTAAAACATTACTTGAAAAAGTGCCCATCAACAAGTCCTTAACATTGAAGTAACATCAAAACCCCTTTAAAAAGGCTTTTCGAATGAAAAGCCTTTTTTTATGCCCTGTTCGTTAAATACAGGTTAATTGAGGCACTATTTTTTAAAAAAAGGGTAATTCGATTTTCCCATTAAAGTAATACTAAGAGGACACCTTTGTAGCGTAATAAAAAATAAAACCCCAAATATAATTTTTACACGTATGAAAAAACGGTCAAACTTGCTAACCTTAATCCTGCTCGTTAGTGGCTTGTTAACAGGCTGTATTGAAGGTAATGATAAACCAACCGATGAAACGGAAGGGGGAACTACCTCTAGTGTGGTTGTTAATTCTAATATTACCACTAACACTACTTGGGCTACTGGTAAGGTTTATGTTTTATCCGGTAGAATTACAGTTACCTCAGGTGCTACTCTCACCATCCAACCCGGAGTGATTGTAAAAGGGGAGGTAGGATCTGGTGCAAATGCTTCAGCATTGGTTATTGCAAGAGGGGCAAAAATTAATGCAGCAGGAACTTCATCCCAACCGATTATTTTCACTTCGATAGCGGATGAAATAATGCCTGGTCAAATCGCTTCTCCCAATATGGATCCAACGCTTGAAGGACTTTGGGGAGGGGTATTAATTTTAGGATATGCCAAAGGTTCATTTGCCGGCGGGGTTACTGAAATTCAAATTGAAGGTATTCCAGCTTCCGATACCAACGGTTTGTATGGTGGAACAAATGATGCAGATAATTCAGGAGTGTTGAAATATGTTTCTATCCGTCATGGTGGAGCAAATATTGGTGAAGGCAACGAGATCAATGGCCTTACTTTGGGAGGTGTAGGTTCTGGAACCGTAATCGAAAATATTGAAGTAGTTGCCAATCAAGACGATGGTATCGAGTGGTTTGGTGGAACAGTATCGGTTAAGAATGCGCTGATCTGGAACTCTGGTGATGATGCAGTAGATACCGACCAAGCGTGGGCTGGCACACTTGACAACTTCTTGATCATTTGCGGGAAAAACACAGACCATGCACTTGAAATTGACGGTCCAGAGGGGACATATGTTGCTGCTCACACTGTAAAAAATGGCTCTGTAAAAGGCCACCCGGCCTCCGAGTTTGGTGATTTCAGATCTAAAGCAAGAGGAACTTTTGAAAATCTCTATTTCTTCGGATTTCCCGCTCCAGCGGATACCTATAATGGTGTAGCCAATGCAGGAAGAGGGGATCTCTCCTTGGCAGATGCTGCTGTAGTACAAAACTATACGGATAATGTATTGGTGTTTAACAAACTAGAGGCTACTCTTAAGGATGGAGTGAATTTAGCCACTGCTTTCCGTAACGGCACAGATGTTCATGCAAGCACAGTACTATTGAAGGCCAATACCGTAGGTGCTACTAAGTCAGCATTTGCTGGCTGGACTTGGGCATCTGCTTCTAGCGCCTTAGACGATTTTAATTAATACACTAAAACTAAAAGAAAGGAAGGTCTTGCAAGGATCCTTCCTTTCCATATTAAACTTTCTTCTTCAATTACTATACGCTGTATGTCAACCAAGAAACAAGAGTTACCAATCAAACCCCTACTAATTCTTTTACTTCTCATTGCTTTCCAATTTATTACGGGCTTTGTTTTTGCCCAAAATGGCACCATTAGAGGGGCTATTTTTGATGAATCCACAGGAGAGCCTCTTTTTGGGGTCTCCGTTTTGGTTAAAGAAACTTCTACAGGAGCAGTAACTGATTTTGATGGAAAATTTGAAATCCAAGTTGCTCCTGGTAGCTACATGCTACAGATCTCTTACATCTCATTCTCCTCCATTTCACTGACAGAAGTACTAGTGGAAGCAGATAAGGTGACGGTGCTCCCCGATATCCTGATGAAAGAAGAAGAATCGGAGTTGGAGACTGTAACCGTATCTGCTGCTGCGATCCGTACGACAGAATCTGCCTTGATGTCTGTGAAACGGAATGCTCCCAATTTGTTGGACGGGATCTCTGCAAGTACTTTCCGTCAAATTGGTGACGGAGATGCAGCTTCTGCAGTAAAGCGCGTTACAGGCGTATCCATTGAAGGAGGGAAGTACGTGTATGTGCGAGGACTAGGTGATCGTTACACCAAAACCGTATTGAACGGAGTAGATATCCCTGGATTGGATCCAGACCGAAATACCATTCAAATGGATATTTTTCCTACCAATGTGATTGACAACATTATGGTGTCGAAGTCTTTTACTGCCGAACTTCCAGCTGATTTTACTGGGGGAGTGGTCGATATCGAAACCAAAGATTTCCCTGAAGAGAAAACCTTTAAACTAAGTGTTTCGGGTGGAGTGAATCCATCCATGCACTTCAATAAAAATTACCTGACCTATCAGGGAGGTAAAACAGATTGGTTGGGTTACGACGACGGTACCCGTGCCAATCCTACGGGTGGCAAAACCACCATTCCACAATTTGGTGAAGTTGTTGGGAATCCTAACGGAGCAAAGGGGCAAGAATTTCAGCAGCTCCTAAGAGGTTTTAACAAGACTTTGGGTACGAGTGCCCAAACTTCCTTGATGGATTTTGGATTGGGACTTTCCTTGGGTAACCAAATTGCCCGCCCTAAAGCTACTTGGGGTTACAATGCCGCGTTGACCTACAAGAATGAAACCGAATTTTATCAAGATGCCCAGTTTAATCTTTTTGCAAAGCCGATTGACTCCAATGAAACAGAATTGGAATCATTAGAAAGACAAGTAGGAAATTATGGAGTAAACAATATCCTCCTTGGAGGATTGGCAGGGATTGCTTTGAAAACTAAAACTTCGAAATACAAGCTCAATTTACTTCATCTTCAAAACGGAGAGTCTAAAGCTGGACTTTTCTCATTTGAAAATACCAATCTAGGAGCAAATTTTGAAGCGAGCCAGTACAACTTGGAGTACAGTCAGCGAGGACTTTCTAGTATTTTGCTTTCTGGAACTCACTTTATCCAAGGAAGGTCTTGGGAAGTTAATTGGAAGTTGGCCCCTACCCGCTCTACTATCGAAGATCCAGATATTCGTTTTACTCGATTTAGACTTCCTACCAATACCATTTCTTCAGAAGTGGGTTTGCCTACTAGAATTTGGAGAAACTTGGAGGAATATAACGTGGCCTCAAAAATTGATTTAACTAAGAATCTAACTGCTTTTTCACGTGAGGCGAAAATCAAAATGGGCGGTGCTTATACCTTCAAATACAGAGATTTTGAAATTCAAAGTTTTCAATTCCCAACGGGAGCGACTTCCTTGGACGGAAATCCCAATTCTATCCTAAATGAGTCGAATTTGTTTTCTGCTACCAACAGAAATGGGGTTCGATATAATCCTGATTTCATTCCAAACAATCCCAATAAATATCAGGGGTATGTTACAAATTTTGCAGGATATGGATCCTTTGAGTCGAGCCCAACCCAAAATTTAAAAGCCATCTTGGGCTTAAGAGTGGAACAGTTTAACCAATTCTACACAGGCACCAACCAGACTGGAACTCTTAATTATGACCTAGTTGAGATGCTAGATGATTTAGATTTTTTCCCTACGCTTAACTTGGTTTGGAATCTAAAGGAAACTCAGAATTTACGCTTCTCGGCGGCAAGAACCATTGCGAGACCTTCGTTTAAGGAACTCTCATTCGCGGAAATTCTTGACCCGATTACAGGTAGAACATTCATTGGTGGTTTGTTCCAAGAAACGGCAAATGGCGGTTCTGAAGTGCTTTGGGATGGTAATTTGAGATCTACCCATATCAACAACTTCGATGTGCGTTGGGAAATGTTCCAACCCAAAGGAGAAATGTGGTCTTTAGGAGCGTTTTATAAGACTTTTGAAAATCCAATCGAAATCGTACAATTCCTTTCTGATCCAGGATCTTTCCAACCAAGAAACGTAGGAAATGGAACTGTTTTGGGGGTTGAATTGGAATTCAGAAAGTCGCTGAAGTTTATTAGCTCGAGCCTTGAAAAATTCCAGTGGAATACCAACTTGACCCTTACCGAGTCACAAATTACCATGTCTGCTACGGAAAAAAGATCTAGACAGCTTACAGCGCGTGAAGGCCAAAAAATTGGTAATACGCGAGATATGGCTGGTCAGGCACCTTACATTATTAATACAGGCATTGCCTTTTCTGACTTCAGCACTGGTTGGGAAGCAGGTATTTATTACAACGTCCAGGGACCAACGTTGAACATGGTAGGCTTTGGTAACCGTACAGATACATTTGCTGTACCTTTCAATTCTTTGAATTTAAACATCAACAAAAGCTTCGGTGCAGACGAGCGCATTCGTGCCAGCTTTGGTGTTCAAAACCTATTGAATGATAAGCGTGAATTTGTGTTCAGTTCTTACGGAACACAAGACCAGTACTTTACACAGCTTGCTCCAGGCGTTCGTGCCAACTTTAGTTTAGGTTTTTCTTTCTAATCTTAATTGAACAATTTTGGAAGCCACCTTCGGGTGGCTTTTTTTATTTCTAACCAATAGGAAGTAATTATTTGGCACCAAATTTTCCTGCTCTCCCAACTATAAAAAATTTTCCTCTGCCCTTTGCCCTTGTCCTTCTGATACCTTATTCACGGTACGATTTGACCTAATCCAACCCATTGACACCCCTCCTGCACCCTGAGGCTGGGTAGATTGATTGTAATCTCGCAAAGCCGACAAGGGGTTTTTATTGAGAGGGATTACTTTTTTTAACGGTAATGTTGGAGGAGAATATCCACAATGCGTTCGGCAGTTTTGCCGTCCCAAAGTGGGATGCCTTGGTACTGTTTCCATTCTCCGCGTAGGATTTTATCCAAGTAAGGCTTGAGATTTTTTGGATTGGTGCCTACTAGTTCGTTGGTCCCAAAATGAATCGTCTCGGCGCGCTCGGTGTTGTCTCGTAGTGTAAGACAAGGCACGTTCATTACTGAAGCTTCTTCCGTCACCCCTCCCGAGTCGGTGATAATCCCCTTGGCGTGCTGAACCAAGTAGTTAAATTCCAAGTAGCTCAGCGGACTGATCAAATGAAGATTCGGTGCTGAGATTCCCAATTGTTCTAAATTTCTAGCCGTTCGAGGATGTACTGGAAAAATCAAAGGTAGTCCAGCGGTTCCTTTCAAAATAGCCTCCATCAATTCGCGTAGCGACTCCACCTGATCTACATTAGCAGGGCGATGCAAAGTGATTACAAAATATTCTTTAGGGATCAATTGGTCAAAGGGAGCACCTTGAGGCTTGGTGAATCGAGGTTGCTGAGCGAGCAGCGTATCGATCATTGTATTGCCCACAAAATGAATCTTTTCTTCCGGTACACTTGCATTCCGCAAGTTGGTATTGGCGATTTGGGAGGTGGTGAAAAAGTGATCCGTGATCGAGTCGGTGACCATGCGGTTGATTTCTTCTGGCATGCTGAGGTCGCCAGAACGGATGCCCGCTTCTACGTGGGCTACTTCGATTTGTAATTTTTTTGCTGAAATGGAACAGGCAAGTGTGCTAGTCACATCTCCTACGACCAACACTAAGTCCGGGCGATGGGTAATTAATTCCTGTTCAAAGGCTACCATAATTGCAGCAGTTTGCTCGGCCTGAGTGCCACCACCCCCACCGAGATTGGCATCGGGAGCAGGAATGTTTAGTTGCTCAAAAAAGGCCCCAGACATGTTTTTATCGTAATGCTGCCCTGTATGCACGAGTCGAAATTCCACGGCAATGTCCTCGCGTTGCTTCTTTTGCAAAGCATGAATCAGGGGAGCAATTTTCATAAAGTTGGGCCGAGCACCGGCTACAAGTGTAAAAAGGGGCATAAAAACAGGGAAAGATCATGTAAAAGTAACCGATTCTCTCTATTTTTTTTCGGGTTAGTGAAATGTAGGAAGGATTCGAGAGCAGCAATTTAAATGCTAAGAGGCATTTTTATTTGCTTAGGGTATTGGAACGGGGAGATTGTCTTTTTTAAATTGGAAGAAATGCCTTGTTTTTTGTTTCTTTGTTAGACTAAATTTTTAATCACCCCCTTTTTATGGGAAAGTTGCTGCGTAGCCTACACCTTTTTGCATTTTTGTTGTTCCTTGGATTGGCTTCCTGTGTGGAATCTGTTGAAAATCAAGTTCAAATTTATGATAACAACTTTTCAAAATTAGATCTGGCTAATTTTGAAAATGGGCGATTATTTATCTGGAGAAACGATACTATTGCAGGTTATTACAACAACGAGGAAGTGGCCGTTACCCTTTACGACTTGCCTGCCCACAATTATTTAAAGTTGACTGCTGAGATCTTAATTCACGACAGCTGGGACGGTAACTGGGACGATGGGATTTCTGGTCCTGATTACTGGTTTATGGGTGTCGATAGCATTGATGTCGTTCGCACTACCTTTTCAAATAGTCCTTGTGTATCTTCGTATTGCTTGTACCAATCTTTTCCCAACGATTTTTTTAGACAAAATCACCCTAAAACTGGAGCTATTGAAACCAACCTGCCAAGCTTGTGTCTTGGATCTTTTACCTCCACGAGCCGATTCCGTGTAGAAAAGCTTATCGAACATTCCAAAGTGGATTCTGTTCGGTTTTTCATGCGGGACGAGCTCAAGCAAACCAATAGCCCTTCGCCTATTTGTGATGAATCTTGGTCGATTGCCAAAATTTCTATTTTAGCCATTCAAACCAATTCCAGATGAAAATAAGAATACTTGCGGCTGCGATTGGAATGTTGGGGATGCTTGCATGCGGTCAGGGAACCAGAGCTCAAAGTATTGCAGTGGGAGCGCCTTCATTGGAAGACTACCTTCGTAGATTGCAGTTGACCGGAAAAGTGGATTCTGCCTCCTCTTTTATGATTCGCCCATTGCTACCTACAGCCGCATTTGGATTAGCACATGGGTTTGATTTGGAGGGAAACTTGGTAGATCTGGATTCTTCAAGTTACCACCAACGTCTTGGTAAGCAAGGTAAATTTTTATTTCTCCCTGCTTTGTACAAAAGTCAATACACCTCTACCTATCCATTTGCCACGAACGATGGCGCCATGATTCCTAATCGGGGATTGCAGCAGGTAATTAGCTTGGGAGCTTTTGTCGAATGGTGGAAATTCAGTTTGCAGTTGCAACCCGAACTGGTTAAAGCCCAAAACAAGGAGTTCATAGGTTTTCCGATTGAACAGCAATCCACCATCCTATTTTATTACGAGTACTTAAATCGGATCGATTTACCCGAGCGTTTTGGTGAGAGCGCCTTTCAACAGTTAGTTCCAGGACAATCCAGCTTTCGCTTAAACTTGGACGCTATTTCCTTGGGGGTATCTACCGAGAACCTTTGGTGGGGACCTGGTAGACGAAACTCCCTTTTGATGGGAAATTCTGCCCCTGGTTTTTTGCATTACACGATGAATACGCGTCGACCCATTCAATCTGCCATTGGTTCATTTGAAGGGCAAGTTTTGACTGGAAGGTTGAAGGCGTCTAATTTTCTACCTCCACATTCTGATTACAACTTTCAGCAGATGGATGTATATTATCCAAAAAAAGAAGACGGTGATCGTCAACTTTCAGGGATGATCGTTACCTACCAACCCAAGTGGGTTCCTGGTTTGTTTTTTGGATATGCATCCGTCAATAATGTGTACCGTTCGGAAATTGCCGATTTAGAGGATGTGCTTCCAATATTTAACGGGAGAAAGAAAAACCAGCAAGTGCTGGATACTATCCAATCCAAACGGCAGCAGTTTAGTGCAGGCTTTTTCCGATGGATAGACCCCAAAGGGCACTTTGAATTTTATGGGGAATTTGGGACGCGGGATAATGATCGTCCATTCATTGATTTTATTACAACTCCGGAATCAGGAAGAGCATTTACTTTCGGATTTTCGCACTTGATGGACTTGAAAAAAGAAAATCGCTTTTTGGAGTTAAGTTCTGAGATGACCTTTTCTGGACAAACAATCCGAGAAAATATCCGACAACTCCGCACCTGGTACATTCACGATCATGTGAGGCATGGTTACACGCATCGAGGGCAACCCTTGGGTCTGGGTAACGGTCCGGCAAGTAATCAAATCTTTGCAGGAATTGCATGGGTAGAAGGAATGAAAAAAATAGGGATTGAATTAGAGCGAATCGAATACAACAATGATTTTTATTATTTCCGCTACGAAGAAGTGAAGGATTTTAGAAATAAATACGTCGATTTGGTCTTTTCACTTGCGCCAGAATGGAGGTTTGGCGACTTACTAGTTTCAGGTAAATTTCAATACGTGAATACGTTGAATTACAAGTGGTACTTGGAAAATAAACCTGAAAAATGGTTTATACCCGGATATGATCGAACCAATTTTGTTGGGCAGCTGGGACTAACCTACCTGTTTCGATAAACAATAAATGATGCCTATGCTTGCAACAAAAAATGCAGTAGTAGCGGTTTCTTATACCCTACTGGTGGATGATGGAGAGACGGGGTTCCGTTGGTACGAAACGGTGACTGATAGGGATCCATTTTACTTTTTATTTGGTCACCACAACATTCTACCCAAGCTGGAAGAAGCTTTGGAAGGAAAGGCTGTTGGAGATAGTTTTGCGATTACCATTGATTTTGAAAATGGGTATGGAGACTACGATCCGGCCAAAAAAGTGATTATTCCCAAAGCTAATTTTAAGGAGGAAGGTAAAAAAAATAGAGATTTACTGCGTATAGGCAACGTCATTCCGATGCAAGACGATAAAGGAAATCAGATGCGAGGTGAAGTGCTTAAGGTGGATTACATGGGTGTACATTTGGATTTTAATTCCCCCTTAGCTGGATTGGACCTTCAGTTTGAAGGAAAAATAGTCAGCATTAGGGAAGCCTTACCAGAAGAGGTGGACCATGGACATGTCCACGGTCCAGATGGACAGCATGTACACTAAAGGAGTGAACAATCAATTGCGGATATCGTATCCATAACTGTGATAGGCAAGTTCAATGCTTAACTCTTTTAGTCCTTCAATTCGTTCGGATGGATAGTATGCAAGTGCCTTGGTGAGTAAGTCAATCGCTTTTCTATATTCCTGCAGGTTAAAATGTACAATGGCCTCGTTGTAATATTGCAAGCCTACCAATTCAAGTAAATTTACTTTTCTAAAAATGGTGTTGTCAGAGGTATTTATGCGTGTACCGGCAAGACCTTCGCTGATGTTTCGTGTGGCTAAGTCTCCTTCACTGCTGTAAGCAGCGAGGTAATTGTTTACTGCCGATGTAGAAGTGATCATTCCTCCTACAGGTAGTGTACTTTCTAAAATCACTGTTTTTCCATTTAGAAGTACTTCCAAAAATACATGGTAGTCTGTCTCTACGATTTCATAGGTATATCCATAGCGATCTAGTAAGAGGCCGAGTAGCGCTGAGCCACTTACGCAATCGTATTTTCCTTGGCTTAAAAGAACTGCTACCGTAGAATGCTGTTTGTAATTCTTCAATAAGCGCTGATGTGTTTTTTGAAAAATATGGCGAAGCAGGGCTAAGGAGTCTGGTTTTTTGGAGGCTTTTTGGTCAAGCTCTTGTAGAAGGGCTTCCCAGTTTGTTATAGGAGTATTTTTTTCTTGTTCATTCACAAAAAGGTGAATAGAAACAGGGTTTTTTGTTTTAGTATAGGCTAGTTCAGAACCAGAAAAATCGGAATTGATCGGTTCAATGCGGTATTCTTGGCAAAATCCAAGAACAGCAATTCCTAGGAGAAAGAGCATTAAAGGAAGTGTTTTTGCCATATCTCATCAAGTTAATGTTAACTGAATGAACGAAAGTTAACAATTTGGTAACATTAGAGCAAGAAATAGAGAAAAAATTAACATTAGGATAATTTTTTACAGTGGGCAGTCCACGGTTCATGGCCCAGATAAATCAACTTCCACCCGATTAATTGATTAAAAAAAATCCCTACTTAAAATTTATAAACCTACTCATGGTGGTAGGGCTCGTTGCGCAGAATAGTCATCGCGCGATACATTTGTTCGATTAAAAAGGGGCGTATCATTTGATGCGACAGGGTCATTTTAGAAAGCGAAATTTTTCCATTAGCCCGCTGGTACACGGATTCGGAAAATCCGTAGGGCCCTCCAATGACCAAGACCAACTGCTTCAGCCCACTATTCATTTTCTTTTGTAAAAAGTCTGCAAATTCAAGAGAAGAAAAGGTTTTGCCTCGTTCGTCCAGTAAGAGTACCTCATCGGATGGAAGTACTTTTTTTAGAATGAGCTCACCTTCTTTTTCTTTTTGGAGCGTTTCAGAAAGAGATTTACTCTGCTTCAGATCTGGGATAACCTCTAATTCAAAACGGATGTAATGCCCTAGTCGTGTGCTGTAGTCGGCTATCAATTCTTGTATCGCCCTGTGGTCTGTTTTTCCTAGAACTACAAGTTTGATTTGCATGGCTTTGCTAATTAAAAAATGAAAAAAATGGGGTCTTAACGTAGCCAGCCCCAAGGTTTCTAGATCAACTCTTTTCGTTTTAAGATAGTTTCCAAGAATTTTTTATCGTTCTCAGAATTGAAAATTCGAAAGGGGAGGTGGATAAATTGAGCTTTGGAAAGGTACAAGACAAAAGCATCCTTTGTAATTTCTACTCTTTTGATCATGTTCCATTGCACGGGCATTCCTTCTTTCACAGAAACTTTCATTACGATTTGTCGACTGTCAATTTCGTAGGCCATTTTTTGAAAAATGGGTTTGTTCTGTTCCATCTGGGTCACCCCCGTAAATTGTATCGCCCAGAAGAGCACATACAAACCATAAGCAATCAATGCGCCAAAAAACCACCATAAGGAAGCTATCCAGAAATAGCCACAGCAGATTGCCAAGGCAATCAAAATAACCCACCACTGTTCTTTGAGGATGGAAATTAACCCCATTTTAATGTAGGTACCTGTAGGGAGTTGGTATTTTTTGGTTTTGATAATCATGGTGCCGAAAGTTTCGGGAGCAAATATCCACCTATCCCATTGATTAAGCAAATACTAGGGGACCAAAGTCTTGTGTTCTTACACTTAGCACTTGCTATTTTGGGATGTTCTTTTAAATTTCGAATAAAAAAAGGATGAGCTCCACCCTACTTGACTTTATTCTTTGCGGATTTACCTATGTCCTGTTGAGCTACTTTTTGGGAATTTGGGCCAAATCTAAACTCACTAAAGCTTCCGGTGGAGACGAAGGAGAAGGAATTGACCTTATTCCACCTGTGTTGGATTTACCTCCAGGGGTATCTTGGCCAAAAAAAGAACTTGCGGAATCAGAATAAGAGGGCCCTCACTGGTATTAATGACATTTTTCGCAGATCCCTTGAACGAGTAGGTTCATTTCTTTTTTTTCAAAACCCTTTGGCAGTGGAATTGTAGGTAAGGAAATAGCTTCGAGGCATGTCGTCTCCTCGCATTTTTCACATTTGAAGTGCACATGCTCGTGGTTGTGTGCATGCTTCTCTTCCCCATGACTGCAAAAGGCATACTTTGTGGCCCCACTATCATCCAATACTTTGTGTATTAAATCCTTCTCTAAAAATGTTTTTAGCGTGCGGTAGATGGTAACTCGATCAAATTTTTTATTTAGAGCTTCTTCCAAATCCGAGTGAGAAAGGGCAATACTTTTATCCAAAAACTCCTCAATGATTACCAGTCTACAATCTGTAATGCGTAATCGGTGGTGCTTTAAGATTTGAAGTGGTGAGGACATGAAATTGGGATTGGTATCCAAAGTAACAAAAAATCAAGTAGAGAAAAAAAGGGCGCCAATTGGCGCCCTTTTTTTCTTACTCTCCTGAAGTTTCCTTCAAGATTTTGTTGATTCGTTCTCCTACATCCTCGAGATGAAGTTTACTCATACGGTCAGAAGTTCTTCCGATGGCAGCCCTAATCTGGCTTTGCAGCGTTTTCAATTCCGCTCTAGCCATGGGACGAATATCAGATTGGGCGGCATTGATCTGTGGGCCCATAAAAGCTCTAAATTGAGCTGGCAAGGGAGCCACGCTTCCTGTCAAGAGCAATTCCAATCGCTCGATGTGTGCGCGTTGCAATGCTCTGCGGTGTACGTCAATAGTTTTTCCTGCAGCAAGTTCGGTCCAAATTCCTTTTCTCAAATCATCAAATAGCTCGGTGATTTTGTAGGCTTTTGATCCATTCAATGCTTCGTTTTCAATTACCCTACCTAATCTACCCCACTCCAAGATGCCATTTAGGGTACTTACTTGGATGCCACGAATACGCTCTAATGCACCGAAGTCTTCGATTCTGGCAATGATGGACTCGTCCATCAACCAGCTTGGGGTGCTGAATAATTGCCTGTTGACAAAATCCACAGCGGCCTTCTGCATTTCTTTGCTTTGGTGCGTGTACACGGCTTCCCCCTGCCCTGAAGATCGGTAGATTTCCATTACGCCACCCACATGGGTACGTACATGGCCCATGTAGCGATTAAATTGGCCAATTACTTGTCCGTACATTTCTTCTAGGTCATCGTAATTTTTTGCTGGCTTATCCTTTTCTGTTGTCCATTCGCGTAGGTTAGGTAGGATGCGCTTCAAGTTTTTGATTCCATATTCAGAAGCGGTCACGGAGTTGTCTCCCAAATCTTCAGACTGGGTAGTGGGGTCGTAGCTATTGCCTTGACGTCCGTATCGATACACAGGATCCCCTTTCTTGTCCAGAATCCATTGGTTTAAGGTGGTAAGTTCTTCTTCTGGGCTGTTGGCTTCCAAAATAGGCTTGTATCCCCACATGATCGCGTATTTGTCGTAAGGGCCTACATCTGGCATCAAACTTACTCCTTGATCTTCTGGTTGAGCTACATAGTTGAATCGGGCATAGTCCATGATGGATGGCGCCGTACCAAATTCCTTGGTAAAGGCCGCATCTCGCAATTTTTCTACTGGGTAAGCTACCGAAGAAGCAAAGTTGTGCGGTAAGCCAAGTGTATGTCCTACCTCATGAGCAGAGACAAATCGGATCAAGCGGCCCATTACCTCGTCGTCAAACTTGACGGATCTTGCATCTGGGTTGATCGCAGCAGTCTGGATGAAGAACCAGTTGCGAAGTAAGTTCATCACGTTGTGGTACCATCCGATGTCGGACTCCAAGATTTCTCCAGAACGAGGATCAGATACGTGTGGGCCATATGCATTTTGAATATTAGAGGCAAAATAGCGGATCACCGAGTACCGTGCATCCTCAGGGCTCCAGGTCGGATCCTCTGCTGGGGTAGGAGCTTCTTTGGCCAATATCGCATTTTTAAAGCCAGCAGCTTCAAAGGCTTTTTGCCAATCTTCCACCCCTTGCTTCAAATAAGGTACCCACTTGGCAGGGGTGGCAGGGTCAATGTAATACACAATTGGTTTAACCGGCTCAACCAATTCTCCACGAGCAAATTTCTCGCGATCTTCTGGCTTAACTTCCAATCTCCAACGATCCAAAAATCGTCTTGAAGAAGCTCTTTGTTCATCTGCTCCGTAGTCCACATAGGATCTGGCAAACCAGCCTACACGCTGATCAGCAAGACGTTGTTGCATCGGCACTTTGGGCAGAAGGATCATTGAAGCATTCATTTCTAGCGTAATCAAGCCAGTTACACTATTGGATGGAGGTTCGCCAGCAGCATAAGTGAGTACATAGCGTGCCTCCACGTTGATGGGATAGCTATGGATATGCTGAATGTAAGAACGCTCGTTATCCAATCGTGTTACCCGGTACTGGGTTCTTCTGTTGCGCTGTAATCCCAAAGCTTGATTGTCTTTTGAAAACAAGTCTGTCGCTTCAATTACTGTACCTGTTGAATCCGTTTGCCTTGCTTTAATTGGGAATCGCTGGAGGATAGGTTCCAAATTGGATGCTGCCACCGCTTTGGCAATCGGTAAGGAATCTGCGGCATAATTGTTTAAAGAAACGACCTTTAGTAAGATGTCGTCTTTGTTCTTTTCCCAACGCACCATCATGTTACTGGTGTTTTCTCCGCCATAGCCGATGCCATCAGCAGTTTTTGCGATACGCACCACTAGCAGCATGTCCCTTCCAAGCAAGGAATCTGGGATTTCGTAAAAGTATTTTTCGTCGATTTGATGTACCTTAAAAAGTCCAGCCATAGTTTTTGCTTTGGCTGTGATAACTTCCTTGTAAGGTTTGGGACCATTGGCAGGTCCTGCTGGTGCTGGTCGTACTGCAGGAGCAGTAGTAGTAGGGGCTTCCTTACCTTTTTTCTTTTTCCTTTGTGCAAAAGAATCCTCAGCCTGAAGCATTGCACCCAGGAGGCCTACCACCAATGCAGTTCTCCTTAATGCGATGGGAATGGATGTGTTCATAGTTTGTTTCTATTTTTTTGAAAATATACTAACTTCCAAAACAGGAAGATAGGATGGTTCCTAAACTAATTTTTTTACAGGCGGTTGCATAGTAAAATCAAAGGCGTTGAAAAAGAAGTATGGTGAGGTACTGATTGTTGGTGGGGGGCTTTCTGGTCTTGTGGCTTCCTTATTATTGGTCAAAAAGGGCTACACTGTTACTGTGGTGGAAAAAAAGAGCTATCCTTTTCATCGTGTCTGCGGGGAGTATGTTTCCAACGAAGTCCTTGGATTTTTGAAGCGAAATGGGCTCTATCCAGATTTTTTAGAACTTCCCTCTATCGATACGTTTGAGTTTTCGGATACAAAAGGAAAGGCGGTTCTCCTCCCCTTAGACTTGGGTGGTTTTGGAATCAGTAGGTATGCTTTAGACAATTGGCTGTACCAAAAAGCAGGCAAGGAGGGAGTAAACTTCCTGACGGGTACTACAGTAACCAATCTCGAGTATTTGGAGGAAGAGGATCACTTTCAAGTTGATCTTTCAGATTTTCAATCCTTGAGTGTGCCTATAGTCTTAGGTGCATTTGGTAAACGAAGCAAGTTGGATCAGGTATTGGAGCGCCCCTTTTTTACGAAACGAAGCCCATATATCGGGGTCAAATACCATGTTCAGGCAGAAGGATCAACCCATACAGTGGCCTTACATAATTTTCAGGGTGGCTATTGCGGGTTCAATGCCATTGAAGACGGGAAGTTTAACCTTTGTTACTTGGGCAATCGGGATCAGCTTAGGCAGTACGGCTCGATTCAAGAAATGGAACGGGCCATACTTTGGAAAAATCCCTTATTAAAACGAATATTTGAAGGAAGTACCTTTCTATGGGAAAAGCCGGAAGTTATTACGGAGATCAATTTTGAGCGCAAAAAGCCGGTAGAAAATCACTTACTACTGCTAGGGGATTCAGCTGGATTAATTACTCCCCTTTGTGGCAATGGGATGGCGATGGCCATGCATTCGGCCTTATTGGTGACGGAGGCCTTGGAAGAAGGGAATACCCGAAAAGAGGTGGAAGAGCGATACTTTCAATCCTGGAATGCCCAGTTTTACCATCGTTTAGGTGTAGGCAAAGCCATACAGGGACTTTTCGGTTCAGGCAGGGGTTCTGTATTGGCAAGAAACCTCATTCAGCATGTTCCATTTGTGGCCCGTACTCTAGTCAAAAACACCCACGGTCAACCGTTCTAATCTCAATTAAATACTTGCAAAATCTGAGTGTTTTCGAGAAAATAGTAAATAAAAAAGGCATTCAGGGAGAATGCAGAAATGAAATTCATCCCCATCGCCCAGCTATAAATCGCGTATTTTTTAGGCTCTCGAAGGATCAGACCCATCCAAATCAGGAAAAATAACGCAATAGGTGTCGCTGCGATTAAGTAGTATCCAGCAATTGGAGTTTGCCCTTTATCCACAAAATACCAGACAAAAGCAGAAGCCGTCAACATAAAAAATAGTGCAGAAAAAGCAAAAGTACCCTTAATTCCAAGAAGTAGACTCAGCGTACGATCGCCTCTGCGGGCATCTTCTCCATGCTGATATACCTGTGTAAGCGGGTAATTGCCCCAGAGCATGAGGCTGGTTAGTAATCCTGGAAGGAGAACATGCGGCTTGTAGAGCACCTCCCAACCTAAATTACTTAGGCCTGCATAGGCCATTGCGAACGTAAAGTACCCTTGGAAGAGTCCTGCAATCATCCAGCTAGTCCAAGCATGTTTTTTAAGGCGGATGGTAGGATGACTATAGGCCATGCTGACTACCCCATACAAGCCAAGCATACCTGCCAACTCCCAGTTGATGCAAACTCCCAAGGCCAATGCAACACCAAAAAAAATGAGTGACCAGCTATACAGGTCGCTAGTCACCTTGGGTGGACGTTTTAGCCCACCTATGGACTCTTCATCCTTGTCATAGTAACTGTTGTACCCGTTGCTACTGGGATAGAGAAACACATGCAGACTCAAAAAAACAAGGAGCATTCGTAGCTCGTTATGATTGGGTGTTAAGGCCAATGCAAATAAAAAAACCGGCATCAAGAAAAATGAAAATGGGATGCGGAGGTGTAGGAGGGTGGAGCGTGTGATCATTTGCTATTTATCATGGGGTTCAAGATACAGCTATTTTGAAAAGGGGCCATGTGCAAACTAAATTAGAACTATTTTGGTAACTTAGGTCCATGAATTCCAGTATCGTTAGTATCGGCATTTCCAATCCTGGAGCGCCAATACCCCAAGCGAAAATCTCGCGCTTCATGCAGTTGGCTCACCAACTGGATGGACAAGAGAAACGAAAGCTTGATTTTTTGTACCGAAAGTCTGGGATAGAATCACGCCATAGTGTTCTGAAAGATTTTGAAAAAGAGGAGGTGTCTGAATTTACCTTCTTCCCTAAAAATAAGGAGTTGCATCCTTTTCCGGGCACAGCCGCACGAATGGATGTCTTTGAGGTAGAAGCAGCTGCACTGGCTGAGCAGGCTGTCCGTACGGCTCTAGAAAAGGCACAGGTGGCACCTTCTTCCCTAACCCATTTGATTTTGGTGTCTTGCACAGGGATGGTGGCTCCTGGGGTAGAATTAGGCCTGATCCGTAGATTGGATATGGCTAGTTCAATAGAACGCTACTGTATTCACTTTATGGGTTGCTATGCAGCTTTTACGGGGCTCCGACTTGCAGACCAATTGGTCAAAGCCAACCCAAAAGCCCGTGTTTTGGTGGTTTCTGTGGAACTCTGTACGTTACATTTTCAGAAGGAATATACCGAGGATAATTTATTGGCCAACTCACTTTTTGGTGATGGGGCAGCCGCTGCCTTAGTCATGCAATCCGATACTGGCCTGCAGATTAAAAAATACTTCAGTGAAGTGCTTTGGGAGGGGGAAAAAGACATGGCTTGGAGAATCGGTGATTTTGGATTTGAGATGCGTCTCAGTCAGTATATACCTTCCCTTCTCAACCAAGGTATCCGAGGACTTCGCGATCTCTTTGAATCCAAGTTTAATTTTTCCCAGGTACCGCATGTAGCGATTCATCCTGGAGGCAAACAAATTTTGATTCAAGTTCAGGAGGCCTTTGGACTAGCTCCAGATGTAAATCGACATGCCTTCGAGGTACTGCGTACCTGCGGCAACATGTCTTCAGCCAGTATTTTATTTGTTTTGGAGAGAATGCTGCAAGATGATTGCATTCAAGGAGAAATTTTAGCACTAGGTTTTGGTCCTGGTTTAACGCTAGAATCGAGTTTATTTGAAAAACGATGAATAGATTTTCAAAACGCTCCAAGGAAAAAGAAATTATGGACGACCTGGATTGTTCAGGCCCTGTCTTGGAGCAAACCCTTCGGGAATTGAAAATTATCAATCGCTGGCTGGGAGGTAATCAGGTGACCAATTGGGGGTTGAAGAGCTTAATTCAAGCAGCAGCCCCTCAGGCGAGGTACCAGGTGGTAGATTTGGGTTGTGGAGGGGGAGACATGGTTGCGGTCATGGCCACCTGGGCAAAAAAGCATAAATTGTCCATCCAGTTTATTGGTGCTGATGCCAATGCGAATACCATTGAATTTGCAAAATGGCGGCAGCAAGAAGTTGAAGAAGTGGATTGGCAGGTTGTCAATGCGTTTGATCCCAAGTTTTTGGATGAGCAAGTGGATCTCGTCACCTGCACCTTGTTTACCCATCATTTTACTGACGAGGAACTAATTCAACTTTTTTTAGTGTTAAAAAAAAAGGCTAGGATAGGGTTTGTTATCAATGATCTTCATCGTCATCCCCTTGCCTATTATACAATCAAATGGCTGACCGCTTGGTTTAGCAAATCACCAATGGTCCAAAATGATGCTCCACTTTCTGTTTTGCGGAGTTTTACTAGAAAGGAGTGGAGGGTGATTTTCCATCAAGCAGGCCTACACAAAACTAAAATTCAGTGGCGCTGGGCGTTTCGCTGGCAAATAGAAGTAACCATTTAACACGATACCTATGGAATTATCTCCAGAAACTTTAAAAACCCTCTTGGATGAAGGAATTCAACTTCTTTATCAGGTAATACCCTCCTTATTGTACGCGATTATTTTTTATTTCGTAGGCAGGTTTGCAGTCAATAAATTGCTAATTGCCTTTCAATTAATTTTAGAAAAAAGAGACACCAACCTTTCTTTAAGTACCTTCTTACTAGGATTGGTTAAAGCGTTGCTTTTTGTTTCCTTATTTATCGGTGTGGCTACGATTGTGGGTGTGCCCATGTCGTCTTTCTTTGCGATTTTGGGAGCGGCAGGATTGGCAATAGGTCTCGCATTGCAAGGATCCCTATCCAATTTTGCTGGCGGGGTTTTGATTCTATTGTTTAAGCCTTTCCAGGTAGAGGATGTGATTATTGGGATGGGACATAAAGGAAGGGTGCAGCGAATTGATATTTTATATACGCACTTACTTACTTTTGACAATAGGGAGGTCGTTATTCCGAATGGAAACCTAGCCAATGCAGATGTAATCAACATCACTTCACAACCAACTAGAAGGGTAGATATGAACGTGGGCGTGGCTTATTCCTCGGATTTGAAAAAAGTAAGAAAGGTTGTCCTTTCAATTTTGGCAAAAGATAGTCGCATTCATTCCGAACCCGAGCCAGAAGTATGGCTTAATAATTTTGGAGATAGTTCCTTGGATTTGGTGGTTCGTGCTTGGACGGGTACTGATTCCTATTGGGAAGTTTACTACGAAACTCTAGAGAAAATCAAAGAAGCATTTGATAAAGAACAAATAG